>JBGPOW010000054.1:0-22206 GCA_041488235.1 Binatia bacterium
CCGGTGATCTTGGCGCTGAAGGTCGTCTGATACGTCACGCTCCCGCCATCATGGATGCCCTTGGCCACCGCCGCGAGCTCGGCCTTGCTCTTGTAGGGCGCACCGAAGTGGGTCTCGCCGGGCCCGAACGATCCGCCGTGGCACTGGCCGCAGGCGAGATCGAGGTCTACCCAAACCGCCTTCGTATACGTGCCGTCGGGGGCGGTTTGCGCATTCCTGTCCTTCGACGATGAGAGGTCTGTCCACACACCGGCGGTCGGCGTCGCGGCGGTGCAATTCGCAGCAGAGGTGTCGGACAGGTAGACGACCGGCAGAGACGGAGCATTCTGGACCGCGCCGCTGTGTACGGAGCACGTCCCGCCGTAGAACTGACCGGTTGTCGGGAAGGTGTTGTACGCGACATCCGTATTGATTCTCCACACGTGTACCGGCATGGAGTTCTGATTGCCGTTCTCCTCGGCTTGCGTCGCCATGTGGCAGACGACGCACGCGTTCTCGTACCGGCTAGTGTCGAACGGCGTCCCTCCTGCGTGTGAATGGAGAATGTCTGCGACGACTACCTGCGGCGCCGCGGCGTCGGTCGCGCCAGTCGTGGCGTTGTTGACGTGGCAATTCTCGCAGGTCTTTCGGAGCGCGAACTCTTCCTGTTCCGCGACGAAGAGGCTGTTGTGGACGTCGTGGCAGGTGGAGCAGGTACCCTGCTTGGTGCCCAGATCGCCCGTGGCATCCGCCCTCCACGAGCCGGCCCCGTACAGGCTCTCGCACTCCGATTTGGTCTTGATCTCGGTGCCGTCGGCCTTCGTCTTTGCCGGGCTGTTGCTCGTAGGTGACTGCCAGCAGGTGTAGCCTTTGAAGAAACTGCCATACTCCGTGGCACCGGCTGGATCTACCAAATCGTATTTGCCGAGAGCATTCAGCCGAATTCCGCCGTTGGCAGTGTTGGAGTTGACGCCGGCGTATCCCGCATGAACACTGTTCAGGAACGAGTTGCCGATCACGTGGCCGTTGAAGTCACGGCCAGCCGCTGCGCCGTGGCTGACGCCGGTCGGGATCCGCGTGGGATCGTATTGCGTCGTGCCGCCCGCCGCTCCACCTTGCGCCGGCCAATTCTTGGCAATCGACTGATGGCAGCCGAAGCAGAGGTTCGTCCTGCCGGTGCCCGTCGCGAGCGCGCCCATGCCGCCGCCGGTGGCGTGGGTCGACGGGAACGCGGAGGCCGTACCGGAACCGAACGCGGTCCACGTTCCGCTGGCGGCGGTGCACGCGGCCTGGGTCAGGTATATCTGAGTGCAATCGACGCTGCAGGACGTCGTGAAGACGCCGCCGGCATTCGTGCATGCGGGTGCTGAAGCGCAGCTGCACGATCCACCGAGAATCTCACCCACCGCCACTGGCGGGGTCGTCGCGTTGTGGCACCGTGAACAGTTGATACCCTCGATGTCCCACTTGTGGCCGGCTGCAACGTTGCTGTTGTACGGCGCGACCGGCTCGACAGCGACGTATCCGACGGTGCCGATCGACTGCACGCCGGGATTCGTCGAGTCGTTGAACCCGGTCGTGTGGCACGCTCCGCACGCGTAGCTGGTCGTATCGCCCAACGGGCCGACTGCATTTGGATCCGGAGCCATCCAGTCGCCGAAGATGAAATAGAGGGCTCCGCCAGCGACGGTCGCGGCAGAGAAGTCGATTGGATGGCCTGCAGTATCATGCGTGTAAACGACGCCGTCCGGACCCGCCCAATTCTTGCCGGCCACAACCTTCCGCAGCATGTTCTTGTGGCCGGTCTTGAGATAGCTGTCCTTCTGTCTCTCTGCGGGGCCGTTGTATTGCGTGAGGGTGCTGTGGCAGTGCAAGCACCCTGCGTCCGCGTCGGGCACCTGCGTCGTATAATCCCAACCCGGTCTCTTGTAGGTGTTCGAGTCGGAACCAACCGCGGTAACCGTTGCAGCCTGACCAACCCAGTTATTCCAGGTGCCGCCGTGAGCAAGGCAGTCTCCCATAGTGGTGTAGGCGCTCAGATCCACGTACGTGGCTGCCGCGACCGTCGTGCCGTCAGCGTTCGTCAGGGCGTTGACGACTTTGCCGGCAATGCTTTTGGCATACCGGCACTGGCTGCTCGCTACCGACCAGTCATAGGCTGACGCTGCGTCGTAGGGAGCGGTGCTGGCTTTAAGGGACGGGCACGCCGCCGTGCTGTAAACGGCGGTCCAATTCATCGAGGTATAGCAATACCCCGCTTGTGCCGTCGTCGTGCCCTCGAGGCCAAACGCCAGAGGGACGCCGTTGGCATCCTGGCTCGCGAACTGCCTGCCGTAGGCAATGCACGCGCCGCCAAATCCTGCCGTAGGGAACGTCCCGGCAAATCCAGAGGGAGCCGTCGCCGATGTCTGTTTCCAGATGCCGCCCTTCGCGGCGCACATCTGCGCGGTCCTATCCAGATCCTTCAGGGAGATGCCGTTACCAAGAGCGTCGACGCAAATGGACGTCGCCAACCCATGCTTCGCGCCGTCGTTGCCTGGAAAAAGTATTCCGCCGTATGTTCCCGCCGCAAAGCCGGCTACGGTGCATGGCGCGGAGTCGTAACATTTGAGATCTGTCGCGTTCCACGCAAGAGTACCCTTCGTGGTCCCATTCGTTCCCGTGCAGTTGGCGGCCACGTTGCACGCTGCTGCGCCCGAGCCGCACATGGAAGAAGCGGTCACATCGACGGGGTCTCTTCCGGTGACCGTGAGGTAGATGCAATCTCGGGAGTTCGTGACACCGGCAGCAATGTCCAGGGTGCCGTCAGTGTGCACGCCGAGTATGCAGACCATGTCGTTCGGCGTGACCCAGCCGCCGGTCGTGCCGTTCTGCACCGAACCGTCGGGGAAGTATTTCGCCGCCGCGGTACCCGCGATCAGCAGCACGCCGGCAGTCAGCGCGAGCACTGCCGTGAGAGGACCCCGATGAGCGGGGCGTGGTGCGAAGTGCGTTCTCGTTTGTGCCGTCATGACCGGTACTCCTCCCTGGCCGTTGCTGCTCGCCCTACGATTCGGAAACCGCATCATTGCGCCTTCCTCATGGATGGAGGCCTGGTGATCTGTCACACGCAGTGAGCAGAAAGTGTGCCCCGGGAAAATTCGCGAGGAATCGCGCGTCGCGTTACAGCGATTCGCATACGTGAACAGGAAAAGGCCGGGGTTTTTCCGGACTGCGAGAGTGGCTTCGCAGCGGGCGGATGCCATTAGCGAGTTCCTCTTCCTGGGAATCGTGCGCCAGCATCAATTCTCGCGTTCGCAACAGATCCGAGGCGCCGCCGCCGCGAGCGCACGATTCACGGGACTCGCTTCGTTGGCCCGCCTGTTGCTCCCTGCTCGATCAGTCCCTGTCGTCTAGCAGGCCCAGGACGCCACTCCGGCACCGCTCGCTGGGAAGACCACAGCTTGCGATGCCTCTCAGGGTGGAAACCGGGGTTCGATTCCCCGCAGGGACGCTCGAACGCACGACGCGCACGAACCGAATGCACGATGGGCCCGCCTCCCACAGTCGATTTCGCGAAGGCACCCTTCCTCGTCATCTGGGAGACGACGCAGGCTTGTGATCTCGCGTGCAGCCACTGCCGGGCGTCAGCGCAGTCGGCGCGGCATCCCGGCGAGCTCACGACGGCGGAGGGCGAGCGCCTCCTGACCGACGTCGCCGTGATGGGAACGCCGGTCTTCATCCTGAGCGGTGGCGACCCGGTGAAGCGTCCCGATCTCTGCGCGCTCATCCGCTACGGCAAGACGCTCGGCCTGCGCATGGGAACGATCCCCGCCGCGACCGCCGCGCTCACCGAAGACCTCGTCCGAGAGCTGAAGGACGCCGGCCTCGACCAAATGGCGCTCAGCATCGACTTCCCGAACGCGGAGCTGCACGACGGCTTCCGCGGCGTGCCCGGCGCGTTCGCGAAGACGATGGCCGCCGTCGAGTGGGCGCACCGCTGCGGGCTGCCGCTGCAGATCAATACGACGCTCTGCGGCCGCTCGATCGGCTACCTCGAGGAGATGGTGGCGCTCGTGAGCCGCCTCGGGATCGTCTTTTGGGAGGTGTTCTTCCTCGTGCCGGTCGGCCGCGGTGTCGCGCTCGGCGGTCTCACGCCCGAGCAATGCGAGGACGCGTTCGCGATCCTGCATCGCGTGCAGAAGAGCGCGCCCTTCATCGTGAAGGTGACCGAGGCGCCGCACTACCGCCGCTACGTCGCGCAGCACGAGACCGAGCACGCCGCGTCGACGACGCGGATGCGCGCGATGCCGAGTCTCCTCACGCGCTCGGAAGGACCGGGTCACACCGTCGGGCTCGCGCCGCGTGGCGTGAATGCCGGGAACGGCTTCGCGTTCGTCTCGCACACCGGCGACGTCTTCCCGAGCGGCTTCCTGCCTCTGCGCGCGGGGAACGTCCGGACCGACGGGCTCGCCGAGATCTACCGCGAGTCGCCGCTCTTCCAGACGCTGCGCGATCCGAGCGCGCTCCTCGGCCGCTGCGGGCGCTGCGAGTACGCCGACATCTGCGGCGGCTCGCGCTCGCGTGCGTACGCACTCTGCGGCAATCACCTCGCGACCGATCCCTGGTGCGGCTACCAGCCGGCGGCGGTCTCGATGGAAGAGCGCGCGTCGGCGCGCGTCGCCCATGGCTCGCGCCGCGGGTAATGCCGGCGGCGCCGCCTCTCGTCCCGACGCGGAGCAGGTATCCGACCGGTCGAGCGCGGAGGCGATCGCCCGCCACGTCGGCATCGGCGCGGCGACCGCGAACGATCACCGCGCGCAGCCGTCGGCGCCGCTCAGGCTGCGGCGCGTCGCGCTCGTCGGCAACTCGAACGTCGGCAAGAGCGTCATCTTCGGGGCGCTGACCGGGACGTACGCGACCGTCAGCAACTATCCGGGGACGACGGTCGAGGTGGCGCGCGCCGCCGCGCGCTTCGACGGCGCGGTCGAGCTGATCGATACCCCGGGCGTGAACGCGCTCACGCCGAGCTCCGAGGACGAGCGCGTGACGCGGGACATCCTGCTCGCCGGTGTCGACGCCGTGCTACTCGTCGCCGACGCGAAGAACCTCGCGCGCGCGCTCGCGCTGGCGTTGCAGCTCGCGGAGGCGGGCCTGCCGTTCGTGATCGCGCTCAACATGATGGACGAGGCGGGTGACCGCGGCCTCGCCGTCGACGCCGCGGCCTTGTCGTCCGCGCTCGGCGTTCCCGTGGTGCCGACGGTCGCGGTGCGCGGCGACGGCGTGCGCCGGCTCGCCGAGACGCTCGCGGCGGCGCGCGCGAGCAGCACGCGCGTCCGCTACCCCGCCGCCGTCGAGGCGGCGCTGCTGCGGACGCAACGCCTCTTCACCGGCTCTCCGATCGCCGCGCGCGCCCTGGCGCTCATGTGTCTCGCCGGCGACACGACGCTCGGCGACTGGTTGCGATCGCGGCTCTCCGCCGCGGAGGTCGCGATCGTCGAGGACGAGTGGCGCGAGGTGCGCGGCCGCCTCCACAGCCGCGTCGGCTACGAAATCGCGCGCGCCCGCATGCGGACGGCGGAACGGATCGCGCAGGCGGTCGTCCGCAGCAGCGCCGCGACGGAGGCGCCGGCGGCGACGCACGTCGGCCGCTGCGCCGCCGTCGCGCTCGCCGCCGCCGCGGCGGCGCTCGCGCTTTTCGCGGGCGATCTCGGTCTCGTCGCGGCGATGGCACATCCCGCGGCGCGGGTGATGGCATGGTCGGTGATCGCGCTTGCGGCGGTGACGGCGGATCGCGTTCCGGCGATGCGTGCCGCCCTCGGACGCTGGGCGACGGCACGCGGCAGCGGCGGAGCGATGCTCTTCGTCGTGCTGTACGTCGTGTACCGCTTCGTCGGCGTGTTCGCCGCCGGCACCGGCGTCAACTTCCTTGAGCATACGGTCTTCGGCGCATGGCTGAATCCGCTGGTGATCGGCGCCGTCGACGGCGCCGTCGCCATGCTGGCGCCGAGCGGCGCCGCTGTTCCCGCGCTCGGCTTCGTCCGCGACATGCTGGTCGGCCCATACGGACTCGTGACGATCGCGCTCACGTACGCGTTCGCGATCATCCTGCCGATCGTGAGCGCCTTCTTTCTCGCGTTCGCGGTGCTGGAGGACTCGGGGTATCTGCCGCGTCTCGCCGTTGTCGTGCACCGCGGTTTTCGCGGCATGGGCCTGAACGGGAAAGCCGTGTTGCCGATGGTGCTCGGGCTCGGCTGCGACACCATGGCAACGTTGACCGCGCGCATCATGGAGACGCGCAAAGAGCGCGTTCTCGTCACCTTGCTGCTCGCGCTCGGCGTGCCGTGCTCGGCACAGCTCGGGGTGATCCTCGGGCTCCTCGGCGCGCTGCCGATCTGGGCGCCCATCGTCTGGGGAACGGTCGTCGTCGGCGTGCTCTTCGCCGTCGGCTTCCTCGCCGCGCGCCTCCTCCCGGGCGAGCGCTCGGATCTGATCCTCGAGCTGCCGCCGATCCGCCGACCGCAGCTCGCCAACGTCGTGCTGAAGACCGTCGCGCGACTCGAGTGGTACCTCAAGGAGGCGGTGCCGATCTTCGTGCTCGGGACGCTGGTGCTCTTCATCCTCGACGCGACCGGCGTCCTGGCGCGCGTCGTCCGCGCCAGCGAGCCGGCGATCGTCGGCATGCTGCAGCTGCCGCCGCAGGCGGCGGAGGCGTTTCTCGTCGGCTTCTTCCGCCGCGACTACGGCTCGGCCGGCATCTACGCGCTCTTCGGACGCGGTCTCTTGAGCCCGGTGCAGGCGGTGGTCGCGCTGGTGACGATCACGCTCTTCATCCCGTGCGTCGCCAACTTCTTCGTGATCGTGCGCGAGCACGGCTTGCGGACGGCGGTCGCGATGAGCGCCTTCATCTTTCCCTTCGCGTTCGCCGTCGGCGGGACGGTGAATGTCGCGCTGCGCGCGGTGGGGCTGTCGTGACGGCGCCGCGTCGCGTGAGCCAGGAGTCCGGCGCGGCGTTGCGTGGAGCCCGCGACGATGCGATGTCGCCACGAGCCGCCACCGACCTCGCCACCTACCTCGTGACGTGCCCGCTCTGCGGCGCGCGCTATCGGGAGGAGGACGGGCGCACCTGTCGCGCGCGCTGTCCGCTCGAGCGCGGCTGTCGGCTGCTCCGCTGCCCCGAGTGTCGTTACGAGGTGCCGGCGCCGAGCCGCCTCACGCGCGCGCTCGCGCGCTGGTTCGGCGTCGCGGAGCGCTCCGCATGAGCCACGCCGACCAGCCGCTCGAGGAGGTGCTGGAGCGTCTCTGGACGCTGCGCGAGCAGGGCACGACGGCGGCGTCGGACCTTGCCGGCGAGACGTTCGACTTCGACGTGCGCGCGGCGATCGACGAGGCACGCCGGCGCGGCTTCGTCGCCGGCGCGAACGGCAGCCTCGCGCTCACCGCCGCCGGTGAGGAGCGCGCCGCGGCCGTCATTCGCCGCCATCGTCTCGCCGAGCGGCTCCTCTTCGACGTGATCCAGGTCGACGCGACGGCGATGGAGGCCGGCGCATGCGAGCTCGAGCACACGCACGTCCTCTCCGACGCGGCGACCGAGCGCATCTGCGCCTTTCTCAGCCATCCGCCGACCTGCCCGCACGACCGGCCGATTCCGCGCGGCCGCTGCTGCGAGCGCTTCACGCGCGAGGTGCGTCCGCTGGTGACACCGCTCGGCGAGGCGGCGATCGGCGTCGATTGCCGCATCGTCTTCATCGCGTCGCGCTCGCATCGCCGCATCGACCGCCTCGGGGATCTCGGCGTCGCGCCCGGCGCGACGGTACGGGTGCAGCAAACGCTGCCGGCGTTGGTGATCAAGATCGGCGAGACGGAGATCGCGCTCGAGCCCGAGATCGCCGGCGACATATTCGTGTCGCCGATCTGACGGGAGACGGCGCGATGTTCGTGTCCGTCGCTGAGGGAGAGTGGAAGGCGACTTTGGGCCGGAAACGGAAAATGTGGTACGGGCGGCGGCGGTGACCGTGGACGGCGGCGGCCAGGGTAGCACCGACGTGTCGGGCACGAGCCGTCGCTCGTTTCTCGGGCGCGTCTTCGCCGGAACGGTGATCGCGGGCGCGGGCGGTGTGATCGCGTCGATCCTCGCGTATCTCTTCCCGCGCGAGTCCGTCCGCTCGAGTCTCGGGCCGCGACGCGTGCGCGTCGGCCGCGCCGCGGACATTCCCGCCGGTACGGGCCGGCTCGTGCTCGTCGACGAGGAGCCGGTCTGGATCCTGAACCTCGCGCGCGGCTTCGTCGGCGTGTCGGCGTTCTGCACCCACAAGTCGTGCGTCATCAAATGGGAGGAGAGCAGGCGGCTCTTCGACTGTCCGTGTCACGACGGACGGTTCGACGAGCGCGGCAACGTCGTGTCGGGACCGCCGCGACGGCCGCTCACGCACTTCCGCGTGGCGCTGGTCGGGGACGACATCTATGTTTCAGCCCGCGAAGAGCGACAGGTCTAGCACGAGCCTCTTCTACCCGCTGGGCGAGATCGTCTGGGGCACGTTGCACCGGGCGGTGCCGGCGCGCATCTCCGTCGGGCACGCGTTCGGCGCGCTCGCGCTCTTCCTCTTCGCCCTCCAGGTCGCGACCGGCCTCCTGCTGATGATCTATTACCGCCCGTCGGCCGAGGCGGCGCACTACAGCATCGGCATCCTCAC
The DNA here is from genome assembly GCA_041488235.1 of Binatia bacterium. Lineage (GTDB taxonomy): Bacteria > Desulfobacterota > Binatia > UTPRO1 > UTPRO1 > DP-19. The sequence continues at coordinate 8,652 of JBGPOW010000054.1, forward strand.
CGACGAGGTGCGCTTCGGGTGGCTCGTGCGCTCCGTGCACGCGTGGAGCTCCGACCTCCTGGTGCTCGCGGCCATGCTCCACATGGTGCGCATCTATTTCGCGCGCGCCTATCTGGCGCCGCGACGGCTGAGCTGGGCGACGGGGCTTGTCCTGCTGGTCGTCGCCGTCGCCTTCGCGTTCTCGGGCGCGCTCTTGCCGTGGGACCAATATGCGTACTGGTCGATCGACGCCGCGCGCGAGACGATCGCGCGCATCCCGGTCGTCAGCAGCGCGCTGCTGAACGTCTTCTGGGGCGGGTGGGACATCGGCGAAGAGGTGTTGCTGCGGTTCTACGCGTTTCACGTCGGCATCCTGCCGATGGTCGCGCTCGCGTGTCTCGGCATCCACCTGCTCACCGTGTGGAACGCCGGCTTGCAGGAGGACTGGCGCGAGCCCGGCGACCCGCGCGCGCGGACGACGCGTCCACTCTCCGATCTCCTGCTCGACGTCTTGCTCGTGGTGGTGATCGCCTGGGGCGTGGTTCTGTCGCTCGCCGTCGTGCTTCCGCCGACGCTCCTCGGTCCGGCCGATCCGCTTGCGCCGCTGCCCGACGTGCAGCCGCGTTGGTATTTCCTGCCGACGCGTCGTCTGCTGCGGAGTCTGCCTCCGGGTCTCGCGGCGCTCGCGGTGGCGGCGCTCTTCGTCGTCGTGTTCGCGCTGCCGCTCGTCGATCGCGCCGAGACCGAGCCGGCGTGGCGCAAGGTCGTGCATCGCGCGCTCGGCGTCCTCGCGATCGCCGCGTGGGTCTACCTCGCGGCGCGGCAGTACTACCGCTGACGATGCCGCGACGACTCCTCCGTACCGTGATCCTCACCGCGATGCTCGTGCTGGCGCTGCCGATGCGCGCCGGCGCCGAGGAGTCGTGCGTCAACTGCCATCCGAACGTGAAGACGGAGCTCGCCGACAGCGTCCACGCCGGCGAGCTCGGATGCGCGAGCTGCCACGGCGGCGACCCGACGATCGTCGGGATGGAGTCGCACGCGGCGGCGAAGGGGTACGTCGGCAAGCCGCGCCGCGCCGACATTCCACGCCTCTGCGCGTCGTGTCACGCCGACCCGGCGCGCATGCGGCCGTTCGGCCTCGCGACCGATCAATACGCGCAGTACCAGACGTCGCGCCACGGGTTGCTGCTCGCGCAAGGCGACGACCGCGTCGCCGTCTGCAGCGACTGTCACGGGGCGCATCGCATCGTCGCGCGCCGCGAGCCGACGAGCCCAGTCTCGCCGCGCAACATCCCGGCGACGTGTGGACGCTGTCATTCCGACGCGCAGCTCATGGCGCCGTACGGGATCGCGACCGATCAGCAGGAGAAGTTCCGCGACAGCGTCCACGGCCGTGCGCTCTTCATCGAAGAGCATCCCGGCGCGCCGACGTGCGCGACGTGCCACGGCGCGCACGGCGCGACGCCGCCGCAGGTCGGCGCGATCGCCAAGGTGTGCGGGCACTGCCACGCCCGCATTCGCGGCTATCTGGAGGAAGGCCCGCATCGGAAGGCGGCGGAGGAGGGCGGGCTCTCCGAGTGCGTCAGCTGCCACGGCTATCACGACACGCGCGAGCCCGACGACGAGCTCTTCGTCACCGCCTGCTCCGGGTGTCACGCCGAGGGCACGCCGGGCGCCGTCGCGGCCGAGAAGCTACGCACGCTGCTGCGCCAGACGCGCGATGACCTCACGACCGCGCGCGAGGAGATCTCGCGCGTGGCCGAGACCTCGCCGACCGTCGTCCGCTTCCGGCCGCGGCTGCAGCAGGGCTGGGCGTATTTGATGGAGGCGCTGCCGGTGCAGCACGCGCTCAACGTGAATCGCGTCGCCGATCTGACGCGCGGCGCGCGCTCGATCGCCGACGAGGTCCGCGGCGCCGCGCACGAGGCCGAGCAGGACGGGCGCCTGCGCTATCTCGTGCTGGCGCTGGTGTGGGTGTTCATCCTGCTCCTCGTCGGCGTCACGGTGCTCTATCGCCGCGAGCGCCGGCGCGCGCGCGCGGCCGGGGAGGGACGGTAGGCCGCGGCCCGCCGTCGGACCATGGGGCGTATCGGCCGCTGGGCGCTCTGGGCCGCGATCGGGGTTGCGGTGTTCGTCCCGGTCGCGGTGGCGATGACGTTCCTCTCGTTCGAGGTGACGTCGCAGCCGCAGTTCTGCGGCAGCTGCCACATCATGGCGCCGTATTACGAGTCGTGGAAGAAATCGAAGCACAACGGCATCGCGTGCGTCGAGTGTCACATTCCCCCGGGCATCACCTCCGAGTTGCGGAAGAAGTACGAGGCGTTGTCGATGGTCGCGCGCTACTTCACCGGGACGTACTCGACGAATCCGTGGGCGGAGGTCGACGACCAGAGCTGTCTCCGCAGCGGGTGCCACGCGAAGCGCATTCTCCTCGGCCGCGAGCTCTACGCCGGCGTGCTGTTCGATCACCAACCGCACCTCTCGGAAATGCGGCGCGGCAAGCAGCTGCGCTGCACGAGCTGTCACTCGCAGATCGTGCAGGGCTCGCACATCGCCGTCACGTCGAGCACCTGCTTCCTCTGCCATTTCAAGAACACGCCGCTCAATGCCGGCACCGCGCGCTGCACGCTCTGCCACGCCGTCCCCGACAAGACGATCACCACCGCCGGGTTGTCGTTCGACCACGGCGACGTGAAGCGCTTCGGCATGGACTGCCTCGGCTGTCACGAGGAGGTCGTCCGCGGCGCCGGCGAGGTGCCGCGCGAGCGCTGCTTCACCTGTCACAACGACGCCACACGGATCGCGCGCTACGCGGAGACGGAGTTCCTCCATCGGATGCACGTCACCGATCACAAGGTCGAGTGCCTGAACTGCCACATCGAGATCCGCCACGGCGTCCCGCCGCGCGAGGAGCTGCTCGCCGGCGGCTGTGAGACCTGCCACAGCCCGGCCGCCGGTCACTCCGCCGTGCGGGATCTCTACCGCGGTCTCGGCGGGCGCGGCGTCGAGCCGCGGCCGGCCGCGATGTACCTCGCGGGCGTGCGTTGCGAGGCGTGTCACAACCGCCAGCAGGGCGAGCACCGGGTCGCGAACGAGATCAGCTGCATGAGTTGTCACGGGCCGGCGTACCTCACGATGTTTCGCACCTGGCAGCTCGGCCTGAAGCAGCGGCTCGACGGCGTGCGCGACGAGCTGCGGAGCGCCGAGGCGCGTCTGGAGGCGCGCGGCGACGGTGCCGGGAAGCTGCAAATCGCGAAGGAGAACCTCGCGCTCGTCGAGCGCGGCAAGGCGGTGCACAATCCCGGATACGCGCTCGAGCTCATCCAGAGCGTACATCGGGTCGTCGGCGAGGGACTCGTTGCCGCCGGCGAGCGGGCGCCGACGTCGGTGCCGTGGACGCAGGCGCCGTACCAAGCCGAGTGCTTGACGTGCCACTTCGGGGTCGAGCTGGTGTCGGGCACAGCGTTCGGCCGCGACTTCTCGCACACGCCGCACGTCGTCGGTGCGCGGCTGCGCTGCACCGCCTGCCACACGAGCGGCGCGCGCTTCGGCGAGCCGCATCACGGCGAGCTGAAGCTCACCGCCGCGAGGTGCGGCGACTGCCACGAGCGCATCAAGAAACCGATGACCGACGTCGCCGCCGACGAGTGCCTCGCGTGCCACACCGCCGAGATCGGACCGGTGTCGGAGCAGGTGCGGTTCCCGCACGAGCGTCACATCGAGTCCGGCGTCGACTGCGGTTTTTGTCATCAAGGCGTCGGCGAGGTGCCGCATCGCAAGTTCGCGCGCTCGCCCGCCGCGCTGCCGCAGCTCGGGCACGACTTCTGCCGCGCCTGTCACGCCGGTGACGTTCCGGCCGAGGACGGCACCGTTCCCGACGAGGCGAAGTGTACGACGTGTCATCTGGAGTCATGAGTGCGCGACGAACGTGCGCGAGCGGTGTTCGGCATTGCGACGACCGCTTTGTGGTACCCGCCCCGCGTCGGCCGAAGACGACGACGGGCTGCGCATCTCGCGTTCGACGGACGATCGTGTTATCGAGCGCGCCGTCTTTCGGCGGGTGGGCCGAAGGTGCGTAGCAACGGGAAGGTCACACCGACCCGGGCGCTTCGCGAGCTCGTGGTCCCAGTTGGAGGGAGGCAGACAGCATGAAATCGACGACAAGAATGTGGAGACGGCTCTTGCTCGCGGGGATGGCGCTCACGGTCGCGGGCGGAGCCGCGAGCGCGTGGGCGGGCGCGACCGAAGGCAAGGCCATCTACGAGAAGAGCTGCAAGATGTGTCACAGCATCGCCGGCGAGGGCGGCAAGATGGCAGCGACCGGCGGCCCGCTCGACGGCGCCGGCGCGAAGCACGACGAGGCGTGGCTGAAGGCGTATATCGGCGATCCGAAGTCGAAGAAGCCCGACGCGAAGATGCCGAAGCCCAAGCTGTCGGATCAGGACCTCAACGACGTCGCCGCGTTCGTGGCGACGCTGAAGAAGTAGCGGCGAACGCCGTGGTCGGGCCGGCGGCCGAGCACCGCCGGCCCCACCGCCGCGTGCGATGGCCCGAGGAGGGACGATGAGATCGACACTGATGCGCGGACTTCTGCCGCTGACGGCGGCCGTCGCGGTGCTCTCGGCCGCGCCGGCGCAGGCCGCGTCCGCGATCGTGAGCGGCACGGTGCGTCTGGCCGGTACTGCTCCGGCCCGCCCGCCGCTCCCCGTGTTCAAGAGCCACGAGGTTTGCGGCAAGGGCGTCCCCGACGAACGGCTCGTCGTCGGGCCGAGCGGCGGCGTGCGCTACGCGGTCGTGACGGTCGACGGCGTGATGGGCGGCAAGAGTCCGGAGCACGACACGACGATCGTGCTCGACAACAAAGAGTGCCGCTTCCAGCCGCACGTCCAGGTCGCGGAGGTCGGCCAGTGGCTGGAGATCACGAACAGCGATCCGATCCTGCACAACGCCGACGCGCACATCGGCACCGAGCCGATTTTCAACGTCGCGCTCACGCCCGGACGCCACGTCCGGAAGCCGCTCGCTCGCGCCGGTCTCATCGCGCTCGTCTGCGACGTCCGCCACACCTGGATGAGCAGCTTCATCGACGTCGCCGAGCATCCGTATCACACCGTCACCGATGCGTACGGTGCGTACGAGATCCGCGACCTGCCGCCGGGGAGCTATACGCTGCGCATCTGGCACGAGGAGCTCGGCACACGCACGCAGCCGTTCACCGTCAAGGACGGGGAGAACAAGGTCGTCGACGTCGAGCTGAGCGCGCCGGCTGCGAAGGCGACGGAGGGCGCACGATGACGACGCGGCTCGCAGTCACGGTGGCGCTGGCGCTCCTGCTCGCATCGGCGACGACAGCGCGCGCCGCGACCGGCGCAGTGAAGGGTACGGTCACGAGCGACCCGAGCACGCCCGTCGCGAACGCGGTCGTGATGATCGAGGGGCTGTCGCAGCCCGCTGCGGCCGACGCGCCGCACGCGGTCATGGATCAACGCAACGACGCGTTCCTGCCGCACGTGCTCGCGGTGCCGGTCGGCACCACCGTCGACTTCGTGAACAGCGACTCGCACCTGCACAACGTCGGCTCCGACAGCCGTACGATGCCGTTCGACCTCGGCATGTACGCCGAGGGCAAGAGGAAGAGCATCACGTTCGACAAGCCCGGTGTGGTGCCGCTGCGCTGCAACGTCCATCCGAAGATGGAAGCGTTCATCGTCGTGCATGCGAATCCGTACGTCGCCGTCACCGACGAGCGCGGCGAGTACACGATCACCGGCGTGCCCGTCGGCAGTTACAGCGCCCGCGTCTGGCACCAGAGCCTCGCCGAGAAGACCGTGCCCGTCGAAGTGCGCGAGCAGCAGGTCGGCCGGCTCGACGTGCGTCTCGAGAAGCGTCACTGAAGCGCAGCGTCGCGTGCGTTGGCGCGCGGCGTCGCGTGCAGTGGTGCGGCGTCGCGTGCGGTGGCGGGTGAGAACGGGGTGCGCGGGGCCGGCACGCGCGCACGGCGGCGGCGCCCGCGTGAATGTCACGGGCGCATGCGGGCGCCTGCGTACGAGCGCACGTTCGTGGTCAGCGCGCAAATTCTACGTCCCCGCGCACCCCGTTCTCACCCGCCACTGCACGCGACGCTGAGTCGTCCCGCGCGCGCGGCGGCCGGGCGCGCGGCGGTGTCTCTTAGCGCCCTCGTTTCGCGGGCACGGCGCTGCGCGCGTGCTTTCCTTCGACGAGCGCTGTCAGGAAGCGCGTCGCGGTCGTGCCCCAGTGGATGGCGCTGTCGGTGAGGCCGGGGACGAGCGATGCCAGCTTCTCGAGTGTCGCGGCGCCGGGGGGGACCGCGAGCTCGACTAGGCGGAAGCGTGCGGCGGCGAGGATCGCCCAGACCACCCACGCGGTTGGCATGTTGAGCGCCGACGGCCAGACGTCGAGCTCCGACTCCGCGGCGCGGTCTGCCATCGGGGTCTCGATCACGCCGGGCATGACGAGCGCGACGTGGATCCCGGTGCCGCGAAGCTCGACGCGCAGCGCTTCGGTCACGCCGACGAGCGCGAACTTCGTCGCGCAGTAGCCGCCGATCGGCGAGACACCGCGCCGTCCCCCGAGCGACGCGACGTTCACGATGCAGCCGCCGTGCTCTTGGTGGCGCATGCGCGCGACCGCCTGCTGCATCACGAAGACGGCGCCGAAGAGGTTGACCTGGACCATGGCGCGGAGGTCCGCCGCGCGCATCTCGGCGACCGGCGCGGGGATCAGCATGCCGGCGTTGTTCACGACGACGTCGATGCGCTCGAAACGCTCGGCGATGGTGCGGAACGCGGCGCGCACCGCCGGCTGGCGCGTGACGTCGGTCGGAACGACGAGGGTGTCGGCGCCGCGGCTCGCGAGCTCCTTCGCGACCTCGTCGAGGACGGTGCGCCGCCGCGCCATCAGCGCGACGCGCGCGCCGAGCGCGCCGAAGGCCAGCGCCGTCGCGCGACCGATGCCGCTCGACGCGCCGGTCACGACGACCGTCTTGCCGCGGAACTCTCTCGTCCAGAGCACGCTCGACCCGTCAGCCGCGGTGGAGCAGCGCGCCCGGTTGGGCTGCGGTGTGCCGGCCGTCGGTGACCGTCGCGACGCCGTTCACCAGCACGTGGTGGATGCCGCGGGGCCGCGCCGTCGGCACGTCGAAATCGGCGAGCCCGGCGACAGTCGCCGGATCGAAGACGACGAGGTCGGCGGCGCCGCCTGCGCGCACGCGGCCGCGGTCGGCGAGGCGCGCGCGCTCGGCGGGGAGGCCCGTCATCTTGTGGACGGCGGTCGCGAGCGACACCAAGCCGAGCTCGCGGCTGTAGCGTCCGAGAAAACGTGGGAAGGTGCCGAAGCTCGCCGGATTGTGATGGCCGGTGCTGGTGAGAATGGTGTCGGTCTCGATCGCGTTCAGCGGGTGGGCGAGCGTGTCGCGCAGCGCGTGCTCGTCGTCGGCGCCGCCGCTGTACTGGAAGAGCATCACCCGCGCCTTCGCGGCGCTGGCGCGCGTGACGTGAAAGTAGGCGTCGAGCGGATCTTGTCCGAGGCGCCGCCCGATCTCATCGAAGCGCAGGCCTTCGAGCTCGGTGAGCGCGGGATCGACGGCGTGCAGCAGCTGGATGTCGGAGACGTCGATGCCGATGAGCCGCCGCAGCACGCGCAGCTCGGCGCGCAGCCGCGCGCGCACGAGCGCCGAGGACAAGTTGTGCGGTAGATCGTGCTGCGCCCACGGCGGGTAGACGACGCGGATCGTCGTGTTGCCGGCGGTGTACGGAAACGTGTCGAAGCCGACGTCGAGGCCGCCGTCGCGCGCGCGCTCGACCGCCGTGATCGCGTCGCGCTGCGTGCGCCACGTCGCGCGGCCGACGAAGATCAGGTGCGAGACCTGCAAGCGCACCGCCGCGGCGGTGCCGACGCCGAGGATCTCGTCGAGCGCACGTAGGTTGTGCGCCCGCCAGCCGAGCGGGTTCAGGGAAAAGAACGGCGAGATCCAGCTGTACGCTCGGACGTGCGAGGTGAAGAGCCCGCCGTACTCGCCGACGACGCGCGCGAGCGCGGTCAGCTCGTCTGGTGTGGCGAACATCCCGGGCGCGTAGCCGAGCCCCGTCGAGAGGCCGATGCAACCGGCGTCCATCGCCTCGCGCACCCACGTCGCCATCGCGGCGACGTCATCGGCGCGCGCCGGCTCGAAGCGGTCGCCCATCACGGCGAGACGAATCGAGCCGTGACCGGCGAGGTGCGCGACGTTCAGCGCCAGCGGCGCGCTCGCGAGGCGGTCGAGGAGCTCGCGATGCGTGCGCCACTCGAACGCGAGCGGCCGGTCGCGGACGAGCTCACTGCCCTCGTCGAGCAGGCGCGCGCTCTGCGGCTCGACGGGCGCCGGCGAGAAGCCGCAGTTGCCGGTGACGATCGTCGTCACCCCCTGCTCGAGGAGCGGCGCGAGGATCGTGCCATGGTCCGCCTGCGGCAAGATCCAATCGGAGTGCGAGTGCAAATCGATGAACCCCGGCGCGACGGCGAGCCCCGCCGCGTCGACGACGTTCGCCCCGTCGAGCGACGCCGCGTCGCCGTTGGCGGCGACGGCGACGATACGACCACGCTCGATTCCGACGGCGGCGCGGATCGGCGGCGCGCCCGTCCCGTCGAAGACGTCGCCGCCGCGGATCACGGTCTCGCAACGCACGCCGCTCCGTAGCGCGCGGGCATCCGCTTCGTCAACGTAGAACGGGTGGTCGGCGCGGGCGGCGGCAGGGGAGAACGGGGTGCGCGGGGCCGGCACGCGCGCGCGGCGGTCCGCGTCCGGGCGAACGTCACGGGCGCATGCGGGCGCCTACGTGCGAGCGCACGTCGTGGTCAGCGCGCTAAATTCTACGTCCCCGCGCCCCCCGTTCTCCCCCGCCGCCGCCCGCGACGCGCGCGTTCAGCGCGAACGCGCGCACTTCGACGAACAACCGCCGTGCGTCGGCGTCGGCAGGATCTACGGCGGCGCGTTGGTTCGCGGCACGACCGCTCAGTGTGCTGCCGCGCCGCCGGCGGGGTCGAGCCGATAGATGATGCCGCGCAACGAGATGATGTACAGCTCCCCGTCGGCGTCCTCGCCGAACGACGAGATGTTCGCGAGCTGCGACTGCGGGTCGAGAGCGGGACGCCATTCCCACGAATCGCGGAGACTCCCGCTGCGGTCGCGGCGCGCGCTGCGCACGATCGAGGTGCAGAAGTCGGCGTAGAAGTACGCGCCCGTGAGCGCGGGCAGTGCGTGGCCGCGGTAGACGAAGCCGCCGGTGATCGAGCATCCCTCGTCGTGGCTGTACTCGAGGATCGGGGCGACGTATTGCGTCGCGTCGCAGTTGCGCCGGGCGTAGCAGTGCCGTCCCTCCATCGCATTCCAGCCGAAGTTCGCCGGCGTCGCGGCGGCGAGCGCGGCCGCGGGCAGGACGTCGATCTCCTCCCAGCGGTTCTGCCCGACGTCGGCGATCCAGAGGTCGCCCGTCGCGGGATCGAAGCTGTAACGCCACGGATTGCGCAGACCCTTCGCGACGACGACGGGTCGCGGACGCTCGCCGCGCTCGGCGTCGACGTCGAGGCGCAGCATCTTGCCGAGGAGTGCCGCGTCGTTTTGGCCGTTGCCGTGCGGATCGCCGGCGGCGCCGCCGTCGCCGAGGCCGACGTACAGCTTGCCGTCGGGCCCGAACACGAGATCGCCGCCGTTGTGGTTCGCGTATGGCTGGTGGACGGCGAGCAGCTCGCGCGCCGACGTCGGATCGGCGTGGTCGGGATCGTCGGCGCGTGCGGCGAGCTCGACGACGCGAGTATCACCCTTGCGATCGGTGAAGTTCACGTAGAAGCGCCGTGTGCGCGCGAAATCGGGGTGGAAAGCGAGGCCGAGGAGGCCTTGCTCCGTCGACCCCGAGACGCGATCGCGGACGTCGAGAAACGCTGCCGTCGCCGGTTGCAGCCGCCCGTCTGCGAGGATGCGAACGAGTCCCATTTTCTCGACGACGAAGAGCCGCCGTTGCGGATCGCCCGGCGCGAACGTGAGCGCGACCGGCTGATCCAGCCCGTCCACGACCTTCGTGAGCGTCACCCCGTGCGCCACGTCGGTGGGGGCGGGCGGCGGCGGCGCCGGCGGCGTGGGTTGCGTCGTGCGGTACGCGCCGTACGCGAGCGTCGCGAGCGCGGTGATCACGACCGCGGCGCGTCGCACACCCGCCCCTGCCGCGGCGAGCGTCATGGCCGAGACGGCGACGACCGCCGTGGCGATGAGGACCGTTGTCACCCCGCGAGCAGGCTGCGCGCGATCTGCGACACCTGGATCTCGTCGGTGCCGGCGTAGATCTGCAGTACCTTGGCGTCGCGGCAGAGCTGCTCGACCTGGAACTCCGACATGTAGCCGTTGCCGCCGAAGAGCTGCACCGCCTCGAGGGCGACCTCCATCGCGGCTTGCGCCGCGTAGAGCTTGCACGCCGACGCCTCGGCGAGCTCCATCGACTTGCCGGCGGCCGACATCTCGATCAGCCGAAAGACGAGGTTCTGCAGGTTCATCCGCGCGACCTCCATCTTGGCGAGCTTCAGCTGGATGAGTTGGAACTCGCCGATCGGCCGGCCGAACTGCACGCGCGTGCGGGCGTACTCGATCGAGCGCTCGCGGCACTGCTCGACGATGCCGAGCGCCATCGCGGCGACGCCGGTGCGCTCCATGGTAAACGTTTGCTTGGCGCCGGCGCGCGCCGGCGCGTCCTCGGTCTCGCCGAGGAGATGCTCGCGACCGACGCGCACGTCGTCGAGGAAGAGCTCGCCCGTCGGCGACGAGTGCAGGCCCATCTTGCGCATCGGTTTGGATTGCGTGAGGCCCGGTGTGCCGCGCTCGAGGACGAACGTGAGCACCTTGCGGTCCTTCGGGTCGCTCGCGCCCGTGGCGTTGCCCTCGTCGAGCTTGCAGATGAAGACGATCACGTCGGCGTACGGGCCGTTGGTGATGAAGGTCTTCTGGCCGTTCAGCACGTACGCGTCGCCGTCGCGGCGCGCGGTCGACTTCATGCCGCCGAACGCGTCGGAGCCGGAGCCGGGCTCGGTGATCGCCCAGGCGCCGATCTTCTCGAGCGTGAGCAGCGGCAGCGCCCAGCGCTCCTTCTGCCGCAGCGTGCCCTTCGAGAGAATCGCGTTCGCGGTGAGGCCGACGCTCACGCCCATCGCGGTCACCATGCCGGGGCAGTAGCGGCAGAGCTCGATGATCGGGATGAGCTGCATCCCGGCGCCGTCGGCGTCGCCCTCGGCGGCGTGCGTCGGCTCGGACGCGGTGCCATCGCCGCCGGGCGACGCCGCGGCGCCACCGGCCCGCGCGGCGTCCTTCTCGCGCGCGATCCGCTTCGCGAAGCGCATGCGCGCGACCTCGTCGAGGCCGAATGTGCGCATCATCTTCCGCAGCACGTCGTAGGGCGGGGTGTCGCCGTGCTCCAGCTCCTCGAGACGCGGCTTGATCTCCGCCTCGATGAAGCGTCGCATGGCGTCGCGGATCATCAGGTGCTGCTCGCTCCATTCGATCATGGGCCGTCCTCCGCGCGATAGATCGCGGACGGATTGTTGCCTGGAGCGAGCCCCGACACCAGCGCGCGAAACAGGGCACGTCGGATGGTCGGACGTGCACGCCGTCCACAGGGCGTGCCGACTGTACTCGCGCGTGCGTAGGCGCTATGCCGGCGTCGATGACGGGCTCCGAACGCGCAGCGCGCGACCGCCTCGACGCCGAGGCGGCCGGCGACCCATTTCGCTTCGATCCGTTCGACCTCGACACGCGACGCGACCCCTACGCCGTCTTTGCGCGTGCTCGCCGCGAGCATCCCGTGTTTCCGCACGCCGGGTTCCCGGTCGTCTCCGTGTTCCGCTACGCCGACGTGCAGCGCATCCTCAAAGATCCGGCCGCGTGGTCGAGCAATTTCAACGTCCCCGGCGTCGATCCCGAGGAGATGCCCGACCCGAGCATGCTCGGCCAGGATCCGCCGCAGCACACGCGGCTGCGCGCGCTCGTGAGCCAGGCGTTCACGCCGCGCATCATGCAAGCACTCGAGCCGCGGATGCACGCGATCGCGGGCGAGCTCGTCGCGGCGGCGGTCGAGCGCGGCGAGGTCGATCTCGTCGAGGCGCTCACGTACCCGCTGCCGGTGATCGTGATCGCGGAGATCATCGGCGTCCCGCCCGAGGACCGCGGGCGGTTCAAGCATTGGTCGGACGTCGCGGTCGAGGGCCTCGGCAACGGGCTCTTCGTGCCGCCGACGCGGGAGCGGCTGCAGCGCTTGAACGCGGTGCGGATCGAGATGGACGCGTATTTCTCGGCGCTCGCCGACGAGCGCCGGCGTCGCCCGCGCGAGGATCTGCTCACCGGGCTCGTGCAAGCGGAGCTCGAGGGCTCGCGTCTCACACACGCCGAGATGCTGCGGATGCTGATCCTCCTCCTCGTCGCCGGCAACGAGACGACGACGAACTTGATCGGCAATGCGGTGCTGGCGCTGCTCGAGCATCCCGACGCGCTCGCGCGCCTGCGCGCCGAGCGCGCGCTCTTGCCCTCGGCGGTGGACGAGGTGCTGCGTTGGTCGTCGCCGGTGCAGATGGATCCGCGGCGTGCGACGCGCGCGCTCGAGCTGCACGGGCAGCGCATCGCCGCCGATCAGCTCGTCGTCTGCTGGCTCGGGTCGGCGAACCGCGACGAGGACGTGTTTTCCGACGCCGAGCGCTTCGACATCGCGCGCGCCGACAATCGCCATCTCGCGTTCGGCTTCGGGCCGCACTACTGTCTCGGCGCCAACCTCGCGCGCCTCGAGGCGCAGGTGGCGCTCGCGGCGCTCCTCAACCGCACGCGTGAGTTCGAGCGCGTCGACGATGCGCCGCTGCCGCTCCATCCGAGCATCGTGTTTCGCGGCGTCACCCGCCTGCCGCTGCGGTTGCGTCCGCAGTAGGAGGACTTCCATGGTTCGAACGACGTCGTCCCTCGCGGCCGTCGCGCTCGTCATCGCTGTCGGCGCCGGCGCCGCGTGCGCCACCGAGCTGCCCGCGTCGACGCGCGAGCAGCTCGCGTCGGCGAAATACGTCTACATCGCGACGCAGCGAAAGGACGGCAGCTTCGGCAAGCCGGCGGAGATCTGGTTCTTCTATCACGACGGCGCGGTGTGGGTCGGCACGCCGCCGACGACGTGGCGGGTGAAGCGCATCACGCACCACCGGCCGAACGCGAAGATCGCGGTCGGCAAGCCCGACGGTCCGTCCTTCGACGCGGTCGGCTCGATCGTGAAGGACGCGAAGGTCGCGGACCTTCTCTTCGAGACGTACGCGAAGAAGTATCCCGACCGCTGGCCGGGCTACGAGCAGAAGTTCAAGGACGGCATCAAGGACGGATCGCGCGTGCTGGTGAAGTACGTGCCGAAGTGAAAGGCGGCGCGTGGCGCTCACGATCGAAAGCCCCGCCGACGTCGACGAGTACACAGAGTTCCTCGACTTCTTCGACGACGTCTACGCCGAGCGTTCGGTACGCTGGCCCGCGTTCGTGGCGTTCCAACTGCCGCTGCTGACGGGCGAGAGTCCG
>JBGPOW010000055.1:0-22107 GCA_041488235.1 Binatia bacterium
CCGCGAGCGTGGAAGCTCGCGGCACCGCTGCCGTCGCCGAGCGCCGTGCTGCTCGCCGTCTTCGCGATCGCAACGTCACCCGCGGCCGTCGTCGCGGCCGACTTGGTGGCCGATCCCGTGCGCGATGGGCCGGAGATGTTCGGCGCCGCGAGTCCACTCGGGCGCCTCGACTACCGGCCTGGGCGAGGACTGCGCATCGGCGATACGGGCGTGACGCTCGGGGGCTTCGCGAGCGCCGAAGGCGAGAGCCTCGAGAGTGGCGAGACGCGCGGGGGACTGGAAGGGCTGCACTTCTTCCTCTTCTACGACCCGGCGCCGTTCGTGCACCTGTTTTCGGAGTTGACCCTGAACGGGATCGTGGACGAGGAGGACGGACCCAACGGAGGGCACACCCATCCACACCTCGACGTGGACCGCCTCTACGTCGATCTCGGATCGAGCGACCGCGTGCAGCTCCGGTTCGGGCAGTTCTTGACGCCCATCGGGCTGTGGAGCCCGACGAAGGCCGATCCGCTCGTATGGACGACGTCGGAGCCGCTGATCGTCGAGCACGTCTTCGACGACACGACGACGGGCGCGATGCTGCACGGCGCTGTCTTTCCGGCGGGCGGCGCGCTCTCGTACGCGTTGTACGGGAGGTTTCTCGACCCGATCACCTCACCCCGAGACACGCCGGCGACGAAGCACAGCGCCGGCGCCCGTCTCGAGTGGGCGAGCCTCGCCGGCTGGTCGGTGGGCGCGTCCTACTTCGCGTCGGAGCGGCCCGGTGGGAAATGGAACCATCTCGGCGGGCTCGACGCCGCGTGGCGTCCGCACGCCCGCGTCGAGCTGAGCGGCGAGGCGGTGATGGGGGAGGGATCGCAGGCCGACGGCCGGGAGTGGGGACTCTACGCGCAAGCGGTCGTCGAGACGGTACGGACCGTGTATCTGGTGGGCCGCTACGAGCATTTCGATCCGCCCGGAGCCGACCGCGCCGTCGATCTCTTCGACGTCGGCATCGCGTGGGTTCCCGTCTACTCGATCCGGCTCAAGACGGACTATCGCTTCGCCGACCACGCCGACGACTTGTCGGCACCGGGACTGCGCGCGTCGATCGCGATCCTCTTCTGAGGAGAGCTGGCGCGTCCACGCCGGGCGGCGCGGTCGGAGTGGCGATCTCGATGACTTCGACTCTCCACGGCTTCTCATCGGCGCGACCGGTGCGTGTGCGTCGCAACGGTGGCCGGCGGGTCGAAGTTCGCCGGCGACCGTACGTCATGGGGATGCCGCGAAGAGGTCGTTCAGATCCGTGGCAGTGGCGGCATCGCCGAGCAGTGGCGTTACGCCGAAGACCGTTTCGAGAGTCCGCAGCGTCGAGCTGTGGGTGTAGCGGATCGTGTTGGCGTACCCGCCACCCTTCGCACGTGGGGACAGGACGATCATGCCGATCGGGCCGTCGCTCCCGCCTTCGCCCTCGTCCCACGTGATGAGGACCGCACCGTTGTTCGCATAGGCGGGAGAAGCGAGGATCTTCGGCACCTCCGCCGCGAGCCAGGTATCGCCTTGCTTCACCGGGTCGTTCACCGGGGCGCAGCTATCATGCATGTCGTTGCAGAGGTTCGGCGTGATGAAGTTGTAGCGCGCGACGGTGCCGTGCTGCAGGTCGGCCGCAAGCTCGACGTAGGGACGGACGTGGGCAACACACGGGCCCGAGTGCGGATCGTTCTGATCGGTCACGTCGTCGAAGAACACCATTGGATTGTGCCGCGGGGCGTAGAGCCCGTTCGGGCTGAGCGGGCACTCGGTGCCGCTGATACCCTCTTGGTACGATCTCCAGGTGATCCCCGCATTGGCGAGGAGCGTGACGAGGTGCGACGTCGTGCTTTGGTGATTCGTACTTGGGTCGTCGTCGTTGAGGATGCCGAAGTTAGTGCCGGCCTCGAGCCAGAGATAATTTGGCTCGCTCGGATGGATGCCGGGCGGGTTATAATACTGCTCGGTGTGCGAGCCCGCGGGGAGAAGCGTGCCGTTGATGTACGGAGCCGACGCGCTGGCCTTCACGTCGGACCAGTTGTGGTTCTCCATGAGGATCAGGAAGACGGTCTGGATGCCGCCGGAACACGAGGCGCTACAGTTGGTCGGCATCGGGGTCGGCGTTGCGGTCGCCGACGTGCTTTGAGGCGCTGCCGTACCCCCTCCACACCCTATCGCCAACATCAACGTCCCGAACAAGGCGAGAACTAGGATCCTGACCATCGACCTCACGACGTTCTCACCGCGAAGAGCTACCGAAAGTGATCGACAGCCGCCGCAGTAGTTTTTTCCGATCGGATGTCGAATGACGCTTGGTAACCGACGGTAGCGTCGCACGTGTCTGATCGATGCCGCGTCAGCGGCGGGTCCGCGCTCAGGTGCCCGTCAGCGCCGATTCGATAGCAACGCCCACGCCATTCGATGCGATTGCTGGCGAAGCTCGCAGCCCAAATCGCCGTGGCGACGACATCGCGCAGCGGAACGAGGGCGAGCGTCCAACCGAGTCGCGCGCCGAGCGCGCGCGCGCCGAGGGCGGCGGCGGCCAAGCGCAGCGCGATCACCGCGATCGCCAGCCGCGCGACGCCGTAGGGCGGCGGCAAATCGAGGAGAAGACCGCAGAGCGCGAGCGTCATGCCGTGGGTGAGGATGCTTCCGAAATACCCCCACGGCGCGCACGCGCGGATCGTTCGCGCCCAGCGCACCTGGTGGCGGACGGCGCCCGCGAGCGAGGCGGGATTGGGATCGCTCTCCACGACGTACGCTGCGAGCACCGCGCGTTCGCCGATCGCCCGCACAAGCTCGCCGAGGCGGTGGTCGTCAGCCAGGTGCTCGACGAGGGCGGCAAACCCTCCCACGCGATCGAGAGTCTGGCTGCGGATTGCGATGGTCGCGCCGAGGGCGATGTCCTGCCGTCCGAGGGCGCTCGCGAGAATCACTGACGGGCAGAAGTCGGTCTCGATGCAGAGCGCTTCGAAAACATGTGCGAGCGTCGTCGGGCGCGGTGCGCGGTACACGCACGATACGAGTCCGACGTCGCGGCAGGAAAGGGCGGGCAATACCGCCGACAGGTAGTCGGGCCCGACGCGCACGTCACTGTCCACCGCGACGATGACCGCATGTCGCGCGTGAGCAGCGAGAGCGGCGAGAAGCGACGCTTTGCGGTTCGGCCCGAGGGTCGCCGCGCCGACAACGATCTGGAAATCCACCGTCGAATAGCGACTCGCGACTCGACGAGCGGTGGCGATGGCGGGATCGCCGGCGACGAGGCTCCCGACGACGACTTGGACGGCGCCTTCGTGGCGGAGCTGGCAATAGGCGGCGAGGTTCGCGAATAGAGTCGGCTCGGCGCCATCCAGCGGTACGAGGATCGACACGCCGGGTGCCGCACTAGTCGGGTCGCGGTCACGCGCGTGCGGCCGAGCGCACGTCTCCAGGCGACGCGTGCGTCTCCGGAAGCGAATTGTGACGACGACGAGCGCGATGTTGTAGGCCGCCGCGACCGCCAGCGCGGTCGCGAGCACGCCGGCTCCGAGACTCATCGGTCGACGCCTTTCGGCAGCGGGACGTCTCCCATGCGGGAAGCGAGCGATGCGAATTGCGCCACGGTCGGGATTGGCTGGCGCGAGCAGTGCGCGTGCCAGCCGATTCTGTCCGTCGATCGCCGCCCGCCGCGGGGACGTCGGACGCTGGCAGTAGGATCCGCGCAAGAGATTGCAGACTATGCTGTAGGCGTAACGCGATGCCGAATCACTCGAGCAACAGCAACGAGCGACAACTATCGTCCACGTCCTCCGCCGGCATGTACGCGATCGCTCCCGGTTGGGCATTCACGTACGCGCGGATCGCGGCAGGGGAGGGCAGGACCGCAGGCGGCATGATCCCCTCGAAGTAGCGTGCGTTCCAGTACGAGACGAGCTCCGCCGTCGAGCGTCCCAGCACGAGCTGCGAGAAGCGCTCGCGAACCGGGTTGCCCGGGGACAGATTGACCGGGATGACGCGCGTACCGTCCGGCCAGACGCGCTGGCGTCGCAGGTATACGTCTCGCAAGACGTCCTTCGAGACCTCTTGGATCGTGCTGCTTCGTCCGACGACGACCGCGATGCGCATCGGGTGACCGCCGGGATCGGCGTGTGCGATCGTCACGCACGTGAATGCCGCGATCAGCGGGGCGGCGATCCGCAGCCGGGCCACGGCTAGAAGAACAACGAAAGGGACGCCAGCAGGCCGCGCGGCACGTCGTCGCTGGGTTTATTCGTGAATTGGTAGTCGGCCTTGATGATGAAATGCGTGTGCAGGCGCCATGCGATGCCGACGAGGCCGGCGTCCATGACGCCGTCACGGAACGACCGGAAATGCTCGTAGCGAACGACCGCGTAGAGGCTCTCGCGCAACGGCACGGCATCTTGGAGATACAGACCCCATTCGTCGTCGATACGGTCTTCCGGCGAACGTGCATACGCGAACTCCGCGAGCAGATCGTTGCCGGCGATGGTCAAATCGGCATCGGCTCCCGCGACCGGTTGGAGTCCGGTCGAACGCCGGCGCTCCGCGCCGGCGGCGCTCACCCCGACGCTGAGATACGCGGCGCCGAGCTGGTGGGCGGCCGCCACGCGCCCGCCGACCAGGGTGAGATCGGCCTCGTCGGAGCTGCGCAGCGGCAACTCGTCTTGTGCAGGTCCATACGCTGTGCCATCGATGCTCCACCCGTGCAGCGTCGCCTGGTATATGACGCCGATGCCCGTGGCGTGCTCGGGAAACGTTCGCTCCGTCACGAGCGGCCGCTCGACTGTCCACGTCAATGGCGCTCGACGGATCTGGTTCCAGATCCCGAAAGGCGTCAGGAACTTGCCGATCCGTACGGTGAGATGCGGTTCGACGATCCAGTCGGCATAGAGACGCTCGACGAATACGTCGGAGCTGTTGGCGCGGGCTCCGCGATCCGCCGTCACCTCGAGCGTGTTCTCGAGCCGCACTTCGCTGAAGAAGGAGAGGCGCGGCAGAGGTTCGAAGCGGGCGAGCAGGTTGACGTCGTCGAGCTCGAACGACGCGGGTGCGGTCTCCGGAACGGCGCCGACGACGGTCAGGTCGCCGCCGATCCAGAGCGGCAGCGTCGAAAGCGTGTACCCACCGCTATTTTCGGCAGAGCGGGAGCCGGGCTCGTCGCCAGCGGCGACACCGGCGGCGACCATCATCATGAGCCCGATCAGCGACACGAGCGTCAGTAACGCGACAGGCCGCGGCGCTCGGCGCGGGCTGCGGCTCGACTCGCTCGCGATCCGGCTGATGCTCTTGGCAGTCGTGCTCGTCGTCGCCACCGCTGGTCTCATCGGAAGCCTCGCCTACACCAGGGCTCGTCGGGCGCTGGAACGCGAAGCGGACACTCGGCTCGCGATCATCGCGCGCGACGTCGCGCAAAGCCTCGATGCGGAGATCGCGGATCGGGTATCCGACGTGACGAGCTGGGCGCATCTCGGCGTGATGCGCGCGGTCATGTACGACGACGTCGACAAGGAACTCGCGCAGTTCATACGGCAGATCGTGGGCGGAGGCCATGCGTACGTCGGCATCTCCTGCGTCGACGCCCGCGGCAGACCCGTCGCGACCGCGGGCGACGTGGCGTCGATACTGGCGAGCTCCGCTACGGCCGATGACGGCGCTCCGCAGCTGCCGGTGCGCGCGTCGATCGTGGCGGGCGCCGACGAGCGCAGCCGATTGCTGCAGTTCGAGACAGCGATCTTCGATCCGGAGCGCGGAGAACAGCCCATCGGTGCCCTCCTGGTTCTGGTCGATCCTGGGCGCCTCCTGCGCGCGGCGGAGACCGCGCTTGGAACGGCCGGTACGCACCTCGCGTTCGAGGTTCGTCTGCGCGATCCGCACCGCACGATCGTGAGCTTGGCCGCGCACGCCGGGGAGTCGGGGGGCGACGAGCCGCCTGCCGATGACGCGTCCATGCTGATCGGAACCGCGCCCGTCCGGCATACACTCGCGGACGGCGCGCAGTTGGACGTGATCGTCTACGAGCCGGTGCGCGTGGCGCTCGGCGCGGTCACCGCATTGCGCGCTGCACTGCTGAAACGGGTGTCCATGGTTCTCCTCCTCGGCGCAGCGCTCGGTGGCCTCGTCGCATGGCGCATCGGGGTACCGATCCGCCGCTTGACTGATACCGTGCGCGAGATCACCGACCACGGTTTCGCGCAGCAGCCGGACTGGGACTTTCGCGCCGCCGCGGGCGAGGTGGGCCTTCTTGCCTCGGCGTTCCGCGCGATGATGGAGCGGTTGGCCGTCGCGCAAGCGGAAGCCGTCATGCAATCCCGTCTCGCGCTGCTCGGGGAGATCGCCGCGAATGTCGCGCACGAGGTGCGGACACCGCTGTCGATCCTGAAGACGTCCGCGCAGCTGCTCGCCCGCCGTGAGCTGCCGTCTGCGGAGCAGCGCGAGCTCGCGGCCGCGGTCACTGGTGAAGTCGACCGGCTCAACGTAGTGGTCACGGATCTCGTCGACCTGGCGCGCCCGAAGCGCGCGGCGTATCGTCCCGAGTCGTTGTCGGACATCGTGCGCCGGACCGCAGCGTTCTTCGCGACGACGGCGCACAAGCAGGGGGTGGTGCTCGACGTGCGAATCGACGGCGACCCCTCGCGCTTTCACGGCAGTGCGGATCAGATCTATCAGGTGCTCTTGAACCTCGTGCACAACGCGCTCCAAGCGGCCTCGCCGCCGGGCCGCATCGGTCTGCGGTGCCGCCGAGACGCGGAGTGGATCGTGCTCGATGTGGACGACACCGGGCCTGGATTCGCGCCGGAGATCCTTTCCAAGGCGTTCACCCGGTTTTGCACGACCAAGCCCGACGGGACGGGCTTGGGCCTCGCGATCTCGAGGCGGATCGTCGAGGAGCACGGTGGGACGATCGTCGCCGAGAATCTTCCCGGAGGAGGGGCGCGCGTGCGCCTGCGGTTGCGCGTGAGTGACGGCGGATGACCGGCGCGACCATCCTCATCGTCGACGACGACGAGCGCCATCGACAGACGCTCGGAATTCTCGTCCGCAGCCTCGGCCACCACGACATCGTCGCCGCCGACCTGGCCGCCGCGAGGACCGTCGTCGCAGAGCGCGACGTCGACCTCGTCATCTCGGACTTGCGGATGGCGGGCGGCAGCGGCCTCGACGTGCTCGACGCGGTTCGGCGCCTCGCGCCCGAGACGCCGGTGATCGTACTGACGGCGTACGGGACCGTGGAGACGGCAGTCCAAGCAATGCAAAGCGGCGCCTTCGATTACATTCAGAAGCCGTTCGAGACCGTCGAGATGGAGCTGCGGATCGCGCGCGCGCTGACGCTCAGGCGCTATCGTTTGGAGAACGACTACCTGCGCGAAGAAAGCGAGACACAACAAGGGCTCGACGACCTGATCGGGGTGTCGCCGGCGATCCGCCGCGTCTTCGCGCTGGTGCAGCAGGTGGCCGGCTCCGACGCCTCGATCCTGATCACCGGTGAGACCGGAACGGGGAAGGAGCTGGCCGCGCGCGCCATTCACCGGCGCAGTCCGCGCAGCGAGCAGCTCCTCGTGCCGATCAATCTCGCCGCGGTGCCGGCGGATCTCCTCGAGAGCGAGCTCTTCGGGCACGTTCGTGGGGCGTTTACCGGTGCGGTCGCGGAGCGTGCCGGAAAGCTCGAGCTCGCGCACCGAGGAACGCTCTTTCTCGACGAGATCGCCGACTTCCCGCTCGCGTTGCAACCGAAGGTGCTGCGGGTGCTGCAGGACGGCGTCGTCGAACGTGTCGGAACGAACCAGCGGCGCGAGGTCGACGTGCGCGTCATCTCGGCGACGAACCGCGACCTCGATGCGGCGGTCGCCGCCGGCCAGTTCCGCTCGGATCTGTACTATCGGCTCCGCGTCATCCAGATCGAGATGCCGCCCCTGCGCGATCGTCGCGAGGATATCCGCTATCTCGTGGCGCATTTCCTGAGGAAGTTCGGGCAGCGGCGTGCGGGCGGCGTGCCGCGGATCACGGAGCCCGCGCTGCGGCTGCTCGAGGAGTATCCATGGCCGGGAAACGTGCGTGAGCTCGAGAACGTGCTCGAGCGCGCCGTCTTGCTCTGTCGCCGCGACACCCTGACGGCCGACCTGCTCGACCTTCGCACCGCCGACCACCGTGCGCACGATGATCGACCTGGCCTCCGCCTCGACGACGCGCTCGATCGTCTCGAGCGCGAGATGATCCTGCGCGCGCTCGACGAGACGAAACAGGTCAAGGCGCGGGCGGCGCGCGTGCTCGGCGTCAGCGAGCGCAGCCTCTGGTACAAGCTCCGTAAGCACGGCCTCTCCTGAGACGCGCGCTCCGCCGCGCAAGAATTTGCGCACATCGAACGGTGCGCGTATGGCCGCGCGCGCACGCGCCGTCGTTTCGATGAGCCGGACTTGGCATGCCGCGTGGAACGGTGTCGTTGGCGGATGCCGCCGACGTGATGTCGTTCAACGTTCCCAAGCACGTCGCGCTGAGCGTCGTCGTTCCGGCGTACGACGAAGCGCTGAACCTGGAACGGTTGGCACATGACGTACGGGTAACGCTCGATCTCCGCGGCATCACCTGGGAACTGATCGTCGTCGACGACGGCAGCACCGACGAGACCGGCGATATCCTCGGTCGCCTTGCCGCGGCCGACCCTCGTATTCATCATCTCCGGCTTCCGACCCGAAGCGGCCAGACGGCTGCTCTCATCGCAGGATTCCACGCCGCCCACGGACGACTCATCGCGACGCTCGACGCCGACCTCCAGTGTCCACCACGAGAGCTGCCCGCGCTGTTGGACGCGCTCGGCCAGGCCGATCTCGCCTGCGGCGTCCGCACTGCCCGTCGCGATCCGTTGCGGCGTCGTATCGTGTCCGGACTCACGAACCTCGTGCGCCGTTGCGTGCTCGCCCCTCGATTGCGTGACCTGGCGTGCCCGTTGCGGGTCTTCCGCCGCGAGGCGCTGGCGCAACTCGAGACCGTTATTCCGCTCTTCGACGGTGCGCACCGCTGGTTGCCTGCACTCTTCGTTCTCGGCGGGTTGCGCGTCGTACAGCGACCAGTGACACACGAGCCGCGGCGTGCGGGGGTGTCCAAGTACACGGCGACCGGCCGCGCGGGGCCGATCGCGCGCGAAGCCGGACGCGTGTTCGAGATCGCCCTGCAGCGCAGATTAGGGCTTCGCGTCCTCGTCGCACTGACCGCGTCGGCGGTGCTCGCGATGCCGCTTCTCTACCGCCTGGGCGGATGGCCACTCACCGAGCCCGATGAGGGACGCAATGCTGAAGTCGCTCGCGAGATGCTGCAGCTCGGAACGTGGAGCGTCCCGCACTTCAATTCCCTGCCGTATCTCGACAAGCCCGTTCTTTTCTTCTGGACAGTGGCCGCCATGTACCGCGCGGTCGGGGTGAGTGAGCTCGCAGCTCGCCTGCCTTCGGTCCTCTCCGCCATCGCGACGATCGCGCTCACGTTCGTCATCGCGCGGGCGCTCCTTGACGCGCGCCGCGCGGCGATCGCGGCGCTCGTAGTCGCGACCACCCCTCTCGTCCTGGTTTTTGGCCGGGCGGTCGTCTTCGACATGCTCCTCACGGCCCTCGTCACCGCGGCGCTGTTCGCTCTGCTGCAAGCCAGACGGAGCGCCGACACGTGGCGCTGGTGGCCGCTCGCCGGCGTGGCGATCGGTCTCGCCGTCCTCTGCAAAGGCCCGGTCGGTGCTGCGGTGCCGCTACTGGCGTGGTGTGCGGCCCGGAGCGCGCTTCCTCCGATGCCCCGACGAACGACGCTCCTGCCGGCGGTCGCCGCGATGCTGCTGGGGATCGTTGTCGTACTCCCGTGGCTCGTGCTCGTACGTCACGTCGAGCCGAGCTTCCTCCGCTACGCGATCGTCGACGAAACGTTGCTGCGCATGACCACGAGCGCCGCGTTCCGCCGCGGCGGGCCGCCGTACTACTACGCCGGCGTGCTGGCGTGGGCGGCGGGCGCCTGGGGTGTCCTCTTGCTTGCCCTAGCACCGCCACTGGCGCGCCGTTGGCGCGCCGGCGGCGCCGATGCGCGCGCGATCGCGTTCGCGGCGCGTGCGGCGACGGCGATCGTGGTGTTCTTCAGCCTCCTCGCCTCGAAGCGGCCGCAGTATATTTTGCCGGCGCTGGTCCCGGTGGCGGTATTGATCGCGGCGGGCGTGGGTGCCGCGCCGCGGCGGGTCGCGCAGACCGTGCGCGCGCTCGGCTGCGTCGCTCTGGTGATCGGCGTCGCCGCCGCCATCGCGGCACGCGTCGACTTCACGCCGGCGCACGGTCATCTCCGTGTCATCACGCCGCCCGTCGTTGGCGCCATCGGGCTCACGCTCGTCGCCTGGGGTCTTCTCGCTACGGTGAGTGGACGTTGGCCGCTCGCCGCGCTCGCGTGCGCCGCGTTGCTCGCGCCGGCACTCGGACTGCGGCTGCTCGCGCCCCTCGGTCCGTACGCCGAATCGCGATCGGCCCGCAGCATTGCGCGCAACGTTCCCGCCGACAGCGAGGTAGTGTGCCTGCAGACGTTCCACACCAGCCTGCCCTTCTATCTCCGCCGCCCGGTCCTCCTCATCAGCCGCGACGCCCACGAGCTCACCAGCCGATACGTGACGGCGATGCACGACCGGTTCACGGGTGGTCCATATCTCCAGCCCGTCGAGCGGTTCGCGGACGTGATCGCTGATCGCGACGTCGTGGTGCTGACAAAGGAGCGCACGCAAGACGTAACTCGACTCGCCAAGCGCCCGTTCGTCCGATTGTACTCGCAACGCCGAAGCTCGCTGCTTCGGCCCGCGAGCTGACGCCATGTGCGGCATCTACGGTATGGTGAGCGGCGGCGCGCCGCCGACGGCCGCGGAGCTCGCATGCATGGCGGGCACGCTGGTGCATCGCGGTCCGGATGCGAACGGCTACGCGGCACGAGGTCGCGCCGGTCTCGGCTGCCGTCGCCTGGCGATCATCGACGTCACCGGCGGCGCGCAGCCGCTCACGAACGAGAGCGGCGACGTGCTCGTCGTCTGCAACGGCGAGATCTACAACCACATTGCGCTCCGCCGCGAGCTCGAAGCCGCCGGGCATCGCTTTCGAACCCGCAGCGACGCGGAGGTCATTCCGCATCTCTACGAGGAGTACGGCGTCGAGTTCGTCACCAAGCTCGACGGAATGTTCGGTCTCGCGCTCTGGGACGCGCGCGCGGATCGCCTCGTGCTCGCGCGCGATCGCATGGGCGAGAAGCCGCTCTACTACGCGACCACGCCGGGGGGATTCTTCTTCGCGTCCGAGCCCAAGGCGCTCCTCGCTACGGGATACGTCGCGCCGACACCGAACTGGACCGCCCTCGCCGGCTATCTTCGTCGTGGTTACGTGCCCGGCGACACAAGCGCCTTCACCGCAATCGCGAGGCTGGCTCCGGGCGGTCGGCTCGTCCTCCAGGGCGAGCACGTCGCCGTCGATCGCTACTGGAGCGTCGCGCCACTGCTCGCCGCCCCGGTGTCGGAGCTCGATCCGCGTGCCGCCGCGCACGCGCTCCGCGCGCACGTCGAGCGGGCGGTCGGCGCCGCACTGGCAAGCGACGTCCCCCTCGGCGTCTTTCTCTCGGGCGGAATCGACTCGACGGCGGTCGCCGCAATCGCGAGGAAGGCCGTCGGCACCGACCTCGCGACGTTCGCGCTCGGATTCGACGTCCCGACCTTCGACGAGCGCGACCAGGCCGCCTACGTGGCGCGCGTGCTCGGGACGCACCACTACGTACTGACCATTACCCCGGATCTCTTCCTCGAAGGCACGCGCGCACTCGCGCCGCTGCTCGATGAGCCGCTCGCCGATCCGGCGCTGGTCCCGACGTATCTGCTCGCACGCTATGCCAGGAGCACCGTCAAGGTCGTCCTCGTCGGAGAGGGCAGCGACGAGTTGTTCGCCGGCTACCCGACCTACCTCGGCGGGCTTTTCGCATCGCGCTATCGACGGCTTCCGGCGCGATGGCGCCGCCTCCTCGCGGCGCTCGCGCCGCACCTCGGAGCGCCGCGCAAGAACACCACGGTACGCTACCTGGCGCGTCGCTTCCTCGAGGAAGCGGACATGCCGGCAGGCGCGCGCCACCGCTCCTGGACGGGTTGTTTCACGGCCGACGGACTCGCGGCGCTCGCCACACCCGGCGGCCCGCTGCTACCGACGCTCGAAGCACCACCACCCTCCGCACGCACCGAGGTCGACGTGCTCCTCGCTCTCGACCTCGCCGAGTATCTTCCGGACGATCTCCTGTTCAAGATCGATCGTGCGACGATGGCCGCATCGCTGGAAGGACGGGCGCCGTTTCTCGATCATCGACTGGTCGAGTTCGCGTGCAGTCTACCGACGCGCTTGAAGCTGCGCGGGATCACCGGAAAGCTGGTGCTCCGCGACGCCGTGGCCGACCTCGTTCCGCCGCGGATCCTGCGACGCGTGAAGCGCGGCCTCACCGTCCCGCTCGCGTCCTGGATCGCCGGGCCGCTGCTGCCGTTCGTGCGCGATACGCTCTCACGACTCGATCCCAGGGTGGTCCGACCGCGAGTGGTCCGCGAGCTGCTCGCCGCGCACCTCGAACGTCGACGCGATAATCGCCGTGAGATCTGGGCGCTCATCATGTTGCAACTCTGGCGCGACACCTACGACACGATCCCGTCTCCTCGCGTCGCATGAGCGATCTCGCGGGTCCCGCAGACGCGGCGCCGAAGCCACGGGTGCCGCATGTTGGTGCCACGATCCTCGCGCTCTCGGTGATCGCAATCGCGATCTTCACCATCCGTCTCACCGGTCTCCCCGACCTCGTCGACAACGAGTATCGGCTCGGTGCCAGCGTGCTGAACGCGTGGCAAGGCGGCAACTGGGTCGTCCCTCACGACGCGTTCGGCAACACCGACAAGCCGCCGATGCTGACCTGGCTGTCGGCGCTGGTTACGGCGGCGGTCGGGCGCGTGAACGCCTTCACGCTTTACCTACCGACGGCGGTCGCGACCCTCGCGATCGCGCTCCTCGTGTTCGCGGCCGGGCGCCGTTACTTCGACGAACGGACCGGCCTCTTCGGCGCCCTGACGTACCTACTGAGCAACGTCGTCTCGCAGCAGATGGCGACGGCGCGGTGGGACGGGCTCTTCGCGCTCACCGTGACGCTCATCGCGCTGGCGGCGTTTCACGCCTGGACGTCGGGGCGTGGTTGGACACTCTTTTGGCTCGCCGCCGCGATCTCGACCCTCACCAAGGGCCCGCTCGGACTCGTCCTCGGCGCGTTCGGCCTGCTCGCCGTGCGCTGGGAGCGGCGCTCGGGGCACGCCCACCCGCTGCGCGGCTCACATGCGCTCGGCATCGTCCTCTTCGTCGTCATCGTGGGCGGCTGGTCTCTCGCCGCGTACCATCGGGCCGGCTCGCATCTGGTCGACAATATGGTGCGGTCCGAGCTCGTCCGACACGCCGTGATGGGCGCCCCCGGGCATCGATTCCGGAAACCACCGAGCGATTTCGTCGCCAACTTCGCGCCGTGGAGCCTCCTCACGCTACTCGGGATCTGGCGCATCTGGTCGACGTCGTCGCCGGACGACACCGCGCGCCGGTTCGAACGATTCTGCTTCTGCTGGTTCGTCGGCGGGCTGCTGCTGTTCGCGATCTCGCCACACAATCCCGCCCGGCTCCTCTACCCCATCATTCCGCCGGCGGCGATCATCGCGGGGCGCGAGGTGGCGCGTTTTGCGAGGACGGCCACGTCGTGCACCGTCATCGCCGGCTGTGCGTTGGCGACCACGATCGCGCTGACGTGCTTCATCGTGAAGTACCACTACATCGATCGGCGTCGTCAGCACGTCCGCAAAACGCAGGCGCTGCTGGATCTCCACGCCCAGGTCCACGAGCGCGCCGGCGACGACTTTCCGCTCACCTACGTCAGCGACGTTCCGTTCGCCCTGCAGCTGACCTTCAACACCATGCGTCCCACCGTGACGTGGCAACAAGCGGCCGCGCTGCTGCGCGACGATGCACCCGTGTACGTCGTCGTCCACGACCTCACGCGGCTTCGCCGTCAGATGGGAAGCGAGCGGCCGGCGCTTTACGAGGTCGCTGCGTGCTCGCTCGGCTCGACGAGATACGTCACGATCGTGAGCAACCGGCCGGCGCTCGAATGGAGCGATCCGATCGCAATGGGGCTCGGACCGCTCCGACTCCGCCTCCGCGGTGTCCGCGTCGGCCCGACGCAGGACGGACGCATCGTGCTGCAGCGCAGTGACGATTCCGGCAGCGCCAGCGTCGCGAACGGCGCGAGCGAGCCGACCGCGGTCGTCGTGGATCTCACCGGACACGGACTGCCGAGCCGCCAGATGAGGCGACTCGCCGCCGGTGAAACGTGGCTGGTGTCCTCGCGATGACGGGCCTCGCCGAACAGCGCCATGCGCTCGCCTCGTACACGCCAGCCCTCCAACGCCACGATCCCGGTGAATATCCTACCACGACCGAATCGAAGGTCGCCGCCGCCTTCCTTCTGGCAACTCTACTCCTCCGACTCGTGTACATCTTTCACTATCGGATCGACTCCGACGAGCCGCAGCACCTCCACGTCGTCTGGGGCTGGGTACACGGGCTCCTCCAATATCGCGACATCTTCGACAACCACGCGCCCCTCTTTCATCTCCTCTGCGCACCCTTCTTCGCCATGGTGGATGAACGCGCCGACATCTTGTCGCGGGCGCGGCTTGCGATGCTGCCCTTCTATGCGGTGGCGGTCGGCGGCACCTACGCGATCGCCGCCGCGCTCTTCTCGCGACGGGCGGCGCTCTGGGCGGCGGTCTCGACCGCGCTCTTCAACGGCTTCTTTCTCACCTCGCTCGAGTTTCGCGCCGACGATCTCTGGGCGGCGCTATGGCTTCTCGGATTGGCGCTGCTCGTGCGGGTACCGGCGACGCGAGGCCGCAGCCTCGGCGTCGGCGTGCTGTTCGGCGCGGCGCTCGGGGTGTCCCTCAAGACGGTGTTGTTGGTGGTTTCCGTCGCCCTCGCCGTGCTCGCGATCCCGATACTCGTCGGGCCACAGGCAAACGTCGCCGCGAGTCGCCGCCGACTAGCGCGTCATGCGCTTCCTTTCCTGGCGGGCTTTACGGTCGTTCCCGCCTTCCTGATCGCTTACTTCGCCTGGCGTGGCGCACTCGGAGCCTTCTACTACGGCACGATCGCCCACAACGTACTCCCGGGCCTGGGGCTCTGGCACACCACGCCGTCGCGGATATTCTTGGTGCCGGTCGCGACGCCGCTCCTCTGGATCGCCGCCAGACGTGTCGCGCGTGCCGCCCCGACGCCGCCGATCGCCCGCCGCCGCGCGCTCGTATTCCTCATCGCCGGTATCTTCCTCACACTCTTGCTCGGTGTCTGGCCGCTCGTGACCCGCGAGGATTTTCTGCCCATCGATCCGATCGTCGTATTGCTCACCACCGGTCTCCTGCTCGCACCACGGCCCGCGTTTCTCGCCGCCGGCCGCCGGTTGCAACGCGCCACGCACTTCGGGTTGCCCATCGCGATGACCGTAGTGGAAGTCCTGTTCCTCCTCTACACCGTGCCGCCATGGCAGGACGACGCCCAGAAGCACCTCAATCTCGTCGACGCCGTGTTGCGACTCACCACGCCCACCGATTTCGTCATGGACGCGAAGGGCGAAACGATCTTTCGGCGGCGGCCGTTCTTTTATGCCCTCGAGCGCGTCACGCGCACCCGCCTGGAGCGCGGGCTCATCGTCGATGATATCGCGGAGCGCCTCGTCGCCACCCACACGGCCGTGGTGACGTCGGATCAATCGGGCTTCCCCCCGTCGGGACGCGCGTTCATGAACGCGCACTATCTTTCCGTGGGCGCGCTGCGCGTACTCGGGCAATTCTTGACGCCGGCGCGGAACATGAGCGCCAGTGGCGGACCGGTACACGCCATCCCTGACCATCTACGTTTCGACGTCGCCATTCCGGCGCGCTACGCGATCGCCGCCGAAGACGGGCGCGCGGACGGACTGCTCGACGGCAGTCCATATGAGGGCCCGCGCGCGCTCGAAGCCGGTGCGCACGAATTCGTACCATCCAGCTCCTCGACACCGCTCGCATTGATCTGGGCGCCGGCACTCGAGCACGGCTTCTCACCCTTTGGGCTCAAGCGCTCGCGTTGATGGATCGAGACGCGCGGCGTGGCACAGCCGTCGCGGATCACGCCGCCCGCTTCACGATCGCATGTAGCTGAAAGCTCGGGAATAATAAGGTACAAATCCCGTCGGGGACGCTTTGCCGCTCCCCGCCGGCGTGTGTCGGTGTCATCTGCCGGGCCTTGCCGCGCGCGCGCCCATGAGAGTATCAGGCCGCCAAGAACGCCATTCGAGGAGGTGGGTAATGATGGCCGTCCTCACCCTGTGCTTGCTGCTCGGGTTCCTCGCACCGGCGCACGCACAAACCGACGACTTCTTCTTCCACCACAGCGCCACACCCGTGACCGTTCCCGGAGGAACCACGAACTTCTTCCTCGACATGACGACCCCCCTCGACGTGACGCCGCTCGTCGAGAATCGCACCCTCGGTGACAACCAGGCGATGGCCTTGCCCACGTTCATCTCGATGCCGTTCGGCTCGGGCGCGACGTTGCTGCCGATCGCCTCGGTCCGGCTGAACCTGTCGGCGAATCAAAAGATGCGGCACTGCGCCCAGCTCACGACGCAGCTCTTCAAGGTCGACGGCACCGGAGCGCTGACGGCGATCGGGGCGGGGTTCGTGCTCGACGCTGACGTGAGCCAGGCGAAGTCCGGCGGGACGGTCGGCTTCACTCCCGAGCGGGTGGAGTTCCAGGTCACCGACACCGCCGTGCCGACGGGAAACGGAATCCAGCTCAACACCGCGGTCGAAAACCACTGCCACATCGCTCGCCACATCTTTCTCGCGTACGACAGTCTCCGGGCGCCGTCGCGCTTGCGCTTCCAGTGCTGCTTCACGACGCAAGCGAAATGCGCGGCGGCGAAGATCAAGGCCGCGAGGAAGAAGGCTGCGTGTCTCCTCGCGCTCGCCAGCAAAGAAGCCGAGAAGGGCCAAGCGGCCGATCCGGCCAAGATCCAGAAATGCAAGGACGCACTCACGACGGCGTTCACGAAGCTCGAGGCGAAGGGCAACTGCCTCACGACCGGCGACGCCGCCAGCATCGAAGCGGGGATCGACGGCTACACCGCGGACGTGGACGCCGCGCTCAATCCGGGCGCGCCCACGAGCTCGAACAAGTGTCAGGCGCTGAAGATCAAGGCGGCGTCGACGAAAACGACATGCCTCCTCGGGTTGAAAGCGAAGGCGGCCGCGACAGGCAACGTCCTGGAGCCCCTCGATCCGAACAACTTCGCAAAGTGCGTGGAGAAGTTCTCGACGGCCTTCTCCAAGCTCGAGACCAAGGGCGGATGCGTGACTAGTGGTGACGCCGGAGCGATCGAGTCCAAGATCGATGCTTTCGTCGACGGGATCGCGGAGGCGCTCGCCTGCCCATGCCCGCCCTGACGTCTTCGCATCAGGCGGTCCGGAACGGCTGGCGCCTGCCATGTTCGTGCGCGCCAGCCCTATCCGAAGGCGCTTCCGCTCTAGCTGGAGATTCTAATCCCGGGATTCGCGATCCCGGTACGACGCCCGGCGGCGGTCGGCACGTGATGGTGCGCTCGATCTACCGACGATGTTCACGCAGGATCCCCGACCGGCGTCCATCGGCTCGCACGGCGCGCGCGGCGCGCGCTCGGATTCTCGCCCGCGTAGTCCCAGAGCTCAGGCTGATACGTAGAGTCGTCGTAGCCGTCGAGGGTCCGAAGGTTGCCGATCGCGTAGCGTTTGCCGCCACCATCCATCTGTGCGCCGACGTAGACGCCGCACCGACCACATATCAAGAAGTCCGCGGTCCTGGTTCCGAAACGGTAGCGCACCACCGCTGCCGGATCTCGGACCGTGAAGCGTATCTCTCCGGCCGGGTCGGACGTGGTGAGCGCACCGTGCTTACGACAGAAGTCGCATTGACAGGCGCGCGCCGGGAGTTCGGGCGCGCACAATCGCGATCGCAACATCCAGCGGACGTTGCCGCAGTGACAGCCCCCGTCGTGCTCGTACATCAAGCCGCCTCCGCACCCGCCGGGAAGCCTGCGATCTCCTCTTCGAGCTCCACGCCGAAAGAGTGGCCAGTCGGTCGGATGTAGTTTCTCTGACCGATGGCTGTTTCGTAGCCTCTTCCGTCCTTCGACGCGAGACCTGCGCCGCCGCGAACCGGTTGGTTCAGACGTACGACCAGTTTAGGCTCGCGCCCCATTGGGCGACCCACGCCTCAGAGCACGCGACGGTTTCGGGATCGTACACGTCGACGAGACGCACGATCCGTCCGTCGGCGTAGGTCGCCGTTTCTCGCACGGCCACGACCAGTCGTGGCGACGCGCCCCGCGTGTAGCTGACGGTTCCCTCGACCGTGACAGCGGCTCCTGCTTGGGTCGGCATCGAGCCGGGCGTGATGGTTCGTACGCACTGCCGGTCGAAGCCGTCAACCGAGCGTCGAATCGCGGCGAGAACGGCGTCGCGTCCGCGCACTACGCACGCGAACGGCGCGCCGACGACCTCGTACACGACGTCGGGCGCGAGAAAGCGCTCGAGTCGTCTCCAATCGTCGTCGCGATAGGTGGCTTCGAAGGCCGTCGCCCAATCGAGAAAGAGGCCGACGAGATCCATGACGCACCTCCTACGGGTGGTTACTTTGACTACCCAAGGTAAGCTCGCGATCGAGATACTCGGCAGGCGACGCTGCGTCAAGGCGCCAGGCAATCTTTGACAGGCACTTGCTACTGTGAAGACTCTAAGTATTGCTGGTGGCTCGACAATCGACCGTCCCGCCGGCAATCGAATTGCAGCGGCGCACATTGCCGGCGGACGAGGCGCGCCGCCAGATCCTCAGTCACTTAGCTCGACGAAGGTGCGCACGGCCGCCTCGTCCGGGACGTACTGGGCAGCGGTGAACCGATCGCGGAACACGGGTGCGTCGTCGTGGCCGAGCGCGGGGTAGAACGCGCCTCGGTCGCACGCCGCGTAGAAGTAGACGATCGCCTCGGCGTCGGTACCGATGACCGTTTGCACCTGCGTTCGTTGCGAGGTCGAGACGAGCGCCGTTGCGAATCCGTCCGTCCCGTATGCCGCGTGACACAAGCCAGCCAACATCAGGGCTCGGACGCGCGCCATTCGCCCAACAAGTCTGCAGTCCGAATCAGGTGCGCGAGCAAGGTGCCGCCCGGATGCGCGATGTCGGCGGCGCCGTGCGCGACCAGGAAGTCCATGGCTTGCGCGCGCCTTGTCACGGTCACGGTCCGAGCACGAGAAGGTCGAGCCCGTTCACGACGGGGACGGGATGCGACTCTCGGGCGACGTCTACTTCGAGTCGCTGCAGGCCCGCGGCGAACTCGGCATCCGAGAGCGATGCGAGGGTCGTGTCCGCTCGCGTCCGGACCCGCGCGGCGTACGCGTGCAGGCTCGGTGCCGAGACTTGATCGACTCGCGTCAGGGCACGAACTTCGAGACCGGCCGCGCCGAACGCCTCCGCGGTGCGGTCGACGCTCGGGAACGTCTCGGCCACGTAACGCGCTTCCGGGAAGTAGTGGAACAGGCGTACGTGCTCCAGTCGGCCGGCGAACGTGCTGCGGATCAGGACCAGGCCGTCTGCGGTGAGGACTCGTCGGATTTCGGCGGCGGCCGCGTCGAGATCGGCGAAGTGGTGAATGACCGTCGATAGCCAGGCGGTACCGCACACGCCGTCTCGTACCGGGAGCCGGTCGGCACTCGCGCCGAGATAGCGGATCAGGGGATGTGGACGATCGCGTGCCGCGCAGGCGCGCATGCCTGCTGACGGTTCCACCCCGACGACCTCGAGCGAGAACCACGTTGCAAAGGCCTCCGCGAAGATGCCCGTCCCCG
The DNA here is from genome assembly GCA_041488235.1 of Binatia bacterium. Taxonomy (GTDB): domain Bacteria; phylum Desulfobacterota; class Binatia; order UTPRO1; family UTPRO1; genus DP-19. The sequence continues at coordinate 19,979 of JBGPOW010000055.1, forward strand.
AGCCCACATCGAGCACCGGGCGCTCGAGTGATACGTACGGCTGCACAGCGGTGCGCCAGGGTTCCAGCGACGCCAGCGGTACAGCGCGCCCGGCGTCGTACTCCGATGCCATGCGGTCGTAGTCGAGCCGAGCCATCGCCTGTCATCCTTTGTACTCGCTCGCCAGATGTTCGTTCGTAAGTCGGGCAAACCAGCGCTTGAACCGCAGATCCGTTCTCCGGTCCGAGGGCAGACCGACCATCTTGTGCGCACTCGTTCCGACCAACGCTTCCGCCCATACGAACAGGTGAACGAGCTCGAGCATGAACAGCGTGTCCTCCAGGGACGGCTTGCGCGTCCCCGTGTCGGTAGCACGGGCTGACCGAGCCTCGTGGAAGGCCTCGCCGAGCTCCCTCAGCATGCCGCTGCCCTTCGGTCGCCAGCCGTGCAGCGTCATCCAGGCGGTCAGCCGTGCGTACTGGCGGCGGTCGTAGGTTTCCTCGAACAACTCGACGAGGTCACTCACATCGAGCGTGTCGGCGTCCCACCGTTCGGCAAGGGCGACGAGTTCGTCGCGCAGCCGTCGCCCGGCGCGGCGAAGCAGTGCGTCCATGAGACCCTCGCGATTGCCGAAGTGATAGTGCACGGCGGCGTCGGTGATCCCCACGTCGCGCGCGACGGTCTGCACGCGTACGGCGTCCGGGCCCCCCGATATCAGCCGCCGCTCCGCGGCGTCGAGGATCGCCGCACGCGCCTCGTCAACCGATCGACGGACTCTGGTGCTCTTTGCTGCGGCGTCGACCACCCGAAAAGATTACTTAGGGTTTCCTCAGTAATCAAACGGACGAGCTCAGGCGATCGATCCAATCCGAGCGACCCTACGCGCGCGGACGTGACGTATGCTCATGCCGGAGAGACCACCATGAAGACTGCGGACGGCGTGACGAAGATGGTCCGGTCGCGGTCCGGAATCGCTGACAGTAATGAACATCACGGTGATGGCGACGTCCGCCCCGCTCGTCGGCACGGTGCCACCGGTGAGTGCAGCTCAGGCCGCGCGCTTCACAAGCGTACGTAGCTGGAATCCGGGAATAATAAGGTTCAAATCCCGTCGGGGACGCTTCGTTTGTTGATCCGAATCGAGAAGCCAGCGTTTGGTGGCAACCGCGTCGGAGCGTTCTCGTCAGGTGACGAGCGGTTCCAGACGCGCGAGAACTTCGCGCACGACGGCGTCTGGGGCATGAGCGACGACACTTGCCTTCCGCGCGCGCCAGTCGAGGGAGCGAATCTGGTCGACGAGAATCACTCCAGTGATCGCAAAATCGGCGGGGAGGGCGACCTCGAAAGGATATCTCTTTACGTGCGAGGTGATCGGGCAGAGCAGGGCGAGGCTACTTGCACGGTTGTACGCGCCCGGTGAGACGACAAGAGCGGGTCTCCAACCGGCTTGTTCGTGGCCGGACTGAGGATCGAAGCTCATCTTGACGACATCCCCGCGCTCGGGGACGAAGCTGCGTCGACCGGTCACCAGATCTCGCGTCCTCTGGGACGTCCGAAGTCGACGCGCTCGGGTCTGTTGTGCTTCGTAATGCGCGTCACGAGCTGCTTCAAGGCATACTTCCTGCGTTCCTGTCGCTCAGGTACCAGGACGATAGCGCCCGCTTCGTGTCGAACGTCGATCTCCGTACCCTCGACCAAGTCGAACGCCTCTGCGACATGCGCCGGAAGGCGCACAGCCAGACTATTGCCCCATCGTTGAACCGTTCGTCGCATAGAACCCTCGCTATGTGTCTACATTGTAGACACATAGCCTTGCGCGAGCAAGCGGAATCTCCGTTTCGGACGGGCCGTTGCAGCTCGTCAGGCAGCGCGCTTCACAATCGTAAGTAGCTGGAAGCGCGGGAATAATAAGGTACAAATCCCGTCGGGGACGCTGAAAAACTCATCATCGCGAGTGAGTCCCTCGCGCATGAGTCGTCACCCGCGATCGTCTCCAGAGCTTGACCGCAACGTCCGATCGGCGCGAGAGAAGGCGTGGTGCCCGACAATGAACGTATCCGGCTCGCGGCGTTTGATTTCCTCGCGCGGCAAAGCCGGGCGTTCCCGGATACGTTGCCTTGGAAAGTGCTCTCGGAGGGGTTCACTTACGG
>JBGPOW010000056.1:0-21835 GCA_041488235.1 Binatia bacterium
CACGATCGCGACCCCCATCCAGTAGGCGCTGAAGTTGCCGGCGATGAGACCCGCGAGCACGTTCAGCGACGCCCCGCCCTCGCGCGACGCCGTCACGACCTCGCGCACGTGCCGCGACTCGGTCGAGGTGAAGACCTTCACCACCTCGGGAATGATCGCGCCCGCGAGGGTGCCACAGGTGATGATCGTCGAGAGCTTCCACCACAGCGTCCCGTCGCCGAGGCCGGGGATGAGGAGATAGGAGACGACGTACGTGAGGACCACCGACACGATCGACGTCAGCCACACGAGGAACGTGAGCGGCGCCTCGAAGTTCATCTTGTCGACGTCGGCATAGCGGCCGCGCGCGATCGCGCCGTTCACCAGATACGAGCCGGCGCTGGCGACGACCATCATGAGGCGCATGACGAAGATCCACACCAGCAGCTTCACCTTCACGTCGTCGTGCCCGTGCGGGACCGCGAGCAGGATGAAGGAGATCAGCGCGACGCCGGTGACGCCGTAGGTCTCGAACCCGTCGGCGCTCGGACCGACCGAGTCGCCGGCGTTGTCGCCGGTGCAGTCGGCGATGACGCCGGGATTGCGCGCGTCGTCCTCCTTGATGTTGAAGACGATCTTCATGAGGTCGGAGCCGATGTCGGCGATCTTGGTGAAGATGCCGCCGGCGATGCGCAGCGCCGAGGCGCCGAGCGACTCACCGATCGCGAAGCCGATGAAACAGGGACCGGCGTAGTCGGCGGGCATGAAGAGCAGGATGACGAGCATCAGCGCCAGCTCCGTCGAGATGAGGAGCATGCCGATGCTCATCCCCGCCTTGAGCGGGATCTCGTAGGTCGGGAACGGCTTGCCGCGCAGGCTGGCGAACGCCGCGCGCGAGTTCGCGAACGTGTTCACGCGGATCCCGAACCACGCGACGCCGTAGCTCCCCGCGATGCCGATCAAGCTGAAGAGGATGATGATGGCGACCTTCAGCCAGCTGAAGTGGTGCCCCTCGGCGTCGACGATCAGGAACTTGAAGTAGACGACCATGATCGCGCCGATGAACGCCTCGAGGATCAGAATGAAGCGGCCTTGCGTCTCGAGGTACGTGCGGCACGTCGCGTAGATGAGCTCCGAGATCTCGCGCATCGCCCGGTGCACGGGCAGGTTCTTGAGCTGCACGTACTGCACGAGGCCGAAGCCGAGGCCGAGCGAGCAGATCACGACGCCGAGGCCGAAGAGCAAGGTCCAGCCGTCGATCCCAAGGAAGCGCTGCGACGCCAGGTTCGGCAGCACCAGCTCCGCCTCGCTCGCGCGCGCGACGGCGGCCGTGAGGACCAGCACCACGGCGGTAGTCGATGTGACGAGACTGCGAACGAATCTCATGCGTGCACCCTCTCCAAAAACGAGCCGCCGTGCCTCCCCCGACCGCGGGAAGCGACGACGTCTCATGATCTTCGAGTGGTTGGCCGCCCGGCGTGGATGAGGCGGGACGGGCCGTCCCACGTCGCTCGGACGCTTCAGCACACTCCAATTCGTGATTGCCCTACGGCCTCTGAGGCCCCGAATAAAGCGCGGGTAATTACCACGCACATTGCACCACTGTCGAGCGCCGCTGCGGAGTGGGCGCTGTCCTGATTCGGGGCGTCAACTCAACCAGGACACGATGCGAAGGATCCTTCGTTTTGAGCGTACCGCGCGAGATGCGCGCCGACCCTGAACCGCCTCTACTACGGAGACAACCTCGACGCGCGACCACAAGACAGACGATGACGGACCGGGACGACTCTGACGGCGGCCACCCCACGAACAATCACACGTACTCGGCATGAACGGTCGCGCGTAGGCGGGGCGGCGGGCGAGTCGCCTGGCGCGCGAATAGATCGTGCATAGGCGGAAGACGCCGCGACGTACGGAACGATCCCCACGCGGCCGCATCCCGCCAGATCTGCTGAGCGCGCAAGGCGACTCGCCCGCCACCCCGCCACGCTGGAGCCTACGTCGCGCTGCACGTCAGAGATGGTTGATCCGACTGGCGGCGACCCCTGCGCCGAAGCCGTTGTCGATATTCACGACGGTGAGGCCGGCGGCGCACGAGTTCAGCATCGCGAGCAGCGCGGCGACGCCGCCGAAGCTCGCGCCGTAACCGACGCTCGTCGGTACCGCGATCACCGGCTTGTCGACGAGGCCGCCGACGACGCTCGGCAGCGCTCCTTCCATGCCGGCAACGACGACCAACACGCGCGCGGCACCGAGGCGATCGCGGCGGTCGAAGAGCCGATGGATGCCGGCGACGCCGACGTCGTACAGACGCTCGACCGTGTTGCCGGCGAGCGCGGCGGTCCACGCAGCCTCTTCGGCGACCGGGGCGTCCGAAGTGCCGGCGGTGACGACGAGGATCGTGCCTTTGCCCGTGATCGGCACCTCGCGCACCTGCTGCACGGCGACGCGCGCATCCGCGTGGTAGACGAACTCCGGCGCGATCTGCAGCAGCTCTGCCGCGTTCGTCGCATCGAGACGCGTCACGAGGACGTTCTGTCCGTGCGCCGCGAGACGATCGGCGATCGCGGCGATCTCGGCCGCGGTCTTGCCGGCGCCGAAGATCACCTCCGCTTGCCCGGTGCGCAGCGCGCGGTGGAGATCGGGTTTGGCGAACGCGAGATCCGCAAACGGCAGGTCGCGCAATACCTCGAGCGCAACGTCGATCGTGAGCTCGCCCGCGCGGACGCGCGCGAGAAGCTCCGCGAGAGCTCTACGATCCATCAGGCGGGCGCGCCCATCGTCGCGGACGCTACTCCGCAGCACTCGGACGCACAATCACCTCGCGGACGGCGCGGGCGTCGGCGCGCGTCACCTCGATCGTCACGCTCGGCAGCCGGACGCGCTCGCCGACGCGCGCGATGCGGCCGAGGTGCGTGATCACGAGTCCCGCGATGGTGTCGTAGTCGCCCTCCGGCAGGTGCCACGAAAAGAGCTCGTTCAGGGGCCCGACCTGCATCCCGCCCTGCACGCGAATCGTCCCGTCCGGCAGCACCTCGTGCAGCACCTCGCGCTGATCGTACTCGTCCTCGATCTCGCCGACGATCTCCTCGAGCAGGTCCTCGACCGTGACGATGCCGACCGTGCCGCCGTGCTCGTCGACGACGACCGCCATGTTCTGGCCCCGCCGCTGCATGAGCCGGAGCTGGCGATGCGCGAGCTTCGTCTCGGGCACGTAGAGCGGCGGGCGCATGATGCGCGCCACGGGCTCGAGGGTCGACGTCGCGCCGAGCAGATCGAAGGCGTGGACGATGCCGATGATGTTGTACATGCGCTCGTGGAACACGGGGATGCGCGAGATCTTCTCGCGCCGGACGAGCGCGATGGCCTCGTCGATCGGCGCGTCGTCGCGGAGGCCGTAGATGTGAATCTGCGGCACCATGACGTCGCGGACGCGCGTGTCGCGGAATTCCACGATGCGGCGGATCACCTGCGGCGACGAGAGCTGCGCCTCACCCTCGGCTTGCTCGTGTCGCAGCAGATCCGAGAGCACTTGGCCGACGGCGGCGACCGTATGGCCGCGCGCCGCGCCGCCGAGACGCGCCGCGGCGCTCTCGAGTCCGCGCAGCGGCGCACCGACGGCGGCGAGCACCCGGTGTCCGACGCTGCGCACCCGCGCCGGCAGCACGTGACGCCGCGCCTGCGCGAGCGAGCGCGGCAGGAGGTCGCCGAGCAGCAACGATACCGGCGCCAAGCCGAGCACCGGCACCGCGACGACGCGCATGCCGCCACTCGACTCGAAGAGGGCAAGGCCCGTCGCGCCCGCCGCGAGAACGGCAGCCGCCGTCGCCGCGGCCTCGAGGCTCGCGGCCGTGCGCGGCGCGACCGACGCCCACAGCGTCGCCGAGCCGGCGGCAGCGACCGCGCGGAGCGCGATCGCGAACGCGGCTATGCCGAGGAGGGCGAAGACCATATGTCGACTCGCAGGCGCTCGATCGCACTGCCGTCGAGCGCCTCCACGGTGAGCGTGCAGCCGTCGAGCGCGATCGTCTCGCCGGTGTCGGGAACGCGGCCGAGGCGATCGATGACGACGCCGGCGATCGTCGCCTCCGCGCCAGACTCGGGGATGTGCAGCTTGAGGCGCGCGTTGAAGTCGTGCACCGCGACGCGACCGCTCACGACGAACGTGCGCGGGCCGCGGCGCTCGATCGTGGGTGCCTCGTCCTCGTCGAACTCGTCGCGAATCTCGCCGACGAGCTCCTCGAGGAGGTCCTCCATCGTCACGAGACCGGTCAAGCTCCCGTATTCGTCGAGCACGAGGGCGAAGTGCACCTTGCGGGTGCGGAACTCGCGAAAGAGCTCGACGACCGGCTTCTCCGCCGAGACGACGTACGGCTGGCGCAACCGCCGCTCGATCGTCCCGGGTGCGAGCGGCTCGCCGATCAGATCGCGCACGTAGAGGATGCCGATGACGTCGTCGGCCTCGCCGCGATACACCGGAATGCGCGAGCAGCCGGACTCGTGGATGACGCGCAAGAGCTCGTCCGGGGCGATGCCGACGGGCACCGAGACGATGTCGCGCCGCGGGGTGAGCACGTGACGCACGGTGCGCTCGTCGATACGCACCGCCTTGTCGACGAGTGCGCGCTCCGAGGCCGCGATCTCCTCCTGGCCTTCCTCGAGCGCCGCGAGCTCCTCGGGCGCGAAGATGTTGTCGGCGCCGGGAACCTCGCCGAGAAACGCGTGCGCGAGACGCGTACCGATGCGCTTCTCGAGCGCCGCGAGGCTCGCCAGCGGAACCAAGATCCACGCCGCGACCGAGCCGAGCGTCCCCTCGCCGGCGGCGACACGACGTGATGCTGCGCCCGCCGCAAAGCCGCGCAACGTGAGCAGCGTGACGATGACCGCGGCGAGCGCGGCGCCGCCGCCCGCGAGACCGAAACGCTGGTAACCGAGCGCGGCCGTGAGCACCGCCGCCATCGTCAGCGCGAGCTCGCGGCCGAGCGCCAGCGAGACGAGGAGCCGGCGCGGGTGGCGATGGAGCTCGTAGAAGAGGCGCCCGAGGCGACGGGCGCCGTCGGGGGCGCGGGTGATCGCTCGCGCCTCGGCGAGCGTCGCCTCCGCGCCGGCGAGCACCGTCCATGCGACGAGCGCCGCGCCGAGGGCGACGACGAGCACGACCTCGAGCGGCGCCGGCGTCATCGGCGGCCCGTGGTGCGGCGCGCTCGACGCGTGAAATGCTCATGGCCGAGCGTCGTCGTCGGAGCGAGCACGCGTCCATCGGCAACGACCGTCACGCCGTGTCCGCGAACGACGTGGCCGATCTCGGTGACGCGGCACCCGAGCGCGGCGCGCATGGTACGGAGAGGCGCGAGCCGGCGTGGACGCACCGCGAAGAGGAGCTCGTAGTCCTCCCCGCCTGCGAGCGCGAGGTCGCGAGCCTGCGCCGGCTCGAGGCCGCGGAGCACCGGCGAAAGCGGCAGACGATCGGCGTCGACGCGCGCCCCGACGCCGCTCGCGGCGCAGAGCCGATCGGTATCGATCAACAGGCCGTCGCTCAGATCGATCATCGCTGCCGCGACGCCACCCCGGGCGAGTGCCGCGCCGGCGCGCAGGCGCGCCCGCGGCCGCTTCCACTGCCCAACTGGCGCAGGCGCGATGCTACGGGCCGCCAAAAGCGATCGCAAGCCGAAGGCGGCGCCGCCGAGCGCGCCGGTGACGAAGAGCCGATCGCCGGGGCGCGCGCCGGCACGCGTCACGGGACGATCGTTCAATGCCGCGCCGAGGACCGTGATCGTGAGCGACAGCTCGTGCGCCGACGCCAAGTTACCGCCGACGAGCGCGCCGCCGGCGAGCCGCGCGCCGTCGCGGACGCCCGCAACGATCGCGCGCAGGCTTGCGACCGGCAGCGTCGGCGGCGCGGCGAGCGCGAGCACGACGGCGACGACGCGACCGCCCATCGCCGCGACATCGCTCGCGCTCACCTCGAACGCGCGCCGGCCGAGCTCGCGTGGCGAGAGCCAGTGCGACCGAAAGTGCACGCCCTCGATCATCGCGTCGGTCGTGACGAGAAGCGGGGCGCGAATCGGTGCGAGCACGGCGGCGTCGTCGCCCACCCCGAGGCGAACGCCGGGACCGCGGGGGACGAGACGGCGGATCGCCTCGAGCAGGGCGCGCTCGCCGCGATCACGAAGGCGTTCGGTCATGCGGGAGCGGCCGCGGCCGCCTCAGCCGAACATCTCCTTGACCTTCTCGAGGAAGCCCTTGCTCATCGGGTGCACCTCCTCGCCCGACATGCGCGCGAACTCCTCGAGCAGCTCGCGCTGGCGCGCGCTGAGCTTCCGCGGCGTCTCGATCAGCACGCGCACGAGGTGGTCGCCGCGCCCGTAGCCATGGAGGTCGGCGACGCCCTTGCCTTTGAGCTTGAAGACCGCGCCCGATTGCGTGCCCGGCGGAATGCGCATGCGTATCTTGCCCTCGAGCGTCGGCACCTCGATGTCGGTGCCGAGCGCCGCGTGCGGAAAGCTGATCGGCATGTCGCAGATGACGTCGTTCTCTTCCCGACGGAAGAGCGGATGGTCCTGGACGCGGATGACGACGTAGAGATCGCCGGACGGGCCGCCGCCGGCACCCGCCTGCCCCTCACCACGCAGCTTCAGTCGCGAGCCGGTATCGACGCCGGGCGGGATCTTCACGCTCAAGCTCTGCGTGCGACGGACGCTGCCTTGGCCGCCGCACTTCGGACAGGGATCGCTGATCGTGCTGCCACGGCCGTTACACTGACCGCACACCTTGGCGATGCTGAAGAAGCCCTGCTGGAAGCGCACCTGCCCGGAGCCGCGGCAGGCGGAGCATTGCTTCGGCGACGTGCCGGGCTTCGCGCCTTTGCCGTGGCAGGTCTCGCACGTCGCCATGCGCGGCAGCGAGATCGACTTCTCGATGCCGAACGCCGCCTCCTCGAACGTGAGATCGAGGTTGTAGCGCAGGTCCTCGCCGCGGCGGGCGCGGCTCTGCGCGCGGCCGCTCCGCGGCTGGCCGAAGAAGTCGCTGAAGATGCCGCTGAAGATGTCCTCGAAGCCGGCGTTGAAATCGAAGCCGCCGCCGCCGCCGAAGCCGTCGAACGCGGCCGCGCCAAAACGATCGTACTGTGCGCGACGGTCGGAATCCGACAGCACTTGATAGGCCCCCGACGCCTCCTTGAACCGCTCCTCGGCTTCCTTGTCGCCGGGATTGCGATCGGGATGGTACTTGAGCGCCATTTTTCGATAGGCGCGCTTCAGCTCCTCGTCGCTGCAGCCGCGCTCGACGCCGAGGACCTCATAGAAATCACGCGTGCTCGAAGCCATGGGCAGCGGAACTTATAGCCGAGTCAGTACGCGCGTTCCACGGATTAGGATGTGTGACCTCGCTGCGGGTGGGACTGGGTCAAGTTGCGAGCCAGACGAGGCGCGAGGGAAGCGAGCCGCGGAGGCGTAGCGGTAGCTACGCCGAGCAGCGGAGCGACCGAGCAACGAAGTATGGCGACGCAAATTGACCCAGTACCGTTATTCCTTGACCTCTTCGAAGTCGGCATCGACAGCGTCGTCACGACGCGGCTGCTCGGTGTGCGTGCCGTCGCCGTGATCGCCGCCGGCCGCGCCCGCACCCGCCTGCCCTCCCGGCTGCTGCTGCGCCGACGCCTTGGCGTAGATCGCCTCGGCGAACTTGTGCGCCGCCTGCTCGAGCGACGTCCGCGCGTTCCGTATGCGGTCGGCGTCGCCGCTCTCGAGCGCCTGCTTCGCGTCGTCGATCGCCGATTGCAGCTGCGCCTTCGCCGCCGGATCGAAATCGGCCGGGGCGTCGGTGATCGACTTCTCGGCGCGATACACCACCTGATCGAGCTGGATCCGGACCTCGACCTCCTCGCGCTTCTTCTTGTCCTCGGCGGCGTGCACCTCCGCCTCCTTCACCATGCGCTTGATCTCGTCCTCGGAGAGGCCGCTCGAGGCGGTGATTTGGATCGACTGCTCCTTGCCGGTGCCGAGGTCCTTGGCGCTCACGTGCACGATCCCGTTGGCGTCGATGTCGAACGTGACCTCGATCTGCGGTATGCCGCGCGGTGCGGGCGGGATGCCGACGAGATCGAACTGCGCGAGCAGCTTGTTGTTCGCCGCCATCTCGCGCTCGCCCTGGAAGACGCGGATCGTCACCGCATTCTGGTTGTCCTGCGCCGTCGAGAAGACCTGGCTCTTGCGCGTCGGGACGGTCGTGTTCTTCTCGATCAGCTTCGTGAACACGCCGCCGAGGGTCTCGATGCCGAGCGACAGCGGCGTGACGTCCAGGAGGAGGACGTCCTTCACCTCGCCCTTCAGGACCGCCCCCTGGATCGCGGCGCCGATCGCGACGACCTCGTCCGGGTTCACCCCCTTGTGGGGTTCTTTGGCGAAAAGCTTCTTCACGCGCTCCTGCACCGCGGGCATCCGCGTCATGCCACCGACGAGGATGACCTCGTCGATGTCTTTGGCGGAGAGTCCCGCGTCCTTCATCGCGGTGACGCACGGACCTTCGAGCCGGTCGAGGAGCTCGGCGACGAGCATCTCGAGCTTCGAGCGGCTGAGCTTGATGTTGAGGTGCTTCGGGCCGCTCTGGTCGGCGGTGATGAACGGCAGATTGATGTCCGTCTCCATCGCAGTCGAGAGCTCCATCTTGGCCTTCTCCGCCGCCTCTTTCAGACGCTGGAGCGCCATCCGGTCGCTGCGGAGATCGATGCCCTGGTCTTTGCGAAATTCGTCGGCGAGGTAGTCGATGATGCGCTGGTCGAAGTCCTCGCCGCCGAGGAAGGTGTCGCCGTTCGTCGCTTTCACCTCGAAGACGCCGTCGCCGAGCTCGAGGATCGAGATGTCGAAGGTGCCGCCGCCGAGGTCGAAGACGGCGATCTTCTCGTCTTTCTTCTTGTCGAGACCGTACGCCAGCGCCGCCGCGGTCGGCTCGTTGATGATGCGCAGCACGTTCAAGCCGGAGATCCGGCCGGCGTCCTTCGTCGCCTGGCGTTGGCTGTCGTTGAAGTATGCCGGCACCGTGACGACCGCCTCGGAGACCTTCTCCCCGAGATGGTCCTCCGCCGTCTGTTTCATCTTCTGCAGGATGAACGCGGAGATCTCCGCCGGGCTGTAGCCCTTGCCGCGGATCTCGACCCAGGCGTCGCCGTTGTCGCCCCTCACGATCTTGTAGGGCGAGATTTTCATCGCCTTCTGCACCTCGGGGTCCTCGAACCGGCGACCGATGAGGCGCTTCACCGCGAAGATCGTGTTCTCGGGGTTCGTGATCGCCTGGCGGCGTGCGATCTGTCCGACCAAGCGCTCACCGCCCTCGGTGACGGCGACGACGGACGGCGTGATGCGGCTGCCTTCAGCGTTGGTGATGACGACCGGGTCGCCGCCTTCCATGATGGCGACGCACGAGTTCGTGGTCCCCAAATCTATGCCAATGACTTTAGCCATGTGTTCCCTCCGGCGGCTTGCCGACCGTCACCAGCGCTGGGCGCAGGAGCCGATCGTGCAGTAGATATCCACGTTGATGCTCGTCGACGACGGTGTTCGGCGGGTGCTCGCTCTCGACGTGGCCGATCGCCTCGTGATGCGCGGGGTCGAACTGCCGGCCGAGCGCCTCGACGATCTTCACGCCGTGACGCTCGAGGGTGTCGGTCAGCGTCCGCAGCGTCATGTCGACGCCGTCGGCGATCGCCTCGACCTCGCACGACGTCCGGGCGTGCTCGACCGCACGGTGCAGGTTGTCGATGATGGGCAGGAGATCGCGCAGCAGACCTTCGTTCGCGAAGCGGAGCGCCTCGGCTTTGTCGCGGCTCTGGCGGCGCTTGAAGTTCTCGAGGTCGGCGCGCTCGCGGAGCCAGCGGTCCTTGAGCTCGGCGATCTCGGCGCGAAGCCGCTCGACCTCGGCCGCGGGAGTCTCCCCTCCCACAGACCGGTCCTGCGCCGACACGCCGTCGCGACCCTCGTCGGGCTCGTCGGCGCGCCTCGCCTCGGACTTCGGCCGCGCGGTGTCGTCTTCCGCCATGTGAATCGTCGCTCCTCTCAATGTGTGATTCGTAACTACTCGGGAGTGCGGGGAAGCTAAGAACCGCCCGAGCGGGTGTCAAGGCGAGCCCGGCGATTGCGGACCTGCACCGTCGCCTATAGATCACGAGGGTGGGATCCGCGATCGCCCCCCAGGAAACCACGACACCCGCCGTCGTCGTGCGTGCCCGAGTCTTCGGCGAGTCCGACAAGATCGTCACCTTCTTGACCCGCGACCTCGGGAAGGTGACCGGCATCGCCAAAGGGGCCAAGCACTCGAAGCGCCGCTTCGTGAACGTCCTCGAGCCGTTCACCCACGTGTCACTGCGGGTCCGCCAGCGGCCGGCGAGCGACCTCGCCTTCATCTCGGCGTGCGAGCTTCTCGATGCGCCGCGGAGCTTCACGCTCGATCTCACGAAATTCGCCTACGCGAGTTACATCCTGGAGCTCACCGACCGCATGATCCGCGGCCGCGAGGCCGGCCCCGAGACGTACGAGCTCGTCCGCGACGCCCTCGGGCTCCTCGAGCGCAGCGCACCCGAGGCCGGCCTGCTACGCGGCTTCGAGCTCCACCTCCTGCGCCTGACCGGCTACGAGCCGTCGCTCGATCGCTGCCGCCGCTGCGGCACCGGCCTCGCGGCCGGAGAAACGATGTACGCGCAGCCGGCGCGCGGCGGCCTTCTCTGCGGACGGTGTCGCGGCGACGGCCGAAGCTACGTGATCTCCCGCGCGACGCTCGAACGTCTCGCGCTCTTGCAACGGGCCGCGTTCACCGCCGCCGACGCCCGCGAGTTCCTGCTGCAACCCGGCGTCGCCGCCGAGGCGCGGGTGCTCCTGCGGAGTTTTTTCGCCGCTGCGGTCACGTTCCCGCTCGCCTCCGAGCAGCTGCTCGACGAGCTGTAGACCCTCGATCGCATGGATGATAACCGGGCTATTCCTTTTTCGGGTCCCTCGATGAGCACCACGTCGCGTCCGGTCACGATGGAAAAGATCACCAACCTCTGCAAACGGCGGGGGTTCGTCTATCCATCGAGCGAGATCTACGGCGGCCTCGCGAGCTGTTGGGACTATGGTCCCCTCGGCATCGAGCTCAAGCGGAACATCACCGAGGCGTGGTGGCGCGACAACATCGTCGCGCGCGAGGACATGGTCGGCCTCGACAGCGCGATTCTGATGCATCCGCGCGTGTGGGAAGCGTCGGGTCACGTCGAGGGCTTCACCGACCCGCTCGTCGACTGCAAGGGCTGCAAGCAGCGCTTCCGCGCCGATCAGCTCGCCGGCCCGAAGTGTCCCGAGTGCGGCGGCGAGCTCACCGAGGCGCGGCAGTTCAACCTCATGTTCCGCACTTTCATGGGACCGGTCGAGGACACGGCGAGCACGATCTATCTGCGGCCGGAGACGGCGCAGGGCATCTTCGTCAACTTCCAGAACGTGCTGAACTCGTCGCGCATGAAGATCCCGTTCGGCATCGGTCAGATCGGCAAGTCGTTCCGCAACGAGATTACGCCCGGCAACTTCCTCTTCCGCACGCGCGAGTTCGAGCAGATGGAGATCGAGTTCTTCGTCAAGCCGGGCGACGACGCGCGCTGGCACCAGGCCTGGAAGGCGGAGCGCTTCGCCTGGTACCAGCGCTACGGCATCCGCCGCGAACGCCTGCGTCTGCGCGAGCACGGTAGCGACGAGCTGGCGCACTACGCCAAGGGCTGCGCCGATGTCGAGTACGAGTTCCCCTTCGGCTGGTCGGAGCTCGAGGGCATCGCCAATCGCGGCGACTTCGACCTGCGCCGCCACTCGGAGACGAGCGGCAAGGACCTTTCGTATTTCGACGAGGAGACCCGCGAGCGTTATTTGCCCTACGTCATCGAGCCGTCGGCCGGAGTCGGCCGGCCGCTCCTCGCGTTCCTCGTCGACGCCTACGACGAGGACGTCGCCGACGGCGAGGAGCGCATCGTGCTCCGCCTCGACCCGCGGCTCGCGCCCGTGAAGGCCGCCGTCTTCCCGTTGCTACGGAAGGCGGGACAGCCGGAAAAGGCGCTCGCGATTCGCGATCTCTTGAAGCAGCATTTCGCGGTCGCGTACGACCAGGCAGGCTCGATCGGCCGCCGCTATCGGCGGCAAGACGAGATCGGCACCCCTTTCGGCATCACAATCGATCATCAAACGATGCAGGACGATACGGTCACCGTGCGTGACCGTGACACGATGGAGCAGGTGCGCATGCCGGTCGAGCGTCTCGCGACCGAGCTGCGCGCGCGGCTGGCGCCGTCCGCTCCGCCCCCTTGCGACGCCGACGCGGCAGCACGCGCCGCCGTCGAGTGAGGGGGAGCTGAACGCCATCGGGAGGACGTAGCATGGCAGTGGTGCGGCCGAAGAAACGCGGCACGGGGGTACGCAGCATCAAGGCTCGGCGGACGAGCGTCGCAAAAGCCAAAGCACGCCCGCGGACGAGCGCCGCGAAGGGCAAAACACGGCCACGGACCCAACACGCCGCCACGCGCGGCCGCACAACGGCACCCGCCGCTCGACGGACGGGTGCGGCGCGTGCTCGCTACGTGTACTTCTTCGGCAACGGCACCGCCGACGGCCGCGCCGAGATGAAGAACCTCCTCGGCGGCAAGGGGGCGAACCTCGCGGAGATGGCAGGCCTCGGGTTGCCGGTACCCCCGGGGTTCACGATCTCGACCGAGGTGTGCTCGTACTATTACGCGAACGGCCGGCAGTATCCGCCCGCCCTTCGCGGCGCGGTCGCCGCGCACCTCGCGAAGATCGAGGCGTCGGTCGGACGGCGCTTCGGCGACCCGACGAATCCGCTCCTCGTCTCGGTACGCTCCGGCGCCCGTGCCTCGATGCCGGGCATGATGGACACCGTGCTCAACCTCGGCCTCAACCATGAGACGGTACAGGGGCTGATCGCGAAGTCGCAGAACGCGCGGTTCGGGTGGGACTCGTACCGTCGCTTCATCCAGATGTACGGCGACGTCGTCCTCGGCCTGAAACCCGAGGGCAAGGAAGCGGACCCGTTCGAGCAAATCCTCGAAGAGAAGAAGCACCAGCGCGGCGTCGAGGCCGACACCGATCTCTCCGCCGAGGACCTGCGCGAGCTGACGCACGAGTTCAAGGCGCTCATCCGCAAGCGACTCGGCGTCGAGTTTCCCGATGACCCGCAGGAGCAGCTCTGGGGCGCGATCGGCGCCGTGTTCGGCTCCTGGAACAACGCGCGCGCGATCACCTACCGCAAGCTCTACAACATCCCCGAAGAATGGGGGACGGCGGTCAATATTCAGGCGATGGTCTTCGGCAACCTCGGCGACGACTGCGCGACCGGCGTCGCGTTCTCGCGCGATCCCGCGACGGGCGAGCGGCTCTTTTACGGCGACTTCCTCCGTAACGCGCAGGGCGAGGACGTCGTCGCCGGCATCCGCACCCCGCAACAGCTCACCAAGCGCGCCTCGATCGCGTGGGCGACGGCGCAGGGAATCAGCGAGGACGAGCGCGCGCGCCGCTATCCGTCGCTCGAGGAAGCGATGCCGCGCTGCTTCGCGCAGCTCGAGAAGACCGCGCGGCTGCTCGAGCGGCACTACCGCGACATGCAGGACCTCGAGTTCACGATCGAGGCCGGCCGCCTCTGGATGCTGCAGACGCGCAACGGCAAGCGCACCGCCGCGGCGGCGGTGAAGATCGCCGTCGACATGGTCGGCGAGCGCTTGATCGACCGCGAGACGGCGATCCGTCGCGTCGACCCGGCGTCGATCGACCAGCTTCTCCATCCCGGCATCGATCCGAACGCCGAGAAGGAGCTGCTGACGCGCGGCGTACCGGCGTCGCCGGGTGCGGCGACGGGCGAGGTCGTATTCAGCGCCGACGAGGCGACCGAGGCCGCCGCCGCCGGGCGCAAGGTGATCCTCGTCCGGGTCGAGACGTCGCCCGAGGACATCCACGGCATGCAAGTCGCCGAAGGCATCCTCACCGCGCGCGGCGGCCAGGCGTCGCATGCCGCCGTGGTCGCCCGCGGCATGGGCAAGACCTGCGTCGCCGGCGCGAGCGAGCTCGACATCCGCTACGATCCGGGCGTGTTCAGCGTCGGGCAGCACCGGGTGAATCGCGGTGACTGGATCACGCTCGACGGCTCGACAGGCGAAGTCTTCCGCGGCCGGGTGCCGATGGTCGCGTCGCGCGGCGAGACCGGCGAGTTCCGCACGCTCATGAGCTGGGCAGATCGCGTGCGCCGCTTGAAGGTGCGCTGCAACGCCGACACGCCGAACGACGCGGCGGTGGCGCGCACGTTCGGCGCCGAGGGCATCGGTCTCTGCCGTACCGAGCACATGTTCTTCGACCCGGAGCGGATCGGCGCCGTCCGCGAGATGATCCTCGCCCGCGACACCGCCGGCCGCGAACGCGCGCTCGCCAAGATCCTCCCCATGCAGCGTGGCGACTTCCTCGCGATCTTCCGCGTGATGGACGGGCTGCCCGTCAACATCCGCCTCCTCGATCCGCCGCTGCACGAGTTCCTGCCGCACGGCGACGACGAGATCGCCGAGCTCGCGGCGTCGATGGGCGTCGATCCCGGCGAGCTGCGCGCCCGCCGCGACGCGCTGCACGAGATCAATCCGATGCTCGGCCTGCGCGGATGCCGCCTCGGGATCGTTTATCCGGAGATCTACCTCATGCAGGTACGGGCGATCATGGAAGCCGCATGTGAGGTCGCGCAAGAGAAGGTGAAGGTCATCCCGGAGATCATGATTCCGCTCGTCGCCCACGTCCACGAGCTGCGCACGCTGCGCGCGCAGACCGACACGCTCTGCCGCGACATCATCGCGCGGACCGGCATGAAGGTGCCGTACACGATCGGCACCATGATCGAGGTTCCGCGCGCAGCGCTCACCGCCGACGAGATCGCCGCCGAGGCCGACTTCTTCTCGTTCGGCACGAATGACCTGACGCAGATGGGGTTCGGCTTGTCGCGCGACGACGCCGCGACGTTCCTGCCCCAGTACGTCGAGCGCGGCATCCTCCCCGCCGACCCGTTCGCGATCATCGATCAAGGCGGCATCGGCGAGCTGATGCGGATCGGCGTCGACAAGGGCCGTCGCGTTCGGCCGCGTCTCAAGGTCGGCATCTGCGGCGAGCACGGCGGCGAGCCGGCATCGGTCGCGTTCTGCGATCGCATCGGCCTCGATTACGTGTCGTGCTCCCCGTACCGGGTGCCGATCGCGCGCCTTGCCGCGGCGCAGGCCGCGCTCGCTCAGTAGGCGAGCGCGGATGCCGGCGCGGCCGCGCGCGAGTCGTCGCACACAAGGCGCCGCGACGCAGGTCTACACCGCCAGCGCGCGCCCGCTCGCGGGGACGACGCGGGTCTACGCCATCATCGGTGACCCGGTCGCGCACAGCCTGTCGCCGGCGATGCAGAACGCCGCGTTCGCCGCCTGCGGCATCGACGCCGTGTACGTGCCCCTGCACGTTCGTCCCGACGCGCTCGCCGCCGCCGTCGCGGGTCTGCGCGCGTGTGGCGTCGCGGGGTGGAACGTCACGGTGCCGCACAAGGAGGCGATCGTCCCGCTCCTCGACGAGCTGCGCCCGCGCGCCCGCGCCGCCGGCGCGGTGAACACGGTCGTCCGCACCGCGCGCGGCCTCGTCGGCGACAACACCGACGGCGTCGGGTTCGTCGCCACGCTGCGCGAGGCGGGTCGCGCGCCGCGCGGCGCCGAGGTGCTCGCGATCGGCGCCGGCGGGTCCGTCCGCGGCATCGTTCCCGCGCTCCTCGGGGCCGGCTGTCGTCGCATCGTCGTCGCGAACCGCACGCGATCGCGCGCCGACGCGGTAGTTGCAGCCGTCGACGATCATCGCGTCACCGCGGCCGGTCTCGATCTCGTGACGTCGCGCGATGAGCTCGCGCGCTTCGACGTCATCATCAATGCGACAAGTGCGAGCCTCGGCGACGAGGCGCTGCCGACGCTGCCGTTCGCCGCGACCGGCGCGAACGTCCTGTGTTGCGACCTCATGTACGGCAAATCGTCGCTGTTCTTGCGCTCCGCCGCCCGCGCGCGCCGCGAGACGATGGACGGACTGCCTCTGTTGCTGCACCAGGGCGCATTTGCGTTCGCACTGTGGACTCGCCGATCGGCGCCCCTCGCGATGATGCGGGCGGCGCTGGGGCGCGCCGCGTCGCGCTCCGTCTCGCGAACCCGGCGGTAACGCCTTTCTCCGCCTGGCGCGCGCGCCAGCACACCGTCAATTCACGGACGGCGTACCGAATGCCGATACACCTCTGGCTCCCGTGCAGGGACGATATTTTTACGCGTAGGCAGCGACTTACAACCCCCGTACGATGACCTGGACGACTCCGCTCGGCGCCGCGCGCGCCGACGGCGCGGTCGACCACAGGGTCTGAGAGGATCGATGTCGAGACTGGGAGAGCTCCTCGTTCGCCGCGGCCAACTCGCGCCCGCCGCCCTGACGCGCGCCGTGGAAGAGCAACGCACGCACGGCGGCGCGCTCGCGAGCCACCTCGTGAAGCTCGGCTTCATCAACGAGGACTCGCTGCTCTCGTATCTTCAGAAGGAGTACCGGCTTCCCGTCGTTGATCCGTCGAACCTCGACATTCCCACCGAGGTGCTGGCGCTCGTGCCGCCGGCGATGGTGCAGAAGCATCACCTCATCCCGGTGAACCTCGTGCGCTCGACGTTGACCTTGGCGATGGCGGATCCGTCGAACCTGATCGCGATCAACGAGGTCAAATTTCTGACCGGGTACGACGTGAAGATCGCCGTCGCCGCCGCGAGCGCGGTGCAGCGGGCGATCGAGCGCTACTACGAGACCAACGTCAACTACGACCAGGTGCTGAACGAGCTCGGGGGCGAAGACGTTCAGCTGGTCCACGGCGAAGAGGAGGTCAATCTCCAGGACCTCGAGCGCGCGACCGAGGAGGCGCCGGTCGTGCGCCTCGTGAACGCGCTCCTCACCGACGCGATCACGAAGCGCGCGAGCGACGTCCACGTCGAGCCGTACGAGAAGATGCTCCGCATCCGCTTCCGCATCGACGGCGTGCTCTACGAGGTCATGCAGCCGCCGGTGAAACTCAAGAATGCGCTCACGTCACGCATCAAGGTCATGGCGTCGCTCGACATCGCCGAGCGCCGCATGCCGCAGGACGGTCGTATCAAGCTGAAGCTCGGCAACAACCGCGAGATGGACTTTCGCGTCTCGGTGCTGCCGACGATCTTCGGCGAGAAAGTCGTCCTGCGCCTCCTCGACAAATCGAACCTGCAGCTCGACATGACGAAGCTCGGGTTCGAGGAGCGCGCACTGAAGGACTTCAAAGAGGCCATCTACAAGCCCTTCGGCATGGTGCTCGTGACCGGCCCGACCGGCAGCGGCAAGACGACGACCCTCTATTCCGCGCTCGCCGAGCTCAACAAGATGTCGACCAACATCTCCACGGCGGAAGATCCGGTCGAGTTCAACCTCGTCGGCATCAACCAAGTGCAGATGCACGAGGAGATCGGTCTCACCTTCGCGGCCGCGCTGCGCGCGTTCCTGCGGCAGGATCCGGACATCATCATGGTCGGCGAGATCCGCGACTTCGAGACCGCCGAGATCGGCGTCAAGGCGGCGCTCACCGGCCACCTGGTGCTGTCCACGCTGCACACGAACGACGCGCCGTCGACGATCAACCGCCTCCTCAACATGGGCGTCGAGCCGTTCCTGGTCGCGTCGTCGATCAACCTCATCATGGCGCAGCGTCTCGTCCGTCTCGTATGCCCGCAGTGCAAGGAGGAGACGCCGATCGCGCCCGAAGCGCTCCTCGAGATCGGCGTCCCGCAAGAGATGGCGGACGGCATGCAGTGCTTCCACGGCGTCGGCTGCTCGCTCTGCAGCGGCACCGGCTACAAGGGTCGCATCGCGCTCTACGAGGTCATGCCGATGAGCGACGCCATCCGCGAGGCGGTCCTCTCCGGGGCATCGAGCGTCGAGATCAAACGCGCCGCGATCGAGAGTGGGATGAAAACGCTGCGCAGGAGCGGCATCGCGAAGATCGCCGGCGGGCTCACGACGGTGGAGGAGGTTCTGCGCACCACCATGCCGGACTGACGGTCGTGACAAATCCATGACGCCGCACGGGCATTTGACGCCGTCCGACCACGTCGGAAGGCGTCCGTTGCCGGGCGGGCCGTGGCATGTGGCTTGCTCTCGTGGGGGCGCTCGGAGGGACTCGTGCTCGCAAACATCCAAGATTTCTTACAGCTCATGCTCGAGGCCGGCGCCTCGGATCTCCACATCACGCAGGAGAGTCCGCCGCTCATCCGCGTTCATGGGGAACTGCGGCCGCTCGCGTATCCGCCGCTCACCGGCAACGACACGCGGACACTCTGCTACAGTCTCCTGACCGAGGCCCAAAAAAAGAAGTTCGAAGAAGACAGCGAGCTCGACTTCTCGTTCGCCGCAAAGGGCGTGTCACGCTTCCGCGGCAATCTCTTCCTGCAGAAAGGCGCCGTCGGCGGCGCGTTCCGCGCCATCCCGTTCGAGATCCCCGACCTCGAGAAGCTCGGCTTGCCGAAGGTCGTCATGGAGATGGCGTCGTTGCCGCGCGGCTTGGTGCTCGTCACCGGTCCCACCGGCAGCGGTAAATCGACGACGCTCGCCGCCATCATCGACCGCATCAACAGCAACCGTCCCGAGCACATCATCACCGTCGAGGATCCGATCGAATTCGTGCACAGCCACAAGCGCGCGCTCGTGAATCAGCGCGAGGTGTTCGCCGACACGCTCGGCTTCGCGCCGGCGCTGAAGCACATCCTGCGACAGGACCCCGACATCGTCCTCATCGGTGAAATGCGCGACCTCGAGACGATCGAGGCGGCGCTGGTCGTCGCCGAGACCGGTCACCTCGTCTTCTCGACCTTGCACACCAACTCGGCGGTGCAGACGATCAACCGCGTGATCGACGTCTTTCCCCCGCACCAGCAGGAGCAGGTGCGGGCGCAGCTCTCGCTCGTCCTGCAAGGCGTCGTGTCGCAGCAGCTGTTGCCGCGCGCCGACAACCGTGGCCGCTGTCTCGCCGCCGAGATCATGATCCCGAACGCCGCGATCCGGAACCTGATCCGCGAGGCGAAGGTGCACCAGATCTACTCGCAGATGCAGGTCGGCCAGCAGAAGTGGGGCATGCAGACGATGAGCCAGTCGCTCCTCGACCTGTATCTCAGGCGGCTGATCACCACCGACGAGGCGCTCGGCCACGCGACCGAGCCCGAGGAGTTGAAGATGATGCTCGCCCAGAATCCGCCGGCCGCGGCGCGCGCATCGATCCGCCGCTAACACAGGCGGCCGGAGGAGCGACAAGCCATATGGCGACGTTTCAATGGGTAGGCGTCTCACCGCGTGGCGAGACGATGCGCGGCGAGATGGAGGCTCAGACGCGGCAGGCGGTGGTCGCGCGCCTGCGCGCGCAGCGCATCCAGCCGATCACGGAGAAGATCAAGGAGAAAGGCCGCGGCCTCAACTTCGAGATCAAGCTACCGTCGATCGGAAGCGCGGTGAAGCAGCACGAGATCGTCATCTTCACCCGCCAGTTCGCAACGATGATCGACGCCGGGCTTCCGCTCGTGCAGTGCCTCGACATCCTGGCGTCGCAGACGCCGAACAAGGCGTTCGCCAAGGCCATCCGCGACGTGAAAGAGCAGGTGGAGGCCGGCGCGACGTTCGCCGCGTCGCTGAAGCGGCACCCGAAGGTCTTCTCCGACCTCTACTCGAACATGGTCGCCGCGGGCGAGGTCGGCGGCATCCTCGACACGATCCTCACCCGCCTCGCGGCGTACATGGAGAAGATCGTCAAGCTGAAGAGCAAGATCAAAGGCGCGATGATCTATCCGGCATGCATCATCGGCGCCGCCGTGCTCGTCACCGGCATCCTGCTCGTCTACGTGATCCCGGTTTTCGCCGACCTCTTCCATAGCTTCGGCCAAGCGTTGCCGACGCCGACGCAGTTCGTGATCAACCTCTCGAACGCGACGATCGCGTACTTCTGGTACATCATCGTCGCGATCATCGGGATGATCGGCGCCGTGATCATCACCTACCGCACCGATCGCGGCAGATATCTCATCGACAAGTTCATGCTGCGCGTGCCGATCTTCGGCGACCTGATCCGCAAGACGGCGATCGCGCGCTTCACGCGCACGCTCGGCACCCTCGTCTCGTCCGGCGTCCCGATCCTCGAGGCGCTGAGCATCACCGGCCGTACGGCCGGCAACAAGATCGTCGAGGAGGCGATCTACGCCACCCGCACCAGCATCAGCGAGGGCAAGACGATCGCCGAGCCGCTCATGGCGAGCAAGGTCTTCCCGCCGATGGTCTGCCAAATGATCGGCGTCGGCGAGACCACGGGCTCGCTCGATGCCATGCTGCAGAAGATCGCCGATTTCTACGAGGACGAGGTCGACAACGCCGTCGCGAACCTGACGTCGTTGATGGAGCCGATGGTCATTCTCGTGCTCGGCGGCCTCATCGGCGGTCTCGTGATCTCGATGTACCTGCCGATCTTCAAGCTGGGGTCGGTCCTCGGATAGTGGCGATGGTCGCAGCCGCCGACGCCGGCGCAGCGACCGCCCCGGCGCGCGATCTTCGCGCCCGGCTCGGCTGGTTCCTCCTCGTCCGCCTGCTGCTCGTCTCGGCGTTCTTCGCGAGCGCCGCGCTCGTCTACATCGACGAGCGCGCCGACACGGGGCTCGATACCCGCCTCGGGCTGATCATCGTCGGCTACGGCGTGACCGCCATCTCCGGCCTGTTGCTACCGCGAGTGCGGCGCATCGTGCTGTACGCCGCGGTGCAGATCGGCGTCGATCTCGTGCTGGTGAGCTTGGTGATCGTGCTGACCGGCGCGCTCGAGACCCCACTTCCCGTCCTCTACAACATGATCATCTTGAATGCCGCGCTCTTGCGGCTCGGCCGCGGCATCACACTCACCGCCGTCGCCGCCGCGCTGGCATATGCGGCAGTCATTGCGATCGTTGCGACCGTCACCGGCCACGGGCACCCGCTCGATCATCTCTTCACCCACACGACGAACGTCCTCTCCTTCTTCGCGATCGGCACCCTCGCCCGTTACCTCACGACGCAGTTGAACGCCGCCGAGCGTCTGCTCGATCAGCAACAGCAGGAGCTGCGACGGATCGAGGACCTGCACCGGCTCCTCGCCAACACCGTCGACCACGGCCTCGTGGTGACCGACGGGAGCGGACGCATTACCTCCGCGAATCGATCAGCTATCGAGATCTTCGGCATTAGTCTCGCCACCGCCGGCGGTCCGCCGTTGGGCGCGCTCCTTCCCGACTCGGTCGCGCTGCCGAGCGACACCGAGCCCGTCGAGTTCGCGACCGGCGAGGCGAGCGCACGCCGCGTGCTGCGCATGAAGGCCGCAACCGTGACCGACGCCTACCAACGCGCGGTCGCCCGGGTCTACGTCGTCCACGACGTGACGACCGTACGCGACATGGAGTCGCGCCTGCGCGAGCACGAAGCCATCGAGGCATACGCGAGCAGCGTCCAGCCGCTCGGCGACACGCCGGTCACGACGTTCGAGGGTCTCGTCGGTGAGAGCGAGGTGATGCGGCGGCTCTTCGCGCTCATCGAAAAGATCGCACCCACTGATTCGACCGTCCTCATCACCGGCGAGAGCGGCACCGGGAAGGAGCTCGTCGCGCGCGCCATCCACGCACGCAGCCCGCGGACACGACGTGAGTTCGTCGCGGTCAACTGCGGCGCCATTCCCGAGACGCTCATCGAGAGCGAGTTCTTCGGACACGTCCGCGGCGCGTTCACCGGCGCGATCG
>JBGPOW010000057.1:0-21552 GCA_041488235.1 Binatia bacterium
CCTCGGAAGCAACCGCGACGCCCGTCGCAACCACGACCTCGGAAGCAACCGCGACGCCCGTCGCAACCACGACCTCGGAAGCAACCGCGACGCCCGTCGCGACCACGACGGCGGAAGCGACCGCAACGGCCACCGCGCTCGCAACCGCGACGCGCACCGCGACTCCGGTGGCGACCACGACACCCGCCGCGCCGACACCGACGCCCGCCCCCGGCACGTGCGGCAACGGCGTGCTCGATGCCGGCGAGCAGTGCGACGACGGCAACACCGTCGGCGGCGATTGCTGCTCGTCGATCTGCCAGATCGAGGCGACCCCGTGCAATTTGACGCGCCTCGGGACGGTCGTCGCGCGCGTCACGGCGCCGACCGGCGGCGGCAACAAGAACCTCGAGGTGATCCGCGACGGCGACAAGCCGCCCGTCGGCTCGACCGACTCGACGCGCCAGTACGACACCTGGGACGGCGCCAACACCGCGCCCGAGGACTGGATCGGCTACACGTATGCGGGCGTGCAGACGTTCACCCGCGTCGTGTTTCAGGAGGGCAAGAACTTCTCGGACGGTGGCTGGTTCGACACGCTCACCGTTCAGGTGCGGCACAACGGCGTCTGGACGACCGTCAGCGGCCTCGCCAGCTCGCCCGCGTATCCGCCGAACGACGGCGTCAACTACGAGAGCTACACGCTGAACTTCTCCGCGATGAGCGGTGACGGTATCCGTCTCGACGGCAACCCGGGCGGCAGCGCCGACTTCATCTCGGTCGGCGAGCTCGAGGTCTATGGCGGCGTCGTCGGCGCGCAACCGACCCCGGTGCCGACCGCCACGCCGGGAACGAACCTCGCGCCCATCGCGAGCGCGGTCATCGCGCGCGTCACCGCGCCGACCGGCCTCGGCAACAAGAGCCTCGAGGTGATCCGCGACGGCGACAAGCCGCCGGTCGGCACCACCGACTCGACGCGCCAGTACGACACCTACGACGGCGCCAACACCGCGCCAGAGGACTGGATCGGCTACGCGTTCGCGGCGGCGCAGACGTTCAATCGTGTCGTCTTCCAGGAGGGCCTGCACTTCTGGGACGGCGGCTGGTTCGACACTCTCACGGTCCAGGTACGCGTAGCGGGCGTGTGGACGAACGTGAGCAACCTGAGCATCACTCCCGCATACTCGTTCGGAAACGATGGCATCTACTACCAGAGCTACATCCTCGACTTCTCTGCCATCACCGGTGACGGCATTCGCCTCGACGGCGCCCCGGGCGGCTCCCACGACTTCATCTCGGTGGGCGAGCTCGAGGTGTACGGGCCGGGCGGCTGATCTCGCAGCGGCGCTGCTGTGCGCGACGCTGGCCGTGCCGGCGCCGCGTGCCCTCGCCGCAACCGTTCCCCCGGGATTTCAAGAGACGCTCGTCGTCGACGGCCTGACTGCGCCCGCGACCCTCGCCTTCGCGCCCGACGGACGGCTCTTCGTCGGCGAGCAGACGTCGGGAAGGATCAAAGTCGTGGCGAACGGCGCCGCGACGACGTTCCTCGACGTGAACACGGTCGTCCCGCCGGGCACGCAGTTCGACAGCTACTTCGAGCGCGGCCTCCTCGGGATCGCGTTCGATCCCGATTTCGCGACCAACGGCTTCGTCTACGTCTACCACACGCTCTGCAAGCAGCCGCCGGCGAGCGGCACGTGCCCGGCCGGCCAATCGAAGAACCGCGTGATCCGCGTCTACGCAGCGGGCGACGTCGCCGACGGCGCCACACCCGCCGTGATCGTCGACGACATCGATTCCGACGCCGGCAATCACAATGCCGGCTGGATCGGCTTCGGGCCCGTCGACGGCAAGCTCTACGTCGCCACCGGCGACGGCGGGCAAGACCACACGAAATCGCAGAACCTCGCGTCGCTTTCCGGCAAGATCCTGCGCCTCGAGCCGGACGGCACGGTGCCGGCGGACAATCCGTACGCGGGCTCGCAGACGTTTCGCGGCGAGGTGTGGGCCGCCGGTTTGCGCAACCCGTGGCGGTGCCGGTTCCGCGGCGACGGACGGATGCTCTGCGCCGACGTCGGGCAGGACACGTGGGAAGAGCTCGACGTCATCTTCACCGCCAACGATTACGGCTGGCCGACGACCGAAGGACCGTTCACGCTCGCGCAATACCCGACGCTCACCCCGCCGATCTACGCCTACGACCACGACGGCACGGGCGCTGCGATCATGGGCGGCGACTTCGGCGATGCGACGAATTTCCCTGGTGACTACGGCGCGAGCTACTTCTTCGGCGATTACGTGCGCGGCACCATTCGCCGCATCGTCCTCGATCCGACGGGAACCGCCGCCGTCTCGGACGCGCTCGACTTCGTGAGCGGGCTCGGCGGCAACTCCGTCACCGACATCGTCGCGGGACCCGACGGCGCCCTCTACTATACCAACATCGGCGCCGGCCGCGTCCGCAAGGTCTCGTACGTGGCGACCAATCACGCGCCGATCGCCATCGCCGACGCGCCGACGAAATCCGGCGACCCGCCCCTCACGGTCGAGTTCTCGAGCGCCGGAACGCTGGACGAGGACGGCGATCCCCTCACCTATAGCTGGAACTTCGGCGACGGGAGCGCGCTCGCGACGACGCCGAATCCGACCCATCAATACGCAGCCGCGGGCCAGTATCGCGCGACCCTCACCGTGCGCGACGGCAAGCCCGCGCCAGGACCGAGTGTCGCGACCGTCGACATCGTCGTCGGCCATCGCCCGGTCCCGCTGATCGCCGAGCCGAGCGACGGCGCCGAGTTCGATGCGGGCGACCTGCTCACGCTCGCGGGCAGCGCGACCGACGTCGAGGACGGGCCGCTCGCGGCGTCGAGCCTCACGTGGAAGGTCGTCTTCCACCACGCCGACCACACGCATCCCTTCCTCGACGCGCTCGTCGGCTCGCCGCAGGCGTTCACGACCGCGAACAGCGGCGAGACCGATCCGGACGTGTGGTACGAGATCGTCCTCAGCGCGACCGACTCCGATCACATGACGGGTACGACCGCGATCGCCGTCGTGCCGCGCACCGTCGATCTCACCTTCGAGACGACACCGCCCGGGTTCGGCGTCACGCTCGACGGTGAGCCGCACCTCACGCCGTTCGTGGTGACGAGCGTCGTCGGCATGCTGCGGCAGATCGGCGCGCCGGCAGCGGCGGGGTACACGTTCGCGAGCTGGTCCGACGGCGGCGGCGAGACGCACGTCATCACCGCGCCGCCGACGCCACAGACGCTCACCGCCGCCTTCGCGGCGCCCCCGACCGCGACGCCGATCGAATCGCCGACGCCCGACGCGAGCGCGACGCCGGCCGCCACGACGGCGCCGACCCCGGGCGACACCGCGTCGGCAACATCCGCAGTCGCGACACCGAGCGCGGACGTCTCGGCGACGGCCATCGCAACGTTCACCACCGGCGCACCAACACCCGCCGTCGCCACGCCCACCGCCGGCGCATCGCCGGGGCCGCTCCTCGGCCTCGCCGATCCGGCGGCGGCGCGCGCCGCCGCCGCATGTCAGCGCGCGATCGGGCGCGCGGCAGCCGCCGTCGTGCGCACGACCCTCACCGGTCTCGGACGCTGCACGAACGCGATCCAACGCTGCATCCAGAGTCGGCGCGACGATCCGACCTGCATCACGAGCGCGCGCACCGTCTGCACCAAGGGCCTCGGCGCCGCATCGGCCGCGACCGCGAAGCTGCTCACGACCGTGACGCCACGCTGCCCGCGGACCGCCGATCTGGTCGCGGCGCGCGGTCTCGACTACGCGGCGTTCGCGACGCAATGCAACGCCGTCGGCAACGGCGCCGACGACGTCGCGAGGCTCGCGGTCTGCATCGCGCGGCGCGAGCGCTGCGTCAGCGAGCGGCTCTTCCAACTGGAAGCGCCGCGCGCCGGCGAGCTGCTGGCAATCGCCGGCGTCGAGCTGCCGCCTGGATCGTGCCTCACGAATCGCGGCGGCGACGGCGCGTATGTCGCCGCCGCCGACGCGAAGGCGCTCACCACGTGCGCGGCCACGATCGGTAGCGCGGCGGCGGCATTCGCCGCGAGCCGCGTCGACGCCGTGGCGGGCTGCGCGCAGACGGTCTTCGAATGCGCGCAGCGGAAGCCGGACCCGGCGGCGCTCGCGGCGTGCATGACGCGAGCGGGAGTCGCATGCGGGCGCTCGGCCGATGCCGCGGCCGGCGCCGCGCAGTCACGCGCGCGGATCGACGCCCGTTGCGACGAGGCGTCGCTCTCCTACGCGACGTTGCGCGCGCCGGCGGGCGCCAATCTCGACGCGGTCGCGGGCGATTGCGTCGAGCAAGGCGTGGACGACATCGAGACGCTGGCGCGGTTCGAACGCTGCCTCGCCCACCAGCACGAGTGCCTCGCCGCCGATCTCGTCCGCGTGGCCTTCCCGCGCGCGCCGGCGCTGCTCGTGGCCGTCGGACGGACGCTCGCGCCGGCCGATTGCCCCGCGGAATCTGCACCGGCGCCGTAGTCACCGATTCGCCGTGGCACGCGTGCGGGCGCGCAGCTAAGCTCTCGGGCGACATGTCACGCGTCGTGCTCGCGGTGTTCGGCACCCGTCCGGAGGCGATCAAGATGGCGCCGGTAGTGCACGCGCTCGCGGCGCGCGCCGGTCTCGAGCCGCGCGTCTGCCTGACGAATCAGCACCAGGAAATGCTCGATCAGGTGCTCGATCTCTTCGACGTGCGCGCCGACCGTCACTTGCAGGTGATGACGAGCGGGCAGACGCCGACCGAGGTCGCGATGCGCGTCCTCGAGCGCCTGCCTCCTGTCCTCGACGACCTGCGCCCCGCCGCGGTCTT
Source organism: Binatia bacterium (assembly GCA_041488235.1). Lineage (GTDB taxonomy): Bacteria > Desulfobacterota > Binatia > UTPRO1 > UTPRO1 > DP-19. The sequence goes on from JBGPOW010000057.1 coordinate 4,829, forward strand.
GGTGCAGGGCGACACGACGACCGCGTTCGCCGCCGCCCTCGCCGCCTTCTACGGCCGCGTGCCCGTGGGCCACGTCGAGGCGGGACTCCGCACCTGGCGCAAGGACTCGCCGTTCCCCGAGGAGCTCAATCGGCAGATGACGACGGCGATCGCGGAATGGCACTTCGCGCCGACCAACTGGGCGCGCGACAACCTGCTGCGCGAAGGGGTGCCCGCCGCGAACGTCGTCGTGACCGGCAACACCGTGACCGACGCGTTGCAATGGGTCGCGGCGCGCGTTCCGGCCGTGCCGCCCGGGATTCCCGATCTCGGGGAGACCCGCCTCATTCTCGTGACCGCGCACCGCCGCGAGAGCTTCGGCGCCGCGTTCCGCGAGCTCTGCGAGGCGCTGCGCGCGCTCGTCGAGCGCAACCCCGACGTGAGCCTCGTCTACCCCGTGCACTTGAACCCCAACGTGCAGGAGCCGGTGCGTGCGATTCTCGGCGGCGTCGCGCGCGTGCACCTCGTGCCGCCCGTCGATTATGGGACGATGGTGAGCTTGCTGCGCCGCTCGTATCTCGTCCTCACCGACTCGGGAGGCATCCAAGAGGAGGCGCCGTCGCTCGGGAAGCCGGTCCTAGTCATGCGCGATACCACCGAGCGGCCGGAGGGCGTCGACGCGGGCACGGCGCGGCTCGTCGGCACGGCGCGCACGCGCATCATCGACGAGGCGGAGCGGCTCCTCAACGATTCCGCCGCGTACGCGGCGATGTCGCGCGCGCACAATCCGTACGGCGACGGCCGCGCCGCCGAGCGCATCGTCGACGTGTTGGCGCGCGTGCTCGCGTGACGCACGTGATGCGCCGGCTCGTTCCGGCGAACTTCCAGGACCCGTTCGGGCTCGTGGCGCGGCTCGTGCGCTCGCGTGATCCGGCCGCGCTCTTCGCGATCGCCTCGACGGCGCTCGCGGCGTTCGCGATGCCGGTCGACCAGGTACTGGCGATCTCGGAGCGACGATTGTACGCGCGCGCGGCGGCGCCGCGGTTGCCGATCGTCATCGTCACCGGGGCGCCGCGGAGCGGTACGACGGTCGTCTCGCAGGTGCTGGCGGCGCAGCTGCCCGTCACCTTCTTCAACAATCTCACCGCCATCTTCCCGCGCGCTCCGATCGTCGCGAATCGCCTCTTCCGACGACTGCTGCGACCGCGCCCGCCGGCGTATCGCAGCTTCTACGGTCGCACCGCCGGCTTCGGACGCCAGAACGACGGCCTGCATCTCTGGGACCGCTGGCTCGGTCACGATCGCTACGCGGTACCCGCGGAGCTCGCGCCCGACGTCGCCGAGCGCATGCGCCGCTTCTTCGCGGCGTGGGAAGCCGTCTTCGGAAAGCCGCTCCTCACGAAGAACAACGCCCTCGCCACGGGCGCGACGGCGGTGGCGCGTGCCCTGCCGACCGCACACTTCGTCTATGTGCGCCGCGAGCCGGCGTACGCTGCGCAGTCGATCTTGCGCGCGCGCGAGGTCATTCAAGGATCGCGCGCCGCGCTCTACGGCGTCCCCGATCCCGAGCGCCGCGTCGTGGGCCAGGACGTGGCGACGCCGGTCGAGGCGGTGTGCGCGCAGCTCGCCTACCACGAGCGCCGCATGCAGGCGCAGCGCGAGGAGCTCGGCCCGCAGCGCTTCCGCGTCGTCGCCTACGAGGACTTCTGCGCCGCGCCGGAGCGCGTCGTCGAGCGTGTCGGTCGCGAGATCCTCGGTGTCGACGTCGACGTCGCCGCGGTGCGGGCGGCGCTGCCGTCGTTTCGCAGCACCAACCGCGTGACCGTGCCCACGGCCGACTTCGCCGAGATCCGCACCGGATTGGCGCGCTTCGGCGTCGCCGAGACGTCGCCGTGATCGCCGCGCCCTCCGCCACCACGTCGTCCTCGACCCGCGCCCTTTCCACGCTCTCCTCCGGCCGCTTTTGGACGGTGGTGGCGCTCCTCACGATCGTCGGCACGGCGCTTCGCGCCTGGCACATGACGGCGCAGAACCTCTGGTACGACGAGATCGAGACCGTGCGCATCGCGCAGATGTCGACGGCGGAGCTCGCGCGCGGCTTCCACGGCGAGCTGCCGCTCCTGCCGACGGCGTGGCTGAGCCCGCTCTACTTCGCGCTGCTGCACGCGCTGCTCCTCGTTCCCGGGGTGCCGCTCGAGGCCATGCTGCGCGGCTCGTCCGTCGTCATCGGCGCGGCGACGATCCCCGCCCTCGCGTGGACCGGCCGCGCGCTCGTCGGCCCGCGCGCGGCGCTGGCGGCAACGTGCATTCTGGCGGTGTCGCCGTTTCACGTTTGGTACTCGCAAGAGGTGCGGCCGTACGCGCTGCTCGTCCTCGCGAGCGTCGTCACCATCGGGCTCTTTCACCGCGCCCTCCTCCGCGGCGGCACTCGCGCCTGGAGCGCGTTCGCGGCGGCGGCGATCGTCGCCCTCTACACGCATCCGACGGCGATCGTGGTGCTGCTCGTCTGCGCCGTGGCGCTCGTCGTGGCAACGCGTGCTCGCAGCGGCGTGGCCGGCGGTCAGCCGGGCGTGTGGCGCGCCGCCGTCGCGGCAGCCGCCGTCATCGGGGTCGCCTACCTGCCGGCGATGGCGATGATCCGCGCCCGCGGCGGCAACGACATCGCCGATCCGCGGGGCGTCAGTCTGCTCGACCTGCCGTACGCCCTCTACGCCTACGCCGTCGGCTTCTCGCTCGGACCGAGCTCCAGCGAGCTGCACCTCGCGCCGCGTGCCGCGCTCGCCGCCGCGGCGCCTCTGGTCGTGGCACTGGCGGTGATCTTCGCCGTGCTCGCCACCGCGGGCGTCGTCGCGGTGAGCCGCGGCGTCGCGGAGACAGCGGACGCCCCGCGAGCGGATGCGGCCGCGCGTGCGCTCGTTCTCGCATGGCTCGCGCTGCCGCTCGCGGTCACCCCGCTGTTGGCGCTCGCGACCAGGAACCCGTTCAGCCCGCGCTACGCGATCACCGCGTTTCCGGCGTTCGTGTTGGTGCTCGGCGCCGGCGTCCGCCAGCTCGCCGCGCTGGCGACGCGCTCCGCACGCGGCGACGGCACGTCGTCGCGCGCCGCGGAGGCGCGGACGACGGCCCGACGCGTCTCCGGTGCAGTCACGGGAATCGCGCTCGGACTCGTCGCCACGGTGAGCATGGCGTCGCTGTACAACCTCGCGACCGACCCGCGCTACGCGAAGGAGGACTGCCGCGCCGCCGCCGACTTCCTCGCCGGCGAGGCGCGCGCCGGCGACCTCGTGATCGTCAGCGCGCGCTACATGGAGACGGCGGTGCGCCACTACTACGCCGGCGCCGCCGCCGTGATCGGCTACGACCCTCCCGCCGGCGCCGACGCGGGCGCGCGCGCCGCCGCCGAGCTCGCAGACCTCGTCGACGGCCATCCGCGCGTCTGGCTCGTACGCGCGCGGGCGTTCCACGGCGACCGCGACGGACTCGTACCCGCGGCACTGGCGACGCTCCTCGAAGCCGGCGCCGTCCAGGCGTTTCCGGGCGTCACCGTGCAGCGTTTCACCGCTCCCGCCGACGGCAGGCGCTGACAGGCCCAGCGCGTCAGCCGCGCTCGCGCGAGGGGAAAGCGCACGGACCGGCGCTCTTCGAGCGTCGCCGCGACATGGCGCGCACGCACGACTTCGCGGAGAGCGGCGCGATTGCATGACACGCCCCCATCCGACGGCGCATCTCGCATGACGTCCACGATGGCGTCCGTAGGCGCAACGTCGATGCGATCGCGCGTGAGGGTCGTCGGCGCAGCCGTCGAAGTCCGCGCTCGGCCAATCGTGCTGCCGCGACGCGATGCGTGCCCACCGGCGGCGACGTTCGACGCGCACCGGATCCTGCCCGCGACGCGATGGCACGGAAGTTGGTCCCTAGGCAATTCGACGTTCTATGGGCGCACGAGTATCGTCGATGATGACAAGCGGCAGAGACGGCGGAATCCTCACGATACCGCATGGCGAGCCCTGTACCGCGACCGACTTCATCCCGAGCCTGACGACCGAGCGCCCGACGCGGAGACCGTGTGAGGACCCCGAACCTCGGTAGTCACCGAGCCGCCCGAACGATCGATCGCCTGCTCATCGCCGTCGTCGCGCTGCTCGCCGCGGTGGCGGTCGCGACGACGGCTGGCGCGATCGTCCTCCCCGACGGCTTCCAGCAGACGACCGTCTGGAGCGGCCTCACGCAGCCGACCGCGATCCGCTTCGCGCCCGACGGCCGTGTCTTCGTCGCCGAGAAGAGCGGCATCATCAAGGTGTTCGACAACCTGACGGATCCGACGCCGAAGCTCTTCGCCGACCTCCGCACCGAGGTGCACAACTACTGGGATCGGGGACTGCTCGGCCTCGAGCTCGACCCGAGCTTTCCGACGAATCCATACGTCTACGTGCTCTACGCACTCGACGCCGCGGCCGGGGGCACGCCGCCGCGGTGGGGCACGTTCGGCGGCACGTTCGACAACTGTCCGGACCCGCCGGGTCCGACGACCGGCGGCTGCGTCGTCGCGGCGCGGCTCGCGCGCCTGCAAGCGACCGGCGACATGATGGTGCCGGGAAGCGAGCAGGTGCTGCTCGAGAATTGGTGCCAGCAGTTTCCCAGTCACTCGATCGGGACCCTGCTCTTCGGCCCCGACGGCGCGCTCTACGTGAGCGGCGGCGACGGCGCGAGCTTCACGTTCGTCGACTACGGTCAGACCGGCTATCCGCTCGTGAACCCGTGCGGCGATCCGCCCGGCGGCGTCGGCGGGTCGCAGGTTCCACCGTCCGCCGAAGGCGGCGCGCTGCGCGCGCAAGACATCCGCACGATCGGCGACACGGTCGGATTCAACGGCACCGTGTTGCGCGTCGATCCCGCGACGGGCGCCGCTCTGCCGGACAACCCGCTCGCGGACGGCAGCGTCCCCGGCGCCGAGCGCGTCGTCGCTTACGGCCTGCGCAACCCGTTCCGCATGACGCTCCGACCGGGCACGAACGACCTCTGGATCGGCGACGTCGGCTGGGACTCGTGGGAGGAGATCGACCGCCTCGACGACGTCGTGACGAATCATACCGTCGAGAACTTCGGCTGGCCCTGTTACGAAGGCATCGGTCGCCAGCCCGGCTACGAGAGCGCCGGCCTCGCGATCTGCCAGCATCTCTACGACACGCCCGGCTCCGTCACCGATCCGGTCTACACCTACAACCACGGCGAGCAGGTCGTGGCCGGCGAGGCGTGCGGCACCGGCAGCTCCTCGGTCACCGGACTCGCGTTCTACTCCGGCGGCTCGTACCCCCAGAGCTACGACGGCGCGCTCTTCTTCGCCGATTACAGCCGCAACTGCATCTGGACCATGTCGCCGGGGGCGAACGGCGAGCCCGATCCCTCGACCCGCGCTACGTTCGCGTCGGGCGCCGGCGGGCCCGTGGACCTCGAGATCGGCCCCGCCGGCGACCTGTACTACGTCGACATTCTCGGCGGACGGATCGTCCGCATCCGCTACACGTCGTCGAACCAACCGCCGACGGCGGTGGCGCAAGCGGACGTGACGAACGGGCCGGCGCCGCTCACCGTGCAGTTCGACGGTTCGCTGTCGAGCGACCCCGATCCCGGCGACACGCTGCTCTACGCCTGGGACTTCGACGGCAGCGGCAAGTTCAAGGGCTCGACGGACCCGAGTCCGCAGCACACCTTCGCCGCCGGGACGTACACGGTGCGCCTACGCGTCACCGACAGCGCGGGCGCGACGAGCATCGCCTCGATCGTCGTGACGTCCGGCAACACGGCGCCGACGGCGACGATCACCGCACCGGTCGCGTCGACGAAGTGGAGCGTCAGCCAAACGATCGCCTTCGCCGGCACCGCCACGGACCCCGAGGACGGCACGCTTTCCGGCGGAGCGCTCACGTGGATCTTGATCGTTCATCACTGTCCGACGAACTGTCATACGCACACGATCGAGAGCTTCACCGGCGGCTCGGGCGTGTTCTCCGCGCCCGACCACGACTACCCGACGTTTCTCGAGCTGCAGCTGACCGCCACGGACAGCGGCGGCCTGAGCGATACGAAGAGCGTTTTCCTCTATCCGAACACGACGACGCTCACGTTCGACACCGACCCGGCCGCCCTGAATCTCGCCGTCGGACCCGCGAGCGGCGCGGCGCCGCTCGTACGCACCGTGATCGTCGGCTCGACGAACTCCCTGGGCGCGATGTCGCCGCAAACGCTCGACGGCGACACGTACGCGTTCACGTCGTGGTCCGACGGCGGCGCACGCTCGCACTTGATCGTCGCCCCCGCGTCGTCGACGACGTGGGTCGCGAGCTTCGCGCTCGTCACGCCGACCGCGACCGCAACCGCGACGCCATCGCCGACGGTCACGCCGACCGCGACGGTCCCGCCGACCGCAACGCCGACGCCCACGTCTACCGCGACACCGAGCTCGACCGCGACCGCGACTCCCACTGCCACGCCGACCGTGACGGCATCTTCGACGGCGACGTCGACCGCGTCCGCGACGGAAACCGCCACGCCGACGGCCACGCTCACCTCCACGCCGTCGCCGACGGCAACGGCGACGGCGGTGGTCACCGCGACGGCATCGCCCACCGCAACGGCAACGGTCACCGCGACAGCGTCGTCGACGGCGACCGTGACAGCCACCGCTACTCCGCAGCCGACCGTCACGGCGACCGCATCAGACACCGCCACCGCGACCGCGACGATCACGGCGACACAAGTCGCCACCGCGACGGCGACGACGACCCCGATCCGCACGCCGACGGCGAGCCCGTCGGCCACAGCCACGCCGGAGCCGAGCGCAACGGCGACGATCACCGCAACGCCGTCCGCGACAGCGACGACGACGTCGACACCGACGGACACCGCGACCGCGACGCCGACCGTCGTCGAAACTCCGACCGCGACTGCGGCGGCGACTGCGGCCGCCACGGAGAGCGCCACCCCGACCGAGACGTCCGGCGCAACCCCGCTGCCGTCGCCGACCGCTGCCGTGTGCGTGTCCGACGGCGACTGCGACGACGGCAACGTGTGCACGCAAGACGCGTGCGGCGGCGACGGAACGTGCACGCACGTCGGAACGAGCTTGCCGGTCACGGCCGCGGTGCTCGGCGCGCGCGCGCTCGATAAGCCCGCGAAGGCCGTCGTCTCGCTACGTGCCGACGTCGTCGTGCCGCTGCCGCTCTCGCCCGTGCCCGACCCGTCGCGCGACGGCCTGCGCCTCGAGCTCATCGACGCGCACGGCTACGTGCGTGACAGGTTGACGCTGCCGCCCGGCCTCCGCGACACGACGAGTGCGATCGGGTGGTCCGCGAACCGAACGCGGATGCGCTGGCACTACGTCGATCGAACCGACGCCGCGCGGGTGCGGAGCGCCAATCTCGTCGTCAACGAGCAGACCGGCCGCGTCGCCGTCCACCTCAGCGCCAGCGGCGGCACGCTACCGCTCACCGCCGGCGATGCGCCGCTCGGCGTCCGCGTGCTCGTCGACGCAACCGAGCACCGTTGCGGCGCGCTCACGTTCAACCCCGCCGGCGGCGTGCGGCCCACCTGCAAGTTCAGCCGCAACGGGACGAGCGTGCAGTGTCGTTGATCACGAGCGCGATCAGCGACAGCTGAGACCGCCGTCGTCAGTCGACCGGGTCGGTGAGCACGAAATCCGCGACCTCGAAGTTGCCGCGCATGCGCACTACGAGCACGCCGTCGATCGAGAGGCTCGGATCGATGGCGGCGAGCGCCTCGCGAAGATCGAGGCTCGCGAGGCGGAACTCGCTGCCGGGAACCGTCGCGGTGACGAGCGGCATCACCGCTCTCCGCCGGCTCGCGTGCGCAATCGAGACGCGCTCGTCGAACCGTAGCGTCTTCGGCCGTCCGTCCGAAGAGCGCACGCGCAACTCGACGGCGAATCCGAGCTCGTTGCGAACGAGGAACGAGAGGTTCTGGAACCGCGCCACGAGGTTCGCGCGGTTGGCCGCCGGGAAGGTTACGACGGCGGGGCCGGACGACGGGTCGGCGGACAAGGTCTGACCTTCGACCGCCGGGTCGCTCGTCTGCTGCAGCGCGAGGCCGCGACCGCGCATCTTCCAGTCGGAGACGGGCAGCGTCAGCGACGCCCCGGCTACTGCGCTACGGCCCTGCGGGTCGCCCGCCGCCAAGAGCGTGTGCGCGACGCGGGTGTCGCCGTAGACGCGCACCTGCGTCACGTGCTCGAACACCGCGCCGAACGCGCCTTGGAGGTCCGCCGCGAGGTCGCGATAGAACGTGCGCTTCGTGCCGTCGCTCGCCTCGCTCCCGAGCGGCATCGTCACGCGGCGCTTGCGCGCGGTCGGGACGCCGCCGCCGCTCGCGTACGCGAGTACGTACTCCGGACCCTTCGCGGCGCGGACGACGACCTCGGTGACGAAATCGCCGTCGGCCGCGAGCGTCAGCGCGAGATAGGAGTACGCGACGCCGAGGTCGCCGCTGTTCGGATAGTCGATCGCGAAGTCCGTCGTGGGCGTGACCGCGGCGCGCGTGCGCAGGACGCGGTCGGCGCCGTCGAGCTCGACGTCCCACGTGCCTTCGCCCTGCAACCGCGACCAGCCTTCGAGCGGCAGCGCATAGAAGTCGGGGCAGGTGCACGCCGCGGTGCAGAGCGTCGGACACGCCGCATCGTCGGCGCCGTCGCAGAGCTCGCCGGCGTCGAGCTTGCCGTCGCCGCACGTGCCCGCCGGCGTCGCGGTCGGCACCGGCGTCGCGAGCTGCGTCGCGGTCGGGAGCGGCGTCGCGGTCGTCGACACGGTGCGCGTCGATGTGGGCGTCGCCGACGGCGCGTCCGTGGTCGTCGGGGTCGGCGTGGAGCTCACGACCGGCGTCGAGGTGCGCGTCGCCGTCGATGTGATCGTGACGGTCGAAGTCGGGACGGGAGTCGCGGTCTGGGTGACCGTCGTCGTCGCGGTGGTCGTCGGGATCGGCGTCGCCGTGGTCGTGGTGCGCGCGGTGGCGATCGCGGTTCTGGTCGGCGTGATGGTCGCGGTGACGGTCGCCGTCTTCGTCGGCGTCGGTGTCAGCGTCGCGGTTGCAGTTCTGGTCGGGATCGGCGTCACCGTCGCGGTACGCGTGGGAGTCGGCGTTTTCGTCGCGGTGCGCGTCGCCGTCGCAGTCGCCGTACGGACCGGTGTCGCCGTGCGCGTCGGCGTCGGCGTCGGCGTCTTCGTCGCGGTGCCCGTCGGGGTCGCCGACTGTAACGTACCGCCGACGTCGCCGAACGCGCGCAGCTCGCCGATCGAGATGAACGCCGCGGACCCGCCGGGCGCGCCGACGAGACGGATCGCGTCGCCGCTCGTCGCAGCGAAGTCGAACGTGTACGTCACGAAGCCGGAACCGTTACCCGAGTTCGGATACACGGGCGATGTCTGCAGACCTGAAACCGCGGTCCACAGTCCCGCCTGGCGCACCTCGACGCCGACCGACGTGAACCAGCCGCCGTCCCAGAAGTGCATGCCTTCTTGGAAGACGAAGCGGTGAAACGTGACCGTGCTCCCGAACGTGTAGCCCACCCAGTCGTCGGGCGCGGTGTTCGCGCCGTCGTACGTGTCGTACTGGCGGAGCGGATCGTTCGTGCCGGTCGGCGGCACGTCGCCGTCGCGAATCACCTCGAGCGAGGGATTGCCGCTGCCGGTCGGGCTGGTGATCTTGGCAATGATCGTCGCGCCACTCGTCAGGTCGGTGCCTATCGGCCCCGCGGTCGCCGTCGCGGTCGGGCGCGCCGTGATCGTCGGCAACGGCGTGGCCGTTGGCAGCGGCGCGGCGCCGGGTGGGTCGTACGGATCGAGCGGATTGCTGCCGGCGAGGCGCTCGGCGCCGTCCGAGATGCCGTCGCCGTCGGTGTCCCACTTCGTCGGGTCGGTCTCACCGGGATCGACGACGTGGTTCAGATTGACGTCCTCGGCCGCGTCCGTGAGACCGTCGCCGTCGGTGTCGACGAACGGCGCGAGCGCCGCATAGGCGATCGCGACCTCGTTCGAGCGCGCGCTCTCGATCCCGAATGCGTCGTAGCTGCTGACCGCGAAGCACGTCGCATCGCTGGCGATGCCGGTGAGCTGAAAGCGCATGACGCCGTCGGAATCCGCGACGGTCGCGCCGACGTCGATTCCCGCGCCGAAAGCCTGCGGATAGGTCCGCACGTAGATGCGATAACCGCTGGCGCCCGCGACCGGTGACCACGCGACGCGCGCGTCATACGCCGACGCCGACGCCGCGCACGACAGCGCGGCGAGACCCACGAGACTTGCGATGCGCAGGAGATGACGGGAGCGGCGGCGGAGATCCATGCGCCGGGAGAGAGGCAATGCACATGCCGTCGCGTCCGCGCCCGTCGCGCCACGATTTCTCCGCGCGCCGCGCGCAACCCTACCGCAGATGAGTTGCGCGCTGGCCGCACCGTGATGACGGTCGGCGGGCTCATGACGCGCGCGTCGCTGGTGCTATCCGCGCGGTAACGCGTCGACCGAGAGCGCCGCCGCGTCGATCCCGAGCTCGTTCGAGTACGCGCTCGCATTGCGCGCGGCATCGTACGACGTGATCGCGAAGAAAACGCGCGCAACGCTCGCGTCGACGCCGTCGAGCATGATGACCACCGTCACGTCGCCGTGCGCATCCGCCACCGGCTTTCGCACGTCGACGTCGTGGGAGTAGACACCCGACGTCGTGCCCCAATGGACGACGTAGCCGGCGGCGTCGTCGCTGCCGCTCCATGTGAGCGCCACGCTGACGGGAGCGTTCGGATCGGGCGCGACTTCGCCGTCTCCCGCGCCCCCGCCGCCACCTCCGCTTCCGCACGAGGCACAGATCGCGAGCACCAGGAGCGCCGCCGCAGGTACAAGGACAGTTCGCGTGCGCATTCCTGGATCGTTTGCACGCGTCCATGCCTGCGACACGCGTCACGCGTCAAGCGAAATCTTCGCGCGCGGCGCTCGCGCGAGCGGCGCACGATGTGTTGCGAGTTGCGTTCGCGTCGCGCGTGGCGAGCAGCACGCGATCTCTTCACCGCGCACGCGGCGCGACCCGCGAAACGTGCGCGCGCCGACGTCGCACCGTCGCGAAAGTTTCGATCGGCATCGCGGCGACGCTCGCGAATGCGCAACGGACGCGTAGGTACGCTGAATCACAGCGCAATTCGCGCGCGCCGCGTGGCGTACCCCTTGCAAATTCGGCGTCGCAACCATGAAGACGCCGGGAAAATACGCGCGCTGGCTGCTCACGCTGTTCGCATGGCAGCTGCTGATCCCCGCCTGCGCCGCGGCGTACAGCGTGCAGCTGCGATGGAACGCGCCCACCGGTGGAACGGTCGCCGGCTACCATCTCTACGTTCGCGCGGGCGACGCCCCCTACGGCCCGCCGCGCGACGTCGCCGGCGGCGGCGACGCCGACGGCGCCTTCACGACCGTCCTCGCCGACCTCGACATCGAACAGACGTACACGTTCGCCGTCAGCGCCTACGCGAGCGACGGCGCCGAGAGCGAGCGCTCCAATGAGCGCTCGATCGGCTACGCGCAGGCCGCGGCGGTCGTCGACTCCGACGGCGACGGCCTCACCGACGCCGACGAGGACGTGAATCTGAATGGCGTCCGCGACGCCGGCGAGACCGACCGGCTGCGAGCGGACTCCGATGGCGATCTCGTGCCGGACGGCGTCGAGCGCCTGCGCGGCACGGATCCGCTCGATGCCACGTCGCCGTCCTGCGACGCGCTGTCCTTCAGCGATTTCGGGTTCGGCCACGGCGGCATCGCCGACGTGGAATACGATCCGAGCGTCGACGACACGGTGCTCCACGCGACCGCGACCGGACGTGCGCCATTGCGCTTTCGCGCCTCGTATCCGGCGCGCGGCACGACGAGCGTCCGTGGCGACGTCCTCGTGACCGAGATGCGGAGCGCGCGCCGCTTCCGCATCGAGGTGATCGTCCGGTCGACGCTCGGGAAGCGCTACAAGCTGCGCTACGAGGGGAACGGCGGCGTCGACCGCCGCGCCGGCCGCACGCTGACGCTTGCGCTCGGCAACTTCGACACCGGGAGCTCCTACGTCTCCGTCGGACGCGACCTCGCCGCCGACTTGACGCGCCTCAACCCAGCCGCCGTGCTCGACACGATCATGCGCGTCCGCGTCCAGGGCGATTACACGATGCGCGAGCTGCGCGTCTGTCAGTGACGAGCGCGCGCATTGACGCCGGCCGGGAAACCTACGTAAGACGGGTCGAGATGCCGTCGGCGACGGCGGTGATTCCGTCATGCGCGAGCGCCACTCCGACACCCTCGTCTACAGCAGCGAGCACAGCTCCGTCGCGAATCGGGCCGCGCTCCCCGCGCGCCCGCGCGTGACGCCGCCGGGCGGCGCGGCGCGGCGCCTGGACGGCGCGCCTGCTGACGGCGTCGTGCGCATCTGGCTCGAGCGGCACGGCCGGAACGGCAAGCCGGTGTCGATCGTGCGCGGCCTGCGCCTCGACGCCGCGGTGCTCGCCCGCTTGGCTGCGGAGCTCAAGCGGACGTGCGGCACCGGCGGGACGGCGAAGGACGGCGAGATCGTGATCCAAGGAGATCACCGGGCGCGGATCGCCGCCGAGCTCGGGAAAAACGGCTTGCGAGTGAAGCTCGCGGGCGGCTGATCGGAGGCGCACATGGAACGCACATCTTTCGGCCGGCTCGCGACGGCGCTCGCCGTGATCATCGTCGGCACCGCGCTTACCGCCGCTCGCGCGCACGCGGGCGGCGATTGGAACGATCAGCAGATCGGTTGGAAGCCGTACGAAGACGGCCTCGCGCTCGCGAAGAAAGAGCGCAAGCCGATCTGCCTCGTCTTCTACACCGAGTGGTGCCCCCACTGCCGCAACTACAGCGGCGTGTTCCACGACGCGAAGGTGGTCGAGAAATCGAAGCAGTTCGTCATGATCCGCCTCGATCGGGACAAGAACGGCGAGATCAGCAAGAAGTACGCGCCCGACGGCGAGTACATCCCGCGCACGTACTTTCTCACCGCCGACGGCGTCCTCGACCCCGAGATCCACGCGCCGCGCCCGCAGTACAAATACTTCTACGACGAGATGCAGCCCGGCGGTGTCTTGAGCGGCATGGACCAGGCGCTCAAGAAGATGAAGCAGAGCTGAGCGTCAGCGGCAGGCGGACCGCTCGGGGTCGCCCTCGCAGAGGAGCGACGTGTCGCGCGCGCAGGCGGTGTCGAACCGTATCGCGAGCGCGAGCTGCGGCTGCGTCATCGCGGCGGCAAGCTCCGAAGCGATCCCTCGCACCTTGAGCGACCACTTGCCGTGGCGCACCTTCAGCACCATTCCCGAGAGCCCGTCAGTCGCGAGCGCATCGTCGTCGCTGCGCGCGATGTACGTGAACTTCTTCCCTTTCTTGTCGCCGATCGAAGCGCCGGGAATCGTCGCGCGATACACGATTGCACCCGCCGCATCGGCCACCTCGAACGCGAAGCCGGTGATCGTCGGATAGATCAGCGCGTAGGTCTGAAACGTCGCCCGCAGGCTGAATGACACGCCGGCCGGGTCGTAGTGGAGGACGAATCGTCGCGGCGTCAGCGTATCGCAGGTGTCCACGCAGCTGACACCGTCGGGCACCGGCATGAGGCCGCATCCGGATTGTGGATCGCAGAACGCGTCGGCGCACGCCGACGGCGGACAGATGGCCGCGAGGCTGACGCACGTACCCGAGGTGCAGCGCTCTTCCGTCGTGCACGCGTCGTTGTCGAGACAATCGGCGTCGCTCCGGCAGCACCCCGGCTGCGACACGTGCACGCAACGCGCGAGCGCCTCGTCGCAAGAGTCGGTCGTGCAAGTGACGCCGTCGGAGCAGCTCGGTGCGGCGCCGTTCCGACAAACGCCGCCTTGGCAGACGGCGATACCGTTACAGAAGAGTCCGTCGTCGCACGAGCTACCGTCGGCGGCGAGGTGAATGTCGCACGACGTCGGCGTCGAGCAGTGATCCACGGCGCAGGGATTCGACGGCCCGAGTGCGATCTCTCCGGAGATGCCGCTCTCGAGGTTCGTGCTCGTGTACGCAGTGACCGCAAAGAAATGCGTCGGCGCGGTCGTGAGGCTACTCAGGGTATAGGAGAGATTGCCGTCGGATGCCGGCGCCGGTTTGCCGGCATCGAACGCCGTCGCGTACGGTGCGCCGACGTCGCGCATGTAGACGTGGTAGCCCGTGACACGCGGGTCGGGACTGGGACTCCAGCGGACGCGCGCTCCACCGGCCTCGGCGCGGGCCGCGAGCGCGACCAACGTAAGTGCGCCGACGAGGCGCACACTGCTTGGGCGAATCCAGACCACGATCGGTTCAGGAGCGAGAGGCGGTCGCGACAGGAGCTGCGGTGTCGTGGGGTCGCCTCGAAACGTCGCGGTCGGAGCTCCTCCAGATGCCTCCGGCCGCGCCGTCCCGCCCTGCACGCGCGATGCCAGCGCAAACTCGTTGAAAACACGCATGTCGAATTCATGCACATCTGCATGGTGCGGCCGGTTCCGTGCGAACGCACGACGCCTGAGGCTTTGGAGTGAGGTAAAACGCCTGGGGAGATGACGGGCATCATTGACGTCATTCTACGCGCGGATCGAGCAGGACGCCGGGATTCAAGATGCCGCGCGGATCGAGCGTCGCTTTCGCCGCCGCCAGCGCGCGCGCGAATCCGTCGGGGCGCTGGCGGTCGTACCACGGGCGGTGATCGCGGCCGACCGCATGGTGATGCGTAATCGTGCCGCCGAGCGCGAGCAGCGTCTCCGAAACCGCCGATTTGATCTCCGCCCACTGCTCGAGCTGACGATCCGGCGCGCTCGCGGCGAGCACGGTGTAGTAGGGCGCCGGACCGTCGGGATACACGTGCGTGAAGCGGCACGTGACGCTGCCGGCGCCGCACACGCGGCGGACCGCGTCGGTCGCGCGTGCCGATAGCGTCGCGTGAAACTCGGCGAAGCGATCCCACGTGATCGCCGTCTCGAACGTCTCGCTGATGAGACCGAGGCCGACGACCGCGTCGCGCAAGTACGGCGCACCGAGGAACGCTTGCCGCCATGCGCCCGCGGCACCCTCGCGCGCGGCAGCATCGTCGCGGCGCGTACGCGTCGCCCCGTCGGGCACACGACCGCCGTGATCGCGGCAGCATTCGATCGCGCGCTCCATCCAGGCGTCGAGCGCGTGGTCGGCGGACTCGAACCCGAGCACGAGAATCGCCTCAGCGCCGCTGCCGGCCCCGGACGTGAACGCCTCGCCGGGATCGAGCAGACGACAGTTCGACGGGTACAGACCGCTCTGGCTGAGCGCATGCACCGCCGCGACGCCGGTGGTGAAATCGGGAAAGGCGATCGCCGCCGAGGCGCGCATCGTCGGGCGGTGCTGGAGGCGCATCCAGGCCTCGGTGATGATGCCGAGAATGCCCTCGGAGCCGATGAAGAGCCGGTCGGGGCTCGGACCGGCGCCGGAGCCCGGGAGACGCCGCGACTCGACGACACCGGTCGGCGTCACGACGCGAAGCGCTTCGACGAAATCGTCGATGTGCGTGTACAGCGTCGCGTAGTGGCCGCCGGAGCGCGTCGCGATCCAGCCGCCGAGCGAGCTGAACTCGAACGACTGCGGAAAGTGCCGCAGCGTGAGCCCGCGCGGCTTCAGCTCGGCCTCGAGCGCAGGGCCGAGGATGCCGCCCTGGATGCGCGCCGCGCGCGAGACGGTATCGACCTCGAGCACACGATCGAGCCGCCCGAGGTCGATCGAGACGACACCGCGAACGCTCCCGTCCGCCGGCGCCTCCACGCCGCCGACGACGCTCGAGCCACCGCCATACGGAATCGCCGCCGCGCCAACGTCCGCGCACCAATCGAGCAGCGCGATGACCGTCTGCTCGTCGCTCGGAAATGCGACGACGTCCGGCGGGTTCGCGAAGTCGCGCCGAAACGCTCGCACGACATCGCGAAACGATTTGCCGTACGTATGTCCGGCACGGTCGTACGCCTCGGTCGAGCAGCACCCCGCGAGCCCCGCCGGCGGCGCAATGCGCGGCGCTCGGAGATCGATTTCGTGCAGCTGCGGCGCCACCTGCGGCTGCGGCACCTCCACACCGAGCCGAGCCGCAAGCAGCTGCCCGATGCGCCCCTGCTGCTCGAGGTTCGGCCCCTCGTCCTCGTATCCCCACCCCCAGAACTTCCGCCGTCGCTGCGTCATGGTCTGGTCTCCCGTCGTGCCGCACGTAGATCATGCGGCCGGAGGCGGCAAGGCGCAGTAGGGCGGCGGTGGGGGGGGGGGGGGGCCCCCAACACCCCCCCCCCGCGCACAATGTTATGTGGGCCCAACGGGGGGCGGGGGTGGGCCCACCCCCCCCCGGCGCCGGCTCCCCCCACGCACCAATCCCTGGCACAATCTGTTTCGTCGGTTGAAGATTCGCTACGAAATCCATGCTGACAACTACCTTGCCTTCGTTCAGTTCGCGAATGCAATCATCTGCTGGCGGAGCACAGGCACATGACAAATACAGGTTTTAGGACGCATTCTTAATACACCGGGTCCCATTGACTCGGTGAAAATTCGCCATTACGACCACTCATCGCTCAATAAACGATCAAATTATCAAAACTCAAGAAGTGACCAGCAGCACTACTATTGTCGATGCGCTCAAACCGGAGCTTGCCCAAAGTATTCGCGGCTCCTTGGGCGCTGTAATCGAGCACGCCG
>JBGPOW010000058.1:0-21446 GCA_041488235.1 Binatia bacterium
ACCACCTCGCCGAGGAAGGCGTGCGCGTCGTAGCGCTCGCCTCTCAGGGCGACGAACATCGCGCCGGGCTCCAGCTGTCGCGAGTCGGTGCCGACGGCGGTGAAGGTCGCAAAGCAGCCGCGACAGTGCACGCTGGCGCCCGTCGCGCGCACCACGTCCGCGAGGCGCCACGTCATGCGTGTGCCTCCGCCGGCGCGTGCCGTGCCGCGAGCGCGCGCCGCGCCTCGGCGCGGTCGTCGAACGGCAGCCTGGTCGTGCCGACGATCTGATAATCCTCGTGTCCCTTACCGGCGATGACGACGCAGTCGCCGGCGCGCGCCGCCGTGATCGCGGCCGCAATCGCCCGTCGGCGGTCGGGCTCGACGACGTAGCCACGGGCGCTCGCGTCGAGCATCCCGAGAGGTATCGAGCCGCCGGCGGTGAGCCCCGGCTCCGCGTCGGCGATGATCGCCAGCGGGTCCTCGGTGCGCGGATTGTCGGACGTGAGGACGGCGAGGTCGACGGCGCGCGCGACCGCCTCGCCCATGAGCGGCCGCTTGCCGCGATCGCGGTCGCCGCCGCAGCCGAAGACGCAGAGGAGTCGACCGCCGACCATCGGCCGCAGCGAGCCGAGGACGCCGGCGAGCGCGTCCGGCGTGTGTGCGTAATCGACGAGCACCGTGAACGGCTGCCCGGCGCGCACCGCCTCGAGCCGTCCGGGAACGCCGGCGAAGCTTTCCACGGCGCGGACGATCGCCGCGACGGGTACATCGAGAGCATGCGCGGTCGCCGCCGCGGCGAGGACGTTCTCGACGTGACCGGCACCGACGAGCGGACTTCGCACCGCCGCGCGCTCGCCGCCGAGGACGAGATCGAACGTCGAGCCGTCGAGGGTCATTGCCAGGCGCTCGGCGCGAACGTCGCCGCCGGCGCCGAACGTGACCGCCGGGACGGCGAGCCCGCGGCGCAGCTCGCGCCCACGCGGGTCGACGGCGTTCAGCACCGCCACGCGCCGCGACTTCGGACTCCGCTCGAGGGCGCGGAAGAGGAGCGCTTTGGCGCGAAAGTAGTCGTCGGCATCGCGATGGAAGTCGAGATGGTCGCGCCCGAGATTGGTGAACACCGCGACGTCCCATGCGATGCCCTCGACGCGGTCCTGCACGAGCGCGTGCGACGACACCTCCATCGCGACGTGCGTCGCGCCGCCGTCACGCATGGCGGCGAGGCGCGCAAAGAGTTCGGGCGCCGGCGGCGTCGTGAGCAGGGCCGGCACGACGTCGCCGCCGAATCGGTAGCTGATCGTGCCGATGACGCCGGGGCGCAGGCCGGCGGCGGTCCACATCGCCTCGAGGAGGTAAGTGACCGTCGTTTTGCCGTTCGTGCCGGTCACGCCGATCATCGTGAGATCGTGTGTCGGGTCGCCGTAAAGACGCGCCGCGAGGCGCGCGAGGAGGCGCGCCGGCGCACAGGTTTCGACCCACGTCACGCCGGCCGGCGCGCCGCCGGTCTCAGCGACGACCGCGATGGCGCCGCGCGCGCACGCGTCGGCAACGTAGCGCGCACCGTCGGTGCGCGTACCGGCAAGGGCAACGAAGAGATCGCCGCCGCACACGGTGCGCGAGTCGGCGCTGATGCCGCGCACGACGACCCCGGAATCGCCGTGAATGGCGGCCGGCACGTCACGGACGTCGCGCAGCAGCTCGCCGAGCCTGAACGGCTGTGTCGCGCCCGTCATAGCGCGTCGCTCGCGGGGGCGAGGCTCAACGTCAACGCCTTTCCCGGCGCCGCGGACGCGCCCGGCGGCGGCATCTGGCTCGCGACGTAGCCGCTGCCGACGACCTGCACCGCCCAGCCGAGATCGCGCGCGCGCTCGAGCGCGGCGCGCATGCTGAGCCCGATGAACGACGGCATACCGACGGGCGCGTTCGGCGGCTCGGGTGCCGGCACGCCGGCGCTCGCCTGCTGCACGTCGGGCGGCGTCGGCGCGCTGACGCCGAGGCGCTCCATCGCGCCGGCCGCGATCTCCGCAAATACGGGCGCGGCGACGATGCCGCCGTACGACGACGTCTCCGGCTCGTCGAGGAGCGCCAGGATCACGACCCGCGGCGCGTCGGCGGGGAGGAAGCCGATGAAGGACGCGATGCGCGCATGCGGCGAGTAGTGTCCGGTCCCCGCCTCGATCTTCTGCGCCGTGCCGGTCTTGCCGGCGACGCGGAAGCCGGCGACGCGCGCGCGCGTACCGGTGCCGCCCTCGTCGAGCACGCGCTCCAGCATCGTCGTCACGGTTGCCGCGGTCTGCGGGCGCATCACGCGCCGGAGGACGGTCGG
The DNA here is from genome assembly GCA_041488235.1 of Binatia bacterium. Taxonomy (GTDB): domain Bacteria; phylum Desulfobacterota; class Binatia; order UTPRO1; family UTPRO1; genus DP-19. Next base: position 2,308 of record JBGPOW010000058.1, read on the forward strand.
ATGATGCTCCCACACCACCTCGCCGTCAGGCGCGACGGCGCGCACGCCGACGTAGGGCTTCATGACGAGCCCGCCGTTGGCGATCGCCGCATAGGCGCGCGCCATCTGCAGCGGTGTCACGGCGATGCCCTGCCCGAAGCTCGTGGTGATGAGCGCGATGCGCGACCAGTCGCCGAGCGGCCGCAGCATGCCGCCGACCTCGCCCGGGAGGTCGATGCCCGTCGGCCGTCCGAGCTCGAGGCCGGAGAGAAACTCGAAGAAGCGCTCGCGGCCGAGACGCTCGCCGATCTTCGAGGCGCCGATGTTGCTCGACACCTGCAAGATCTCCGCGACCGAGAGCCAGCCGTGGCTGCCGTGGTCGTGGATGATCCACTTGCCGACCGGGTAGTGACCGTTCTCGCAGAAGATCATCTCGTCCGGCCGGACGACGCCGTGCTCGACGGCGGCGGCGGCGAGCAGCGGCTTGAACGTCGAGCCGGGCTCGTAGAAATCGGTGACGGCGCGGTTGCGGCGGCGCGACGGCGTCGCGGTCGCGCGGCGGTTCGGGTCGAAGCTCGGAGCGTTGGCGAGCGCGAGCACCTCGCCCGTCCACGGGTCGAGGACGATCGCCGTACCGGCCTTGGCGCGCGACTCGCGGACGCCGCGCTCGAGCGCGCGCTCGGCGACGTCTTGGATCGCGAGGTCGAGCGTCACCTGGACCGTCGCGCCTTCCATCTCTTGCGGCACCTCGACGTCGTCGGTCAGGATCTCGCGCCCGCGCGCGTCACGCTCGACCTCGAGCATCCGCGGCTCGGCGCGGAGATCGCGCTCGTAGTAGCGCTCGACGCCCTCCAGACCCTGGAGGTCGACGCCGGCGAGGCCGATCACGTGCGCCGCGGCCGACTCGTGCGGATAGAAGCGTCGCGCCTCGGTCACGTCGCCGACGCCGTCGAGCTTCAGCGTCTCGAGTACGTCACGCTCGCGCGGCGTCGCGGCGCGCTTCAGCCAGACGAACGGCGCGCGGCTGTCGAGCTTCGTCGCGATCTGTTGCTGGCGCAAGCCGAGCATCGCGAGCGCGCTGCGTACGCGGGTGCGGTCGGTCACCCGTCGCGGGCGGAGAAAGATCGACGGACGGTCGACGCTCGAGGCCAGCGTCTCACCGTGGCGGTCGAGGATGGCGCCGCGGTGCGCGGAAATCTGCACGTGCTCCCGTTGCTGCTCGCGCGCCATGCGTGCCAATCCGGGGCTGTCGGTGAGGGTGAGCTGCACGATGCGCACGGCAACGAGGAGGAGGAGCACGGCGATGCCGCCGGCAACGGCGATGATGCGCCCTCTCATCGTCGTCGTCCACCACGCGCCGTCGAACACGAGACCGTCATTGCTTGTTCACGATCTGGCCGGCCGCCGGCGGTCCCATGCCGAGACGGCGCCGCGCCGCCTCTTCGAGCCGCCGCGGCGAGGTACGGGTCGCGATCTCGATCTCGAGCTCGCGCTGCTCTTGCTCGAGACGACGCTCGAGCTGGCGCGCCGTCGAGAGCTCGTAGCCGGTGTGCACGACTTGGAGACGTACCCACACGAGTGCCAACGCGATCGCGAGCGCGGCGAGCGCGCCGAGCCCGAGCTGCCGCGCCAGCCGCCGCTCGGCCGGGGTCATGCGGCGGCGGACCGCGGCGACGCCGCCGCGCGCGCCGCGCGGCGCCGCGGTCACGTGGCCGATCCAGCTCGGTGGCGCCCCGACGACGCTCACGGCGCCGACTCCACCACCTCGACCGCGCGCAGGCGAGCGCTGCGCGCGCGGCGGTTCGCCTGCACCTCCGCGGCCGACGGCGTCACGACCTTGCGGGTCACCAGGCGCACCCGCGCGCGCGCGCCGCAGACGCAGCGCGGCAGCGCCGGCGGGCAGCGACAGGCCGTCGCCCAGTCTCGGAAGGCGCGTTTCACGCGGCGGTCCTCGAGGGAATGATACGCAATGATCACGAGCCGCGCACCCGGCCGGAGCCACTCGAGCGCGTGCGCGAGGAAATCGTCGAGGTGGTCGAGCTCGCGATTGACAGCGATCCGCAAACCCTGAAACACACGCGTCGCGGGATGGAGCGAGCCACGACGAGGTGCGACACGAGCGACGAGGTCCGCGAGAGCGGCGGTATCGGTGATCGGCTGGCGTGCGCGCTCGGCGACGATCGCGCGCGCGATGCGGCGCGCCGCTGGCTCCTCACCATAGCGCCAGAGGAGCTCGGCGAGGGCGCGCTCGTCGAGCGCCGCCAGCAGATCGGCCGCCGACGGGCCCTCGCCTTGTGTCATGCGCATGTCGAGCGGGCCAGCGGCGCGAAAGCCGAAGCCGCGCGCGGGGTCATCGAGCTGGGCGGAGGAGAGGCCGAGGTCCAAGAGAATCCCGTCGACGCGATCCCAGCCGACCTGCGCCAGCGCCGCGTCGAGCTCGTCGAAGTTGCCGTGAAAGGTTCGGAATCGTCCGCCGAAGATCGAGAGCCGCGCGGCGGTCGCGGCAAGCGTCACGAAGTCGCGATCGACTCCCAATACCTCGATCGTCGGATCGGCCTCGAGCAGGCGCTCGGCGTGGCCGCCGTCGCCGAGCGTTCCGTCGACGTAGCGCGCACCGGGCCGCACGTGCAGGTACGCGACGACCTCATCTGCCAATACCGAAACATGTCGCCGACCGTCCGGCATCCCCCAATCCGACCCCCGCGCGGGGAACGGCAGAAGTTGGCTCGACACGTTGACTCACCTTCGCAATAGCGAGGCGCGCCCGGTGACCCCCCGGTCCGCTACTCCGGGCGCGCCCCTCTTCCTCCACCACCCCTCCGCCACCACCACTTCTTCGGCGGGCAAGCGTCAGATCCCGAGGTCCTGGTAGATCGCCGGATTCGCGACTGCCTCGGCATCGTGCTCACCCTCCACCTTCACCCAGTTCTCCTGATCCATCAGCCGAAATCGTGCATGCACCCCGAGGAAGACGACATCCTTCTTGAGCGCGGCGTACTGCCTGAGCACCGGCGGCAAGAGGATGCGGCCTGCGGCGTCGAGCTCGCACCGATGCGAGCGGGCCAAGTACCCCATCTCGAACTTGACGGCGTTGGGACTGAACCGCGGCAGCGCCGAAAATTTGTCGAGAAGCTTTTGCCACTCCGCCTGTGGATAAAGGTCGAGGCAGCGCTGTCCGTAGACGGTGTACGGGGCGACCACGAGCCGCGGATCGCCGAGCAACACGTCGCGGAACTGGGCCGGGATACTGATCCGGCCTTTGCCGTCGAGGGTGTGGTCAAACCGCCCAAAGAACACTGGAAAACCCCACCTTTCGACGTCCTCAATCCCTTATCTCCCACTTCATCCCACCTTGACCCACGGGGCGTATAGGTGAAGTGCAACACGCATGTCAAGGAAAATCTTTTCGGGGGCGAAAATCGTCGAATCGACCGTGTGGCCGTAGGAGCGTGATCGTCAAAGAGCGTCGGTGCGCGACGGGGTAGCGGGTCGGCTGCGCGCGAGGATCGCTCGCGCAGGGCACCGGGCATGGATTGGATCTTCCGTACTCCGCAGCGGGGAAAAGACCGTAGTGGCTCGCTCTTTATGCGCGCTCCGCCGACCCGCTACCCCGTCGCAGTACCGACGATCGTTCGACGATCGCGCTGCTACGGCGGCGGTCGCGTAGCCGATGCGCTGCCCAACGAGGCCTGTGCGGGCGTGCGTCGTCATCGGCCGCGTCGTCTGCGCAGCCTCTGCGGGTGGTGACCATTCGGCAGCCAATCGATGCAGGTGCGACGCTGGGTCCGGTCGTCGGCAGCGCGGGCGCTCGTCGCGGGACAGGGTCGGGGGATCGGCGGAGCGCGCATAAAGAGCGAGTCATTACGGTCAGGACGCCGCGGAGTACGGAATATCCAATCCATGCCCGGTGCCCTGCACGAGCGATCCTCGCGCGGAGCCGATTCCCCGACCCTGTCCCGCAAGCAGCGGCCGTGCACGGCGGGATCTCCGCAGCGCCGCACTAGAATTTGAGAGTGACCTGCGCCGCGACGAGCTGCTCGCCCTGCTGAAGCGCGCCGCGCTGGTGCGTGTAGCTGTATTGGAGCTTCGCCTGGACGTGGCGATCGACGCGGCAGCCGAGTGCGGCGTCGACGCGCCACGCATCCTGGTCCCAACTGCGGTCGCGGCCGGCGTCGTTTTCGACGTCGCCGAAGAACTGCTCGTTCCAGCGCAGCGCCGCAAAGAATCGCGGTGTGAGCTTGTAGCGGCCCTCGACGTAGTACGCGACCCTGTCGGCGTTGCCGACGCGCGGCACCTCGAAGCGACCGACGAACGCCTCGGCCCAGAGTTGCACGTGACGCCAGGCATACGTCGCATCGACCGCGGCGAGCTCTTGCTGATGCGCGCCGACGCGAAATCCCGCGGCGCGCGCGTCGACGTCGTCGCGGAGATACGTCCCGCCGCTCAGTGACGCGCCGAGGCCCCACGCGGCGCTCGGCCGCCAACCGACCCTGCCGCTGACGGTCGGATGCGCGAAGCCGCGGTGTCGCGCGTCCCAAACCGCCGGACGCGACGACAGCGACGCGTTCTTCACCTCGAGCGCGAGGTCGGCAGCGCCGCGCCGCATGAACACCGCCGCGCCCGACGTGTAGCTCGGCCCCCAGACGAGCGGCACCCACTCGCGCTTCTTGTCGGCGATGCGGCGGCGGTCGAGGAACGCCGAGCGGCTCGGCGGCGCCTTTACGTCGGACGCGGTCGTGACGTTCTCGTACGGCAACGGCGCGTTGACGAGTGGATTGGTCCACGAGTCGTGGCGTGCCACCCAGTTGCCGACGACGGTCGCAAATTTCCCGACCTGGACGTCGACCGTACCGTCGGCGAAGGGCGTGTACCGCAAGAAATACTGATCGAAACGAAACGCCGCCGAGTCGGCGCGCGGATCGAACCCGCGGTCCGCGCGCGCCTCGACGAACGCATACCACGCGCGGCCGACGCGCGTATCCACGAACAACGACAGTCGCGGATTCACGAACGAGTTGCCGCCACCGAATAGGAGCCCCGGCGGCCGCTGGTCGACGTAATACCCCTCGATGTCGAGCAAGCCGCTCAGCTGCACACGCGCGCGCCCGCCTACGAGATCCGCGACGAGCGGGCGATTGAGCCGGCGCAGGAGCGGCGTCGGCTCCGTGCCAGCGGGTGCAGCGACAATGCGCATTTCGGCGCCCACTGGTGCGGCGAGACTCACGACGAACGCCAGCGCCGCACCCGCGATCGAGCGGCCGACACGCGACCGCCTCCGCAGCATCACGCGAGCGCCGATCATGCGACGCTCTCCGCGGACGTGACGTCGCGCACGCGGTAGACCGCGACGGCGTCGGCGAAGCCCTTGAGCCGCACGGGCGCAACGGCATCGATGGCGACGCGGCAGTCGACGCGAGCGCGTGTCGCCTCGTCGAGCAACACCTCCATCCGTCCCGCGTGCCCGCACAGACGCGCGGCGAGGTTCACGCGCTCGCCGAGGACCGTGTAACTCATGCGCTGCGCGGATCCCATGCAGCCGGCGACGGCAATGCCCGACGCGATGCCGATGCCGATCTCCAGCGGCGGCGACGCCGTCGCGTTCAGCCGCCGGCGCGCGTCGATCATCCTGCGCGCCGCTTCGACGGCGGCGAGGGCGTCGTCGCCGGTGGTGGTCGGGGCGCCGAAGATCGCCATCAGCGCATCGCCGACGAACTTGTCGACGATCCCGTGGTGCGCGTGCACGATGCCGGTGAGCGCCGTCATGTGCTCGTTCAGCATCGCGATGACGTCGTGCGGCGGCATGCGCTCGGTGAGCGTCGTGAAGCCGCGGATGTCGCAGAAGAGGACGGTCACGTCCTTGATCTCGCCGCCGAGGGCGATCGCGCCGGCGAGCAAGCGCTCGGCGACCGCCTTGTCGGCGATCACGTCCAGCACGTTGCGGTAGCGTTCCTTCAACGCCAATCCCGCCACCATCTCGTTGAACGCTTCCGCGACGCGGCCGACCTCGTCACGGCGCCGGACGGCGACTCGGACCGTCAAATCCCCGCGCGTGATCGCCCCGGCGCCGGCGACGAGCGCGCGCAGCGGCACGGCGAGCGTGCGCGCGAGGAGCACGCTCGCGGCAAGCCCGAGGAGCAGCGCGACGGCGGCGACGCGCAGGATCGCGTCGCGCAGGCGGCGCCGCTCCTCGCGCGCGGCGGCGAGCGAGTGCAGCCCTACGAGAAATGCCGGCGGCAACCGCGACTCCTCGTGCAACGGCCGGTAGAACACCCGGTACGGACGGCCGCCGAGGACGAGGTCGAAGTCGCCGCTCACGGGATCGACGCCCGCCGCCGAAATGCGCGCGCGCAACTCCTGCCGCAATCGTCGCGAGCCGGGACCGCGGGCGGCGTCGAGGCGGCGCAGGTAGAGCCGGCGGCCGAGCCACACGCCGCGTGGAATCCGCGCCGCCGCCGGGTCGCGCTCCTCGGCGGGAAAGCCGATCGCGAGCGCGCCGATTGCTTTGTCGGCAAAGCGATCGACGATCGGCGTGACGATCACCTCGTGCAACACGCGCCGGCCGCCGACTCGCGGATCGAGATAGCCGATGTGCTGCACCCGGTCGTCGATCGCCGCGCGCGCCGCCGCGGCGACTTGCGGCTCCCAGCGCGCACGTCCGGGATCATCGACGAGGCCCGCCTGCGACGTCGGCGGCGGCAGCACGGTCCCACCGACGTCGAGCACGCGGAAGAACGTCGCGGCCACGAGGCCGCCGGCGTCGGGATCGGGCTGGAGCACGTTCCGCAGCTCGTCGACGGCAATTTTGTAGAGGAGCGCCACATCGCGCTCGTTCACCGCGGCGACGAGACGCACGGACCGCGCGAGGTTGCGCACGCGGCTGCGCGCCGCCGCGAGACGCGCTTCCTGGATCGCGGCGAACGCGTCCGCCTCGGCGGTGAAGCGCTCGCGCGTCACGCGCGCATACGAGCGCTCGACGAACCGCTGCGTGACCGCGAGCGTCGTCACCGTCACCGCGGCGACGACGAGCATCATCGCGAGGAGAAGCTTGGCGCGGAAGCTGAGCGTGGCGCTCCGCGGACGCGACGCGGTCGGTGATCCGACGGTCACGGCACCGGGAAGTCGATTCGCAGCGTCGCGCCGTCGCGCAGCTCGACCGGCTGCTCGCGAATGCTGTCGTCGTCGAGCCACGCTTTCAGCACCCACCGCCCGGCGGGTAGGTCGGTCAACCGATAGTGGCCGGTCGGATCGGTCTTTTGGAAGTACGGCGTGTCGAGGACGACGATCGCGCTCCGCATGTGATCGTGGATCTCGCAATACACACGGACGACGCCCGGCTGATCGAACGTGAGCTCCGCGGGCGTCTCGTCCTTGGCGTAGCGGCCGAGATCGAAGCGCTTCGTTTTCGAGTACGAGAAGACGCTGTGGTACTCGTCGTCGAGATTGGGGAAGCGGACGACGCTGCCGGTACGGATCGGCAAGAGACCGGGCGAGAACTGGTACGCGTGCTGCGCCATCTCCGCTACCGGCGGCGCGCCGGTAGACGTCGGGAAGTCTCCGTCCAAGTAGACGATCGCCGCCGACGCATCAGGCGCGCCGACGGTGTAGTTCGCCGCAGTCGGATAACGCGGCTTCGCGACGGGTGCGGCAGCGGTCGGCGGCAACGCGACGACGCCCTCGATCGTCGCGGCCGCCGCGTGCGATCTGATCGTCACGATGGCGAGCACGGCGCCGGCGATGGCGAGGACTGCGCGCGAAGGCATTCGCATCGTTGACGACTTCTACGCGCGACTTCGAAAACGATCCAGACCGGATCTGTAAGCCGGATTCTGTCCCTCCCTCGCGGGAGGCGACGGTCATTCCTCTAGGCCGCCCATTGCTGAACGGCTCCAGCGACCATACCCGAGGGTGTGAGGCGGGCCGCCGAACCCTCTTATTTGGTCTTGCTCCGAGTGGGGTTTGCCGAGCATCCCGGGTCACCCCGGGACCTGGTGAGCTCTTACCTCACCGTTTCACCGTGACCGAGAGCGAGCCCCCGGCCGTCTGCTTTCTGTGGCACTTTCCCCGTCTCACGACGAGCCGCCGTTAGCGGCCACTCCGCCCTATGGAGTCCGGACTTTCCTCGCATCCGAGGATGCGCGACCGTCCGATCCGGTCTGGTGTCGGCTGCCGATCGCACCCCATCTGCTGCGTTGCTTCCTCGTTCGCTTGTGCGGCGTAGCTTGCGCTACGCCTCCGCGCTCACTCGGTCGCGCCTTGCATCTGGGGCACGCTCGGCAGCCGACACGTCTATCGGTACCGCGAAGAACGTATCACGCACTTTTCTTGCGTGCACGTTTCCGGCCCTGCGGGCCGGTCGTCCGTCTTGCACGAGACGCGCCGCCACCTTTGACGTCGGTCGCGGCTCCAACCGGTTGCGGGCGCACTGAAACTCGCTTCGCACGTCTCGCGCTGCTAGCAGGAGACCCGCCGCGTCGCGCGGACGAGGAGAGATTGCATGGCCGACACACCTCAATCGTCGGGGCCGCTGAGCGGGATGCGCGTGTTGGACTGCACCCACGTCATCGCGGGGGCGTGGTGCTCGATGCTACTCGCCGATCTCGGAGCCGACGAGATCGAAGCGCCGAAGGGGGAGGTGACGCGGACCGCTCTCGGGGCGTTTCGGGCGTACGACTTCGTCAATCGCAACAAGCGCGCGATCGCGGTGGACATGACGAAGGCGGACGGGGCGGCGGCGTTGCGGCGGTTGGCGGGGTGGGCAGACGTGTGGGTGGAGAACTTTCGGCCGGGGGCGCTCGATCGCGTGGGGCTGGGGTACGACGATCTCGCTCGCGTCAATGCGGCGCTCATCTACTGCTCGATTTCGGGGTTCGGGCACGATGGGCCGTACCGCGAGCGTGGCGGGCTCGACTTGGTTGCGCAAGGCATGAGCGGCATCATGAGCTTCGTCGGCGACCCGGGCGGGACCCCCGCGTCGACGGCAGTGCCGATTGCCGATCTGAACGCCGGGACGTTCGGCGCGCTCGGTGTCGTCGCCGCGTGGGCGCACCGGCAGAAGAGCGGCGAAGGGCAACGCGTCGAGACGACGCTGCTCGAGTCGGCGCTCGCCTACACGGTGTGGGAGGCGGGGTTGTACCTCACACTCGGCGCAGTGGCGCAGCCGCGCGGGTCGCAACATCCCCTCGCGGCCCCCTACGAAGCGCTGAAGACGGGCGACGGGTGGATCGTCGTCGGCGTCAACAACCAGAATCTGTGGCAGCGCTTCTGCGAGGCAACCGGACAACCGGCGCTGCATGACGATCCGCGGTTCGCCGATGCGATCTCGCGCGTCGTGAATCGAGACGAGCTGAAGGCGGCGATCGAAGCGCATCTGGCCACTGACACGACGGCCGCATGGCTGCAGAAACTGCTGGCACGGGGCATCCCCTGCGGGCCGATCAACACGATCGACCAGGCACTCGCCGACCCGCAGGTGCACGCCCGCGGCGTGATCGTACGAATGGGCGATCGCGACTTCGTCGGCAGTCCGATCCGCATGTCGCGCACACCAGCGAGCCTCCGCCGCGGTCCAGCAGAAATCGGCGAACACAGTCGCGAGGTCCTGACGGAAGCGGGGTTTTCGGCCGGCGAGGTGGAGGATCTGCTCGCCAGCGGAGCGCTGCTGCAAGGAGCACGGGAATGAGCGGTGGCACCGCGCGCGGAGCGCCGCGGTAGGTGGCGCCGCGCGCGGAGCCGCGCGGCGCATTCACTGCCGTGCGCGGCGAAGCCCGCGCACAACCACGCCAGTCAGCGACTACGGTCCGGCCGGCACGCGAGCGTGGCCCAGATGCAAGGCGCGAGGGAGTGAGCGCGGAGGCATAGCGGGAGCTATGCCGCACAAGCGAACGACCGAGCAACGCAGCAGATGGGCCGCGATCGCGCGCCGGCGTCCGGCGTCACGCGGAGACGGAGTTCTCAGCGCGCGCGTACAAAATACGGTGGCAGTTAGGACAGACGATCACGCGCTGATTGCGCTGGATCTCGTTGGAGAGTTGCGGCGCAACGCGCATGTGGCAGCCCTGGCACGTCCCCCCCCGCACCTCGACGACGGCAAGTCCACGGCGCCGGACGAAAATCGCTTCGTACTGACGCCGCAAGTCCGTGTCGATCGTCCCCGCCAGCTCGTCGCGCCGGTGTCGCGCCTCGTCGAGCCCCGCGGAGAGCGCCGTGACCTCCGTGTCGACCGTGGTTTGCTGCTCGGCGCGGCGCGCCTCGATCGCGTCGTAATCCTTCTGCAGCTCGGTCTCGCGCGCGGCGACCGTGTCGAGGGCCTCGTAGACGACCATCAGATCCTCTTCGATCTTCTGGTTGCCCTCTTTGCCGACCTCGATCTCGCGGCGGACGGCGGAGGCTTCTTTCTCGTTGCGGATGCGATTGAGGCGCATCCGGCGGTCTTTCATCCGGCTCTCTTCGTCGTCGAGCGCGCCTTGTAGCTCGCGCCGGCGGGTCTCGAGGTCGGCGCGCTCGGCGCGACAGGCGTCGAGCAGCTTGCGTTGTGCGGCCAGCTCGCTTTCGGTTCCTGCGAGCCCTTGCTGGAGGGCGTCGATCGCCTCTGTACGCTCACGGAGCTGCTGGTCGACGACTTGCAAACTCACCAGCAGCTCGACTTGATTCCCCAAGCGGTCTCCTCGGTCTTAAAGTGGGCCCACCAGGACTCGAACCTGGGACCAACCGGTTATGAGCCGGTCGCTCTAACCAACTGAGCTATGGGCCCGCCGGTGGTCACAGCGGTGTGGCCTCACACCACGGCACGCAACCCCTGCTGCATACTAGACGACGCCGCGCGCGTCAAAACGGTACTGGGTCAATTTGCGTCGCGATACTTCGTTGCTCGGTCGCCGGGATGCTCGACGTAGCGCTGCTACGTCTGCGCTCCCGGCTTCCTCGCGCCTCGTCTCGCTCGCAACTTGACCCAGTCCCGAGCCGAGGGGGCTTCAGTAGAAGTCGCGCAGATGATGGCGCCGCATCGGGTGACGCAGCTTGCGGAGCGCCTTCGCTTCGATCTGGCGCACGCGCTCGCGCGTGACGGCGAACGCCTGCCCGACCTCCTCGAGCGTGTGATCCATGCCCTCGCCGATGCCGAAGCGCATGCGCAGGATGCGCTCCTCGCGCGGCGAGAGCGACGACAGCGCGCGCGCCGTCTGCTTGCGGAGATGCGAGCCCGCGACCGCGTCCGCCGGCGACACCGCTTGCGGATCGGCGACGAGATCGCCGAGGTGGCTGTCGCCCTCGTCGCCGAGCGGCGTCTCGAGGGAGATCGGATCCTGGACGATACGGGTGATGCGCTGCACCTTCTCGAGCGGCAGCCCGAGGCGGACGGCGAGGTCTTCCTCCGTCGGCTCGCGACCGGTCTCCTGCACCATGATCCGCATCGTGCGCATGACCTTGTTGAGCGCCTCGACCATGTGCACCGGCACGCGAATCGTGCGCGCCTGATCGGCGATCGCGCGGCTCACTGCTTGGCGGATCCACCACGTCGCGTACGTGGAGAAGCGATACCCGCGCCGGTAATCGAACTTCTCGACCGCACGCATGAGGCCGATGTTTCCCTCTTGAATGAGATCCAGAAAGGGCAAGCCGCGCTGCGTGTAGCGCTTCGCGAGGCTCACGACGAGGCGGAGATTGGCCTCGACGAGGCGCGTCTTCGCGTCCTCGGCGCGACGCTCCCCCTCGCGGATGACGCCGACGACACGCGCGAGCTCGCTCGTCGCGACGCCGGCACTGTGCTCGATCTGCCGCAGCTCGCGCAGCGCGCGCTTGATCTCGGCGCCGAGCGCGACGGCGTCCGTCGCCGCCAGCCGGTGCCGGCCGAAGAGGCGCTGCGCGTCGCGCAGGCGCGTCGACGCCGGACGGCTGCCGCGACGGTCGAGCTCGATCGAATGCGCCAGCCGCGCGAGATCGAGCGCACGGCACTGATAGCGATCTTCGTAGCGGCGCAGCAGCGCATGGCAACGCTCGGCGGCGGCGGCGGCCGAGCGAATCGAGCCGACGATCGCGGCGAAGTGTCGACGCGCGAGACCGAGCGCGGCGACCGCCTCGACGCGGCGCTCGCGGGCCGCTCGTAGCGCGGCCGGCGTGCGTCCACCGCTCGACGACGCCACCCGCCGCACGCGCACGACGCCGGCGAGAAACGTCCGCGTCCGTTCGGTGCGCGCCTCGTCCGCGTCCTCTTGCTCCTCATCGACGTCCCCGAGGACGCCGTCGATCGTGATGTCGCCGCGCTCGAGGCGGTCGGCGAGATCGCAGACGTAGGCGATCGCGAGCGGCGACGCGAACGCCTCCTCGCGGACCTGCGTCGTGCCTTCCTCGACGCGACGCGCGAGCTCGACCTCGCCCTCGCGGCCGAGGAGCGGAATCCGCGCGATATCGTGCAGATACCGCCGCACCGGATCGGCGCTCGCAGGGAGCGTCTCGACGGGTTTCTCCTCGACCTCGACCTCGACGGCCTCGAGCGCGTCGACGTCGTCGCCCGTCGGCTCCGGACCCGCGTCGGCATCGTCCTCCTCGTCGACGATCGCGATCTCGAGCTCGCCGAAGAGCGTCAGCACGTGGTCGATGCGCTCGCGCGACAGAAAGTCGGACGGGAGATGGCGGCCGACGTCCTCGAGCGTGACGAATCCCTTCGCCTTGCCGACGGCGATCAGCTGCTGCACGTCCTTGCGCTCACGTAGCTCGATCGGGGTCATCGGCTGGCGCTCCGTTTTACGTGCTCGAGCTCGCGCTGCGCCTCGACGACCGCAGCGACGTTGCCTTCCATTTCAGCCGTACGAATCCGGCGCAAGAGCGCTTGGCGAACCGGCAACGTCGCATCGGCACGCAGCTTGGCCAAGCAGTCGTCGACGAGCTGCGCGAGCGTCACGTCGTCGTCGGCTGGCACGGCGTCGTCGACGAGCCGTCCGGCGATGTGCGCCGCGGTCGCGTCGTCGAGACGCGAGAGCAGCGTCGCGGCGTCGATCGCGTCGCCGCGGCGCACGGTCGCGACGATCTCGTCGGCGAGCGCGCGAAACACGGGGTCGGTGAAAAGCGCGACGCCGTCGCTCGCGTCGACGCGTGCGATCGCCGCCGGGCTCGCGAGCATCAGCTCGATCAGGATCGCCTCGGGGCCGGGCGCCTTGCTCGCCGTGGAGGCCGCCGCGAATTGCGGCCGCGGCCGCACGGGCTGCCGGCGCAGCATCTCCTCGCCGAGCCCGAGACGCTCGGCGGCGCGACGCACCGTGATGTCGTACTCGAACGGATCGGCGATCTTGCCGAGCCACCCGGCGACGCGCTGCGCGACCTGCGCGCGCTCGGCCGGCGTGCTCGTCGGCGCGACGACGCGATCGAGGTAGAACTCGAGGAGCGGCGTCGCGCGCGCGAGCAGCGCCAGCGCGGCGTCCTGCCCCTCGCGGCGGACGAACGTGTCGGGATCGTCGCCGCCGGGAAGAAACGCGGCGTTTCCCCAGAGACCGGCCTCGAGGAAGATCGGCAGGCTCTTCTCCGCCGCTGCTTGCCCGGCGGCGTCGCCGTCGAAAAACGCGATGACGTTGCGCGTGAAGCGCTTCAGCACCTGCAGCTGTGCCAGGGTGAGCGCGGTGCCGAGCGACGCGACGACGTGGCCGATCCCCGCTTGCGCGAGCGCCAGCACGTCGAAGTAGCCCTCGACGACGAGCGCGCGATCGGCGCGGCGGATCGCGTCACGGGCGAGCGCAAGGCCGTAGAGATGCGCGCCTTTCCGATAGAGCGGCGTCTCGGGCGAGTTGATGTACTTCGGAAGATCGCCGCCGGCGCTCGGCGTTCCCGGCACGCTGCGGCTGCCGAACCCGACGACGCGGCCCGACGAGTCGGTGATCGGAAACATGAGGCGCGCGCGGAAGCGATCGTAGTGCCCGCCGCCGTCGCGGCGGGCGGCGACGAGGCCGAGCTGCGCCGCCGCCTCGAGCGAGCGGCCGCTGGCGCCGAGCTTGCGGACCAGCACGTCGGAGCCCGGCGGCGCGTACCCGAGGAGGAAACGCTCGGCGACCTCGCGGCCGATGCCGCGCTCGTCGAGATACGCGCGCGCGGGCGCGGCGGCGTCGGAGTCCCAGAGATAGCGCTGGAAGAACCGCGCCGCCTGATCGTTCAGGCGGAAGAGCGCCTCGCGCCGGCGCAGGGTCGGATCGTCCTCGCCGCGCTCGGGAAGCGCGATGCCGTAGCGGCCGGCGAGCCGCTCGACAACCTCCGGAAACGGCGCGGCCTCGAGGCGCATCAAGAACGAGAATACGTTGCCGCCGGCGCCGCAGCCGAAGCAGTGGAAGATGCCGCGATCGTCGTTGACGGTGAAGGAGGGCGTCTTTTCGGAGTGGAACGGGCAGAGCCCGACGTGATTGCGGCCGACGCGCTTCAAGCCGACGTGCGCACCCACGACCTCGACGATGTTGGCGCGCTCGCGCACTTGCAGCAGCACGTCCTCGGGAATGCGCCCGCGCATGGTCAGTATCCTTCCGCCGGCGCGCCACCGCGGCGCGGCAACGGCTCGGCGTCGTCGTCGATCCGCAGCACGTGCTCGTGCGGCGCGTGCTCGTCGCGCAGCTCACCCGCAAGACCGAGGAGACGGCCCGCGATCCGCGACCGCTCGAGCTCGGTCACGAACCCGGGGATCGGCATGTAGGCCCGCATCAATAGAAGCGCGATCATCGCCATCGTGGCGCCCTTGGCGACGCCGAACACCGCGCCGGCGAGGCGGTTCACCGGCGACAGGAAGAGGATGCCGAGGAGACGGTGCACGAGCGCACCGACGACGTTGGCGAGGAAGTCGACGGCGAAGAAGACCGCCGCGAACGCGACGATCGGACGCAGGCGATCGGGAACCGCGTCGGGAAGGTACCCCGTCGCGGCGGCATAGCTCGCCGCGGCGACGGCGAGACCGCCGATCAGCCCGACGAACCCGAAGAACTCACGCGAGAACCCGCGCCAGAAGCCGCGCGCGGCAAAGAGAACGAGGACGATGGCGAGGACCACATCGATGCGATTCACACCCGCACGCCCCGTTCCCGAAAGTAATCCGCCGCCCCATCCACCCCACCCGCTCGTCCGACCTCAGAGTACGATGATGCCACTGCAACGGACCGGCGCGGCCCTTGCCGCCGCCGGTCCGTGACGATTCACCCGCCGTGTTGCGTTCGACTCGCGCGACGCAGTGCTCGCTTCTTCGCGGCGAGCGCCTTCTTCTTCCGCTTCACACTCGGCTTCTCGTAGTGCTCACGCTTGCGCAGCTCGGCGAGGATGCCGGCTTTCTCACACTGCTTCTTGAAGCGCCGGATGGCGCTCTCGATGGGTTCGTTATCCTTGACCCTGACTCCGGCCATGAAATAGTTCACCCCCCTCCGCTGTTGCATGGAGTGGTTGTTGCGCGCTGACGACTCGAACGGAGATCCGTTGCTGCTGGCGCGGAACGCGACGGTACTTTAGATAAATCGGACATGGAGTCAAGGAAATCCGACCGCGCGCGCCCCGTCGTCGTCGCGCGACACGCCGGTGGACCCGGCGCCGCGGGCACGGAGAGCTTCGCGCTCGCAAACGGCATGCAGGTGATCGTGCGCGAAGATCACTTCGCGCCCGTCGTCGCGCTGCAAGCGTGGGTGAAAGTCGGCGCCGCCGACGAGCACGACGCCGAAGCCGGTGTCGCGCACGTCCACGAGCACATGCTCTTCAAGGGCACCGCGCGCCGCGGCGTCGGACAGATCGCGGCGGAGGTCGAGTCGTCGGGCGGTCTCATCAACGCGTTCACCACCGCGGATCACACCGTCTATCACCTCGTGCTCGCGGGCCGATACTTCGCGACCGGCCTCGACATCCTGGCCGATGCGCTTCGCAACTCGACGTTCGACGCCGACGAGCTCGCGCGCGAGCTGAACGTCGTGCTCGAGGAGTGGAAACGCTCGGAGGACATGCCGGTCTCGCGCGCCTACACTGACCTTTTCCGCCTCGCCTTCAAGAGCCATCCGTACGGGAGGCCGGTGATCGGCTGGCGCGAGACGATCTCGGCGCTCGATCGCGCGCGCGTCCTCGACTTCTTCCAGCGCTGGTACCGTCCGAACAACGTCGTGCTCGTCGTCGTCGGCGACGTCAGCCTGGACGCCGTGCGCACGCAGGTGAACGCCGCGTTCGCCGACTGGGAGCCGGCGCCGCTCCCGGCGCGGGCGCGACCGGTCGAGCCGCCGCAGCTCGAGATGCGCACCACCGCGATCGACATGGCGGTGCAGGAGCATCACCTGTTGCTCGGCTTCCGCATCCCGTCGGCGCACGATCCCGACGCGATCGCGCTCGACCTCCTCGCCTACGTCCTCGCCGGCGGCGAGAGCACGCGTCTCGTGAGCACCCTCGAGGCGCAGAAGGAGCTCGTCAACTCGGTCTCGGCGTTTGCGTACACCCCGCAGGATCCGGGGCTCTTCGTGGTGCTCGCGTCGCTGGAGCGGAAGAAAATCGCGGCGGCGACGCGCGAGATGCTCTCCGCGCTCGTGCGGATACGCACCGAGATGGTGAGCCGCGCCGAGCTGATGCGCGCGCGCAGCAACCTCGAGAGCGAGTTCGTCTACCGCAAAGAGACGATGCAGGGCCAGGCGCGTCTCCTCGGCTACTCGCAATGCGTCTTCGGCGATCCGAACTACGAAAGCCGCTACCTCGGCGAGCTCGCCGCCGTCACGCGCGAGGACGTCGAGCGCGTCGCGCACACGTACTTTCAGCCGCAAAATCTCGAGGCGGTACTCGTCGGCCCGGAGGCGTCGCGCCTCGCACCGACGCCGCACACGCTGAGCGCCGCGTGGGTCGTGCCGCCCGCAGCGCCGGCCTCGACGCGCGTCTCGCGAGCCGCGTCGGCGGCGCGGCCGCGCGCCAATCCGCGTCCGGGCATCCACACGCGCACGCTCGAGAACGGCGTGCGCCTCGTCGTGAAGGAGCACCACGCGGCGCCGCTGGTCGCGCTCCGCGCCGCCACGCTCGGCGGTCTCCTGCTCGAGCGTCGCGACACGAACGGCATCAACAATTTTCTCGCCGGCCTCGTCACGCGCGGCAGCCGCCACCATTCGCGCGAGACGCTCGGGCGTGCCGTCGAGTCCCTCGCCGGCAACCTCGACGGCTTCTCCGGGCGCAACTCGTTCGGCCTGCGCGGTCAGTTCATCGCCCGCCACGCCGAGGAAGGCACCGATCTCTTTCTCGAGGTCCTGCGCTATCCGACGTTTCCCGCGGACGAAGTCGAAAAGCGTCGCCGCGAGATTCTCGTCGCGATCGCCAATCGCGACGACGAGCCGGCGCAGCGCGCGATGGAGCTCTTCTACGCCGCGCACTTTCCACACCATCCGTACGGCCTGACGACGCTCGGCAGCCGCGCGTCGATCGCGAGCGCCACGCGGGCGAGCCTCGTCGCCTACTATCGACGCCTGCTCGCGCCGAGCCGGCTCGTCGTCTCCGCCGTCGGCGACCTCGATGCGGGCTGGATGCTCGACCGCCTCGAGCATGCGCTCGGCGATCTGCCGCCGCCGCGGCCGCTGTCGCGTCCGCTGCCCGAGCCGCCGCCTTCGCGCGTGCGCCGCGTGCGCCGCCACCTCGAGCGCCAGCAGGCGCATTTCGTTCTCGGCGTCCGCGGCGGGCGCGTCACCGATTCCGATCGCGCCGTCTTGAAGGCGCTGGAAGCGGTCCTGTCGCGCCAAGGCGGGCGCCTTTTTCTCGAGCTGCGCGATCGCCAAGGACTCGCCTACTCGGTCTCGGCGTTCGCGTCGGAGGGCGTCGATCCGGGTGTCTTCGGCATCTACTTCGCGTGCGATCCGAGCGTCGTCGACCGCGCCGTCGCGGGCGTCCTCACCGAGCTGAAGCGCCTGCGCGACGAGCCGATCAGCGCCGGCGAGCTCGAGCAGGCGCGCAAGTATCTCCTCGGCAGCTACGAGATCTCGTTGCAGACCAACACCGCGCAAGGCGACGAGCTCGCGTTCAACGAGCTCTACGGGCTCGGCCTTGACGGCGGCGACCGCTACCGCGAGGCGCTCGCCAAGGTGACGCCGGCGGCGCTGCAAGCCGCCGCGCGCGGCTACTTCAATCTGAACGCGTACACGCTCGCGATCGTCGGACCGCGCGTCGTCGGAACACGCGCGGCGGCGAACGGCCGTCGTCGAGGCGGCGCGAACCGCTCGGGCTAGCGAACGTCGCCGCCCGTGACGGTCAAAGCTCGGCGAAGCGTTCCGGGCAGTCGCTGAAGAGCGCGTCGACGCCGGCGGCGACGAGGCGTCGCATTTCGGCGACGGCGTTCACCGTCCACACCCACACCCCGAGCTCGCGCGCGTGTGCCGCGGCGACGACCTCCGGCGTGACGAGACGGCGGCTCGGCACGATGCAGCGCGCGTGGAGCTCGTCCGCGAGCGCGAGCGCGCCCGCGGCGGGTCGCCTGTCCCAGAGGATCCCGAGCGCCGCGTCGGCGGACGCAGCGCGCACGTTCCGGACGGCGCGCTCGTGAAACGAGGAGAAGATCACCCACGGGAGGGCGTCGTGCGCCGCGACGAGCTCGACGAGCGGCTTCTCGATCGTGCCCACATCGCGTGCGCTCTTGATCTCGATGTTCAGAACGACGCGGCCCGCGAGCTGCGTCAGCACGTCCGCGAGACGTGGCACACGCTCGCCGGCGAACGCCGCCCCGCGCCACGCGCCCGCGTCGAGCGCCGCGATCTCGTCCCAACGCTTGGCCCCGACGGGCCCGATGCCGCTCGTCGTCCGCTCGAGCGTCTCGTCGTGGATCACGACCGGCACGCCGTCCGCCGTGAGCTGGCAATCGAGCTCGATCGCGTCGACGCCGATCTCGAGCGCCGCCGCGAACGCCGCATGCGTGTTCTCCGGCGCGCGCCCGGAGGCGCCCCGGTGCGCGATCCGGAGGAACGTCCCCGGCGCCACCCGCCCGCGCACAGTGGCTTTCGTCGTCGACGTCACGGCACTTCGTTAACGGCGATCCGACGCGTTCACAAGGGCGATCAACTGCCGTAGAGAACGGCGCATGAGCCGGAGCAACCGTCGCACCATCATCGCGACCGTGGTTGCCGTCGCGCTCGGCGTTTTCGTGACGACGCCGCTGCGGGGCGGCGGGTGCGAGGGAGGTGTGCGCGGGGACGTAGACTTCTCTTCCGGCC
>JBGPOW010000059.1:0-21361 GCA_041488235.1 Binatia bacterium
CCGGACGCAGTCGCCTTGGTGTTCGCCTACCAGGACAAGTACGGCCCACTCGGGAAGATCGCGGTCGTCGCCGGGCGCCGCGTCGGCGACGCGCTGGAGGTCGAGACCTGGGTGCTGAGCTGCCGCGCGTTCAGCCGGCGCGTCGAGTGGGCGATTCTCGACGTGCTGTTCACGCGACTCGGCATCGACACGATTGCCTTTCGCTATCGCGCAACGGCGAAGAATCACCTGGTGAAAGAGCTCTTCGGCGGCGCGATCGGAACGGAGCCGACCGACGACGCGGCCGTCCGGCTGTCGCGCGCCGATTTCGAGCGGCACTGCCCCGAGCTCTTCTTCCGCCACGTCGATGGCTCCGCCACCTGAACGCCGCGTCCGACAAACGTTTTGACTCCGCGGCAACCGACGCGGTAGTTCTACCGAATCTCAGCGAGCGAGGGGACCCCCATGGCGACCGCGGACAGGTATGCGAGACCGATCGGCGACGTCGATTGGCCGATCTCCGAAGCCTTCAACACGAACTTTCGCTGGGAGTACCAGGACGGCCGCGACTCCCTCCTCAAGCTCTACGAGAAGGGCAAAGAGAAGCAGTGGAACGCGAACACCCGCATCGACTGGTCGCAGGACCTCGATCCCGAGAATCCGGAGCAGCTTCCCGACGAGTCCATTCCACTCTTCGGCTCCGACGTGTTCGAGGCGCTCACGCGCGCGGAGAAGGCGACCCTGCGGCGGCACTTCCAGTCGTGGCAGCTCTCGCAGTTCCTGCACGGCGAGCAAGGGGCGCTCATCTGCACGGCGAAGATCGTGCAGCAGGTGCCGAGGATCGACGCCAAGTTCTACGCCGCGACGCAGGTCATCGACGAAGCGCGCCACGTCGAGGCGTACTCGCGCCTCCTGCACGACAAGTTCGAGCTCGCGTACCCGATCACGCCCACGTTGCAGCGCCTCCTCGACAACGTGCTGAGCGACTCGCGCTGGGACATGACGTACCTCGGGATGCAGGTGCTGATCGAGGGGCTGGCGCTCGCGGCGTTCGCGCAGATCCGCGATCAATCGCAGAATCCGCTCGCCGCCGCCGTCAACGCCTACGTGATGCAGGACGAGGCGCGCCACGTCGCGTTCGGGCGCTTCGCGCTCCGCGACTACTATCCGACGCTCACGCAGGCCGAGCGCGATGAGCGCGAGGAGTTCGCCGTCGAGGCGTGCTACCTCATGCGCGACCGCTTCCAGGCGGAAGAGGTGTGGGAAACCCTCGGTCTCCCCGTCGATCGCTGCGCCGCGTACATGCTCGAGTCCGGATTCATGCAGCGCTATCGTTCCGCGCTCTTCAGCCGCATCGTGCCGATCATCAAGGACATCGGCCTGTGGGGTCCGAAGATTCGCAAAGGCTACGAGCAAATGGGCATCCTCGGGTTCGCAGATACGGACGTCCAGGCGATGGCCGACCAGGACGAAAAGGTCGCGGAAGAGTACGACAGAAGGCACGACGAGGTCGTGAGAGTCGCCGCGTCCGCGAGCGGCGAGCCGACTGATGGCGGAACCATCAATGGAGGAACGCGTCGCGTCTCCGTCTGACGCCGGCGAGCGTGCGGCGATGCGGGAGCGGCTGCTGACGCTCCTCGCGGAGCGCTCGTATCACTACCGGCCGGAGAAGCCGTTCACGCTCGCCTCCGGCGCGACGTCGCCGTTCTATCTCGACGCGCGCGTCACGACGTGGGATCCCGAGGCGAAGCCGCTGATCGGCGCCCTCGTGTTCGATCTCGTGAACGGCAAGGCCGACGCGATCGGCGGGCTGACGCTCGGCGCCGATCCGCGCGTTCACCGTCCGCAAGCAGGTGAAGGAGCACGGCATGGGTCGCTGGATCGAGGGCAGCATCCGCGACGGTGACCGGGTCGCGATCGTCGACGACACCGTCACGACCGGCACGTCGACGATCGACGCGATCGACCGTTGCCGCCAAGCGGGCCATCAGGTGACGGCCGTCGTCGTGCTCGTGGACCGCGAGGAAGGCGGGCTCGACCGCATCCGCACCGCGGTCGGCGCGGTGCCGTGCACGGCGCTCTTCACGCGCGCCGACCTCGATCATCACGTGCTGGGCGACCGCGGCGCCGCGCGCCCGGCGTAGGGAACCTCGTGGCGAAACGGCGGCGGCGCGGCGGCGCCCCGGAGGCGGCGCCGCGTCATGCCGTGAGCGCGCCCGGCGTCGCACGTCCCGTGCGGCCGCGCGATGCGCTGCGCGCCGCGACGGCGCGTGTCGAGGTCGCCGGCGCCGCGTCGCGCACGTGGTCGGCGACGGCGGCCGTCGTCGCTGCGGTTGCGCTCGCACTCTACGCAAACAGTCTCCGCGGCGCGCTGTTCTTCGACGATACGAACGCGATCCTCAACAACCTGTGGGTGCGGACGGGCGACGTCGTGAGCATCCTCACCCGCCCGTCGTGGTGGAGCGAAGCGCGCGGGCACGGCTGGCGACCCCTCACCACCCTCACGTTTGCGCTCGATCACGCGCTGCACGGCCTCGACCCCGTCGGCTACCACGTCGTCAACGTGCTGCTGCACGCCGGCGTGAGCGTGCTCGTCTTCGCCGTCTTCTCGCGCGTCGCCGCGCCGCTGCCAGCGGCGATCGCGGCGCTGCTGTTCGCGGCGCATCCGGTGCACACCGAGGCGGTCGCGAGCGTCGTCGGCCGCGCCGAGCTGCTCGCCGCCGGCGGCTTCTTTCTTTCCTGGCTGCTCTTCTTGCGTGCCGACGCGCGCACGTCGCGCTCTGCTGCGATTCTCGAGGTGCTCGGCGTCGCGACGTTCTTCGCGGCGTTGCTGGCGAAGGAGAACGCGCTCGCGCTCCTGCCCGTTCTCGTCCTTGCCGACCTGTTGCAGCCCGGGACGACCGCCCTACGAGGGCAAGCGCTACGAGTGCAGGCGCTGCGTCGCCACGGCGTGCGGTACGCCGCGCTCGCCGTGGCGGCGCTCGTCTTCGTCTGGCTGCGACACCTCGTCCTCGGTGACGACACCGCTCCGATCAGCGTGCTCGACAATCCGCTCGTCGCGCTGCCCCTCTTCACGCGCGAGCTCACCGCGATCAAGGTAGCGGGACTCTATGGATGGAGGCTCCTCGTTCCCTGGCAGCTCGCCGCCGACTACTCGTATCGGCAGATCCCGCCCGTCGCGTCCGTACTCGAGCCGACGTTCCTCGCCGCGCTCGCAGTCGTTGCGGCGGTGCCGGCACTCATATGGTGGAGCTGGCGGCGCGCGCCGGCGGTGGCACTGGCCCTCGGTCTCCTCGCGCTCACGTTTGCGATGGTCTCGAACTTGGCGTTCCTGATCGGCACGATCATGGCGGAGCGGCTCGTGTACCTGCCCTCCGCCGGCTTCTGCCTCGCGGTTGCCGTCGCCCTCGAGCGCGCGACGCGTGAAGCGAGTCGCGGTCGAGGGCCGTCGTTACGCACCGACGTTCCAATCCAAGCGCGTGGCGGCGTCGCGGCCGACGCCGCGGCTGACATCGCCGCCGTGGACGTTGCGACGCTGGATTTGCGGCGCCTCTGGCGACCCGCGATCGCCGCGCCGCTCACGATCGTCGTCGCGCTCTACGGGGCGCGCACGTGGTCGCGAAACGCGGTATGGCGGGACCGCGTGACGTTTTTCTCGACGATGGTCGTCGAGGCACCCGATTCCGCGCGCAGCCATCGCGAGCTCGGTACCGCCCTCGCGGATCACGGCAAGTTCGACGTTGCCCGGGCCGAGTTCGAGCGCTCGCTGGCGATCAAGGGCGAGGACGCGGCTACCCTGTACAATCTCGGCAATGCGCTGCTCCAGGAGCGGCGCTACGACGACGCGATCCACGCGTACGAGCGTGCGCTCGCCGTGAAGCCGGACTTCGCGGACGCGATGGTGAATCTCGGGAACGCGGAGAGCCTCCGTGGCAACAACGAGGCGGCATTGGCGGCGATGCGGCGCGCGCTCGCGCTTTCGCCGCGCTCGGCGAGCCTGCACATGAACATCGCGAACGAGCTCTTTCGGCTCGGCAGGCACGCGGAGGCGCGCGACGAGTACGAGGCCGCGCTCGCGATCGAGCCCGACGCCGTGGAGTTGCTCACCAACTATGGCGCCTTTCTTTTGACGATCGGCGACTACGACGGCGCCGCGCGCGCCAATCGGCGCGCCGGCGACGCGCCGCGGGCGCTCGTCGGACTCGCCGCCGCGTACCGGGCGCAGGGACGAGCGGCGGACGCGCGTGCCGCGTACGCGCATGCGGCGCAGCTCTTTCCGAACGATCCCGGCGTGCGTCAGATGGGCGACGTGCTGCGCCGCGACGCCGCGGCTGGCGCATCGCCGGGCGTCGAGAAGGCCGCACCGTCCGGCGGCGGCGCCGTGGCGGCACCGCCGGGCGGATGACGCGCGTTCTGCTCCTCGTCGCGGCGGCATGCGCGGCGTACGCGGATAGTCTCGGGGTCCCGTTCATATTCGACGATCGGACCGCGATCGTCTCCAACCTCCGCATCCGCGAGCTCTGGCCGGGGCCTTTCACGTCCGCGCGCCCCATCCTCGATCTGACGCTGGCGGCGAACTACGCGCTCGTCGGCCTGCACGTTGTCGGCTACCACGTCGTCAATCTCGCCCTCCATGTCGGCTGCGGCTTGCTGTTCTACGACCTCGCTCGGCGGACGTTGCGCGCGACGGGTACGGCGCCCGGGCACGAGACGCGCGTCGCCTGGTGGGCGGCGCTGGTCTTTCTCGTGCACCCGATCCAGACCGAGGCGGTCACGTACGTCATCAGTCGCAGCGAGGTGCTGATGGCGTTCTGGTACCTCGCCACGCTCGACCTCGCCCTTCTCGGCGAGACCGACGCCGCGCGCCGCCAGACCTGGTGGACGCTCGCGATCCTCACCTGCGCGCTCGGGATGGCGACGAAGCCGACGATGGTATCGGCGCCAATCGCGGTGTGGTGGCTCTTCCGGTGCACCGCCGAGCCTGACGAGCCGAGGCTGTCGTTCGCCGACGATCGCGCGCGGGGAAGTCGCGCCGCGCCGCCGGTGCGCTGGCCCTTCGGGGTCGGGGTCGCGGCGACGTGGCTCGTGCTCGCCGCGCTCGCCGCATGGCGCGAGACACCCGGCGCCGGACTCGACATCGGAATCGGACCTCTCGAGTATCTACGGACCGAGCTCGGCGTCACCTGGCACTACCTTCGTCTGCTCGTCTGGCCCGCGAACCAGACGATCGAGTACGACTGGCCGCTGGCGACGCGGTGGCTCACGGCGGCGGTCGTCGTTCCGGCGTGCGGATGGATCGTGGTGCTCGGGATGCTCGCCTGGCTGCGCCGCGCCGGCCGCGACGCCGCGGCCCTGTGGCTCGGGCTCGCGATCCTCGCGCTCGCCTCGAGCTCGTCGATCGTGCCGATCGCCGACCTCGTGTTCGAGCATCGCATGTATCTGCCGCTCGCGGGCTTCGCCGTCCTCGCGGCGCTCGCGGGCGAAGGTCTCGCGCGGCGGGCGCCGCGCGCCGTCGCGCTCGCCGCCGCCATTGCCGTCGTCGCGCTCGGCGTCGCGACCTTCGAGCGCAACCGACTGTGGCACGATCCGGTGACGCTCTGGGAAGACGCGCTCGCGAAGGCGCCGGCGAAGCCGCGCATCTTTCGCAACCTCATCAGCGCCTACGAGGAGCGCGGCGATCGTACGAATGCGGTGCGCATCGCGGCACAGGAGACGGCGGTGTTCGAGACTCTACACCGCGCCCGCCCGCACGATCCCGAGGCGATGAGCGCGCTCGCCGACGCGTATGCGCGGCGCGGTCGCATCGACGAGGCGCTGCCGCTGCTCGTCGAGGCCGTGCAGCGCGCGCCCCAGGACGCGCTGGTGCGCGCCGCGTACGGCAGCTTGCTGTTGGAGACCGGACGCGCGGCGGACGCGGTCAGCCAGCTCGAGATGGCACAGGCGCTCGCCGGCGGGCAGCGCGATTGGGTCGGCCGCGACCTGATGCGCTCGATTCTGACCAACCTCGGCTGGGCGTACGCGTCCGTCGGACGCGAGAGCGACGCAATCGCCGTCCTCCGCCAAGCGGCTGCGCACGACGACGTCGAGGCGCTCAACAATCTCGGGTCGATCCTCGCGCGCGTCGGTCAATGGAACGAGGCGCAGCGCGTGCTCGAGCGCGCCCGCGAGCGCGATCCGGAGGATCCCAACGTCGAGAGCAATCTCGGATGGGTGTACGCCAACGTGGGGAGACTCGATGAGGCGCGCGAGCTCCTCGAGCGCGCGATCGTGAAGCAGCCGCAGGAGCCCTCGGCGCACGGGAACCTCGGCTGGGTTCGGCTACGCGCCGGCGACCCGGCCGCCGCGCTCACGGCATTTGCGGCGGCGCAAGCGCTCGAGCCGAGCAGCGCCTGGATCGCCACGATGCAAGGCATCGCCCACGCCCGCCTCGCCGAGTGGCCCGCTGCCATCGCCGCCTTCGACCGTGCGCTCGCGCTCGCCCCCGACGCCGACCTCGCCCGCGAAAACCTCGCCCGCGCCGAACGTCACGAGCCGCCCGCCCTCCCCGAACCCGAGCAGTAGCGCGCTCGCCAGCGCCGTGTGTAGACGCCGTCGTCGCCGGCCGTGCGGCGGAGCATGGGGTTGGCGGAGCGCGCATAAAGAGCGAGCCATTTCGATCAGGACGCCGCGGACTACGGAACGTCTAATCCGTGTCCGGTGCCCCGCGCGAGCGATCCTCGCGCGGAGCCAACCCCATGCTCCGCCGTACGGGTGAGTGTGATTGACAAGGTACGAGCCCGCCTCCTATAAGCCGACGCGTCAAGTGCTCGAGCGCCGGGGGGGCGTCTCGAGCTTTTTTTGATGAGCTGCTGACCGATGGGTCGAGTCGGCGGCGATGCGGTGCCTGCTGGCAAATGGGGGCGCCGTTTTTTTGGGACGCGAGCTGACCGCATGGTTAGTGCAACGACGACGCGTGCGGAGGGGAAGGAGTCGATGGATCGGAGCATCGAGGAGGCGCGCGTAACCGAACGGACGTTCGCTGCGCGAAGCGCAGTCCGGCCGCACCGCGACGAGTTCGTCGCCAAGGTCGATCATACGATCAGCCGCTCGCAGGAGTATTTTCGTCGCGAGCAGCACGCGACCGGCTACTGGCATCGCCCGCTCGAGGCGAATGCCACGATGGACGCCGAGTACATCTTTTTCATGCACTTCATGGGACGGGTGAACGTCGAGCGCCAAGAGCGCATCGCCGCGCATCTGCTCGCGACGCAGCTCGAGGACGGCAGCTGGGCGCTCTATCCCGACGCGCCCGGGCACCTGTCGAACACGATCGAGGCGTACTTCGCGTTGAAGCTCGCAGGCAGATCGGCTTCGGATCCCGCGCTCGCGAAAGCGCGGCGGTTCATCCTCGAGCGCGGCGGCGCCGCGAAAGCGGGCGTGTTCACGCGCATCTTTCTCGCCTACTTCGGGCAGTTTCCGTGGGATGGCGTGCCGACGATGCCGGCCGAGCTGATCCTCTTACCGAATTGGTTCCCCATCAACATCTACGAGATGTCGAGCTGGGCGCGCGGCACCGTGGTTCCGCTCCTCGTGCTGCTCGCGAAACGGCCGTACATCCGCATTCCCGACGACCACGGCGTCGCCGAGCTGTTCGAGCGGCCACCGACACGAGCCGACTATGCGTTTCGCCGCAGCCGCGACACGTTCT
Organism: Binatia bacterium; assembly: GCA_041488235.1. Classification (GTDB taxonomy): domain Bacteria; phylum Desulfobacterota; class Binatia; order UTPRO1; family UTPRO1; genus DP-19. The sequence continues at coordinate 7,667 of JBGPOW010000059.1, forward strand.
CGTGGCACAATTTCTTCCTCGTCGTCGACAAGACGCTGAAGCTTCTCGGGCGCATCCCGGTGACGCCACTACGCTCCCGCGCGCTCGCCGCCGCCGGCGATTGGATCGTCGCGCATCAGGACGTGAACGGCGGCTGGGGCGGCATCCAGCCCGCGATGGTGAACTCGGTGATGGCGCTGCGCGCCCTCGGTTATGCCGATGACCATCCCGCGGTCGCCAAGGGCATCCAGGCGATCGAAGGCTTCGTGATCGAGGAGGGGGACGACCTCTTCTTTCAGCCGTGCGTCTCTCCGACCTGGGACACTGCGCTCGCCGCGAAAGCGCTCCTCGACTCCGGCACGCCAAGCGATGACCCGGCGCTGCAACGCGCCGCGGAGTGGCTCCTCGAGAACCAGATCTTCGAGGGCGGCGACTGGCAGGTGAAGAACCCCGATCTCGAGCCGGGGGGTTGGGCGTTCGAGTTCGCGAACGATTCGTATCCGGACACCGACGACACGGCGGTGATCCTGATGGTGCTGCGACGGATCGCGCTCGCGGACGAGCGTCGCAAGGCGCACGCGATCCAACGCGGGATGAACTGGACGCTCGGCATGCAGAGCAGGAACGGCGGGTGGGGCGCGTTCGACACCGACAATCTGCGCGAGCTCTTCAACAAGATCCCGTTCGCCGACATGGAGGCGATGCTCGATCAGCCGACCGCCGATTTGACCGGTCGTCACCTGGAGCTGATGGGCGAGTACGGCTACGATCTCGACATGCGTCGCGCCAAGCGCGCGCTCGCGTTCATCCGCCGCACCCAAGAGCCCGACGGCTCGTGGTGGGGACGCTGGGGCGTCAACTACATCTACGGCACGTGGTCGGTGCTGAGCGGCCTGCGCGCGATCGGCGAGGATCTCCGCCAGCCGTACGTGCGCCGCGCCGTCGCGTGGCTGAAGAGCCGGCAGAACGACGACGGCGGCTGGGGCGAGACCTGCGACAGCTACCTCGATCCGTCGCTCGCCGGCCGCGGGCCGAGCACGCCGTCGCAAACGGCATGGGCCCTCCTCGGCCTCCTTGCCGGCGAGGATGATCTGAGCCGCGAGCTCGTGCGCGGCATCGACTACCTGACGCGCGGCCAGTGCGCAGACGGCACCTGGGACGAGCTGCACTTCACCGGCACCGGCTTCCCGCGGCACTTCTATCTTCGCTACTACATGTACCGAAACTATTTTCCCCTGATGGCGCTCGGTCTCTTCCGTGCCCGCGCTGAAGCGGCGGCGTCGGTACGCGAAGCGGAGGCATCGAGCGCATGAGCGCTGCGACGCGCCACCGCTCGATCGCCCTCCTCGGCGCGACCGGATCGGTCGGCGTATCGACGCTGGCGCTCGTCGAACGCTTCCCGGATCGGTTTCGCGCGGTCGCGCTCGCGGCCGGGCGAAACGTCGAGCTGCTCGCGGAGCAGGTGCGGCGGCACGAGCCCGAGCTGGTATCGGTCGCCGACGAGGCCTCGGCCGCCGAGCTGCGCGCGCGCGTTCCGGGGTACGCCGGAACGATTCTCGCGGGTGCCGAGGGGCCGCTCGCGGTCGCCACGCATCCGGGCGCCGACATCGTCCTTTCTGCGCTCGTCGGGGCGCTCGGTCTCGAGCCGACGCTCGCGGCGATCGACGCGGGGAAGGATGTTGCGCTCGCGAACAAAGAAGTGCTCGTCGTCGCCGGCGCGCTCGTCACCCGCGCGGCGCGCGCCCGCGGCGTGCGCCTGCTACCCGTCGACAGCGAGCACAACGCGATCTTCCAAGCGCTCCATGGTCACAACCCCGCCGAAGTGAGGCGCCTCATTCTCACGGCGTCGGGAGGACCGTTCCTTCGCCATACGAGCGCCGAGCTCGCGTCGGTGACGCGCGCCGACGCGCTCAAGCATCCGACCTGGAAAATGGGACCGAAGATCACCATCGACTCCGCGACGTTGATGAACAAAGGACTCGAGGTGATCGAGGCGCACTGGCTCTTCGACGTCCCGCCGGAGCGCATCGACGTCGTCATCCACCCGCAAAGCATCATCCACTCGATGGTGGAGTACATCGACGGCTCGGTGCTGTCGCAGATGGCGGTTCCCGACATGACGATCCCGATCGCCTACGCGCTCGCGTATCCCGAGCGCCTGCCGCTCATGCACCTCCGCACGCTCGATCTGCCCGCCGCGGGCGATCTGACGTTCGTCGCCCCCGATCGCGAGCGCTTCCCGTGCCTCGACCTGGCGTACCGGGCACTGCGGACAGGCGGCACGATGCCGGCGGTGCTGAACGCCGCGAACGAGGTCGCGGTCGAGCGCTTCTTGGCGGAGGAGATCGGCTACCGCGACGTGCCCGCCGTCGTCGCCGCGGTGATGGACGCGCACGCACAAGGTCCCGCCACCGACCTCGCGACGCTCCTCGCGGCCGACGCATGGGCACGCGCGACCGCCCGGGCGCTGCAGCCGGACGCGGCGGCGGCACGCACGCGCCAAACGGACGTGCTCGAGAGCGCGCCGCGCGACGAGACGCGCGCCGCGAAAAAGGTCGCCGTCGCTCCCTGAAGGATCGTCACGGACGTGGTCACTTTCTGCTGATGGATGCGCTTTCCACCGCCGCTGCCGCGCCGAACTTCGAGATCGGAGTCGACGGGCCGTCGCCTTCCGTCAGCGCCGCGTTCCGCGAGTGCGAGCGCATCGCACGCGCGCACTACGAGAACTTCACCCTCGGATCGCGCCTCCTGCCGCGAAGGCTGCGTCGCCACATCGCGGCGATGTACGCTTTTGCGCGCACGGCCGACGATTTCGCCGACGAGGACCCCGACCGCGAGCGCGCGCTGCGCTCTCTCGACGCGTGGGAGCGCGAGCTCGAGGCCTGCTTCGTCGCCAGACCGCGCCATCCGATCTTCGTCGCGCTCGCCGAGACGGTGCGCGAGTTCGCGATTCCGATCGAGCCGTTCCGCCGGCTCCTCACCGCGTTTCGGATGGACGTCGCGTTCCGCGGCTTCGCCACGTTCGACGAGCTGCGACACTACTGCGTGCACTCCGCGAATCCCGTCGGCCATCTCGTCCTGTATCTCTTCGGCTACGGCGATCCCGAACGCCAAGCGCGTGCCGACGATATCTGCACGGCGTTGCAGCTGACGAACTTCTGGCAGGATCTGGCGATCGATCTCGAAAAAGGTCGCGTCTATCTGCCGCGTGAGGACATGGCGCGCTTCGGCTACCGAGTAGAAGATTTGCGGCGGCACGCGGTCACGCCGGCGTTCCGCGCGCTCATGGCCTTCGAATGCACGCGCACGCGCGAGCTTTTCCACCGCGGGCTACCGCTCGCGGCGATGCTCGAGCGCGGCCGCGGGCGCGAGGTGCGCCTCTTCGCCGGCGGCGGTCTCGCGATCCTCGATCGCTTGCAGGCAGTCGACTACGACGTGTTCAGCGCCCGCCCGACGCTCTCCCGCTGGGCGAAGGTCGCGCTCGTCGCGCGCACGTTCCTCGGAGGCGGTCGATGACGAGCGTCGCGTCGTCGACGGTCGGCGAGTGGCGTGGACGCGAAGATCTGCGCGCCGCGTCCGTTGCGGCGCCGGGACATCCGCCGACGCTCGACGCGGCGTACGCGGAGTGCGAGCGCATCGCGCGCGCCAGCTCGAGCAGCTTCACGCTGGCGTTTCACCTGCTGCCGCATGATCGCCGCCGCGCCCTCGCCGCGCTGTACGCCTACTGCCGGATCGTCGACGACGCCGCCGACGAGGGTCGCGATGCACGTGCAACGCTCGCGGTGTGGCGCGCCGAGCTGGAGCGCCTCCGCGACGGCGCATCGACGCATCCAGTCGCGGTCGCCCTCGCCGATGCGGTGCAACGCTTCGCGGTGCCGACGCAGCACCTCGCTGACATCCTGACCGGCGTCGAGATGGATCTGACGCCGGGTACGTACGAGACCTTCGATGAGCTGCGCGGCTACTGTTACCACGTGGCCGCCGCCGTCGGTCTCGCGGCGCTGCCGATCTTCGGCTGCCGCGACCTTCGCAGCCGCGCCTATGCCGAGGCGCTCGGCGTGGCGTTGCAGCTGACGAACATCCTGCGCGACGTCGCCGAGGACGCCGAGCGCGGCCGCATCTACCTGCCGCGCGAGGACCTGCGCCGCTTCGGCTATCGCGAACGCGATCTGCTCACCCACACGCGCAACGATCCGTGGCGTGCGCTCGTCGCGTTCGAAGTGGAGCGGGCGCGCGGCTTCTACCGCGCGGCGCGCGCCAGCATCGCCGCCCGCGACCGCCGCGCGCTCGTCGCCGCGGAGAGCATGCGGCTCGTGTACCAGCGCCTCCTCGCGCGCGTCGCCGCCGATCCCGACGCGGTCTTCGGACCGCGCGTCGGCGTGCCGCTCGTCGAGAAGGCGCTCTGCGCGCTCGCGGCGTGGCTGCGCGCGCGGAGCGGAAGGCGATGAGCGACGTCATCGTCATCGGCGGCGGCTTCGCCGGACTCGCCGCGGGGGTCGCGCTCGCGGCCGACGGCGTGCGCGTCACGGTGCTGGAGAAGCGCCCGTTCCTCGGCGGCCGCGCCTACTCCTACACCGACGCGGCGACGGGCGAGACGATCGACAACGGCCAGCACGCGATGATGGGCTGCTACCATCACATGTTCCGCTTCCTCGCCCGCATCGGCGCGACCGACAAGCTCGCGATCCAAACCGGCCTGCGGGTGCCGATGCTCGACGCGGAGCGCGGGCGCGGCGTGATCGCCTGTCCGGCGCTGCCGAATCCGCTGCACATGGCGGCCGGCGTCCTCGGATATCGACTGCTCGATCGCAGCGACCGGCTGCGCGCGCTCGTCGGCGGGCTGCGGCTCTTGGCGATGAAACGCCGCCGCGACCCGCGTCTCAGGACGCTCACCGTCGACGCCGCGCTCGATTTGCTCGGGCAGTCGCCGGCCTCGCGGCGCGCGTTTTGGCATCCGGTCGCGATTGCCACGTTGAACGAGGACCCAGCGCTCGCGTCCGCGGATCTCCTTGCCGAGGTGATGGTGCGGGCGTTTTTCTCCGGCAAGGAGAACGCGCGCTTCGTGCTCGCGCGGGTCGGCCTCTCCGATCTCTATACCGTCGACGCGCGCCGCTTCATCGAGGAGCGCGGCGGCACCGTCGAGACCAAGGCGCACGTCGTCGGCATCGGCGTCCGCGCCGGCGAGGTGAGCCATCTCGATTTGCGCGACGGCCGGCGCTTGACGGCGCACGCCTACGTGAGCGCCGTGCCGCCGCAGGGACTCTTTCCCATTCTACCACTCACCGTGCGTCGTGAGCTGCCGGCGCTCGGCGCCATCGAGCGCCTCGTGAGCTCGCCGATCGTCTCGACGCACGTGTGGTTCGACCGGCCGCTGCTCGACGACGACTTCGTCGGGTTCGTCGGCACGCAGACGCACTGGTGCTTCAATCGCGACAAGATCACCGGGCGCGACGCGCGCGGGGGCAGCTATCTGACGTTCGTCAGCTCGGGAGCGCGGGCGATCGTCGACCTCGAGGCGGACGCGATCGTCGCCGCGACGCTCGCCGACGTGCGACGTCTCCTGCCCGGCGCCGCAAGCGCGACGGTGCTGCATACGCAAGTGGTGAAGGAGAAGTTCGCGACCATGTCGCCGACGGTCGAGGCGGAGCGTCTCCGCCCGACGGCGGCGACGCCGATTTCCAACTTGTTCTTGGCAGGCGATTGGACGGCGACGGGGCTGCCCGCGACGATCGAGAGCGCGGTTGCGAGCGGGCACGAGGCCGCCGCGCTGGCGGCGTGCGTCGCGGCTGAAGGAGCGCGGCGCGTGGAGTCGCGGGTCGCGAGTTGAACGTGGCTCGCACGGCAAGTGACCATGGACGACTGGCAGGGCTGAGGGCGTCGCGTTCGGGGGAGCGCACGGCACGAGGCCGTGAACGGAACAGCGAAAGGGAGGGCGAATGAGCACAGACATGCAACAATCAACGGTGGCCTGGCACGGCAACGGTACGAACGGCGCGCGCGCGGCACGCTCCGGGGTCGTCGTCCACCGATTGGACATCGAGACCACGAAGCGCGTCGAGATCCGCGATCTGACCGAGCTCATCGCAGAGATCGTGCGTAGCGCCGGCATCGAAGCGGGACTCGTCACGCTGAGCTCGATGCACACGACGACGGCGATCTTCATCAACGAGCCGCAGTCGGCGCTGCTCGAGGACATCGAGCACCTGCTCGAGCGCCTCGCGCCGCGCGCCGAGGACTGGAAGCACAACGACCCGCGCTATTCGGATTGCGATCGGCAGAACGCCGACGCGCACCTGCGCGCGATCGTTCTCGGCAGCAGCGTTACCGTGCAGGTCGCCGACGGCGCGCTCACGATGGGCCAATGGCAGCGCATCCTCATGGCCGAGCTCGACGGCCCGCGCACCCGCCAGCTGGTGCTACAGATCCTCGCCCCTCGCTAGCGGGCGCCGGTGACCCGGCGCAACGCCGCGAATGCGTTCGCGGCGTGCGCCAGGTCGTCGTCGTCGTGGGTCGCCATCAGCGTGACGCGCAGCCGCGCCGTTCCAGGCGGCACCGTCGGCGGGCGGATCGCCTGCACGAAGACGCCGTGCTCGAGAAGAGCGCGCGAGGAGCGCAGGGCCGCGGCGCTGTCGCCGACGATCACCGGCAAGATCGGTCCCTCTCCGGGGGGAACGCGTAGGCCGAGGTCACCGAGTCGCGCACGCAGGTCGGCGCTCGTGCGCAGCAGCCGTGCGCGCCGCTCCGGCTCGCGCGTGACGACGTCGAGCGCCGCCGCGGCCGCCGCGACGATCGGTGGCGCGAGCGCCGTCGTGTAGATGAAGCTGCGCGCGCGGTTCACGAGCAGATCCACGATTTCGCGCGCGGCGGCGACGAAGGCGCCCGCGCAGCCGAGCGCTTTCCCGAGCGTGCCCATTTGCACCGTCACGCGACCGCGCACACCGAGCGCCTCGACGAGGCCCGCGCCGCTTGCGCCGAAAACGCCCGTTGCGTGCGCCTCGTCGACCATGACCATTGCGCCGTGCGCCTCGGCGATGTCGCAGATCGCCGCCAGCGGTGCGTGATCGCCGTCCATGCTGAACACCGAGTCGGTGACGATCAGGCGTCGCCGGGCACTCGATGCCGCAACGGCGTGCGCGAGCGTCGCCGCGTCACGGTGCGGGTACACGTGCACCGCCGCGCCCGAGAGGCGGCAGCCGTCGATGATGCTGGCGTGATTCAACGCGTCGCTGAAGACGGCGTCGCCGCGTCCGACGAGCGTCGTGATGACACCGATGTTCGCGTGGTAGCCGGACGGAAAGAGCAGCGCCGCCTCGGTGCCCTCGAGCGCCGCGAGTCGCTCCTCGAGTGCCGCGTGGAGCGCCAACGAGCCCGAGATCAGTCGCGACGCGCCGGCCCCCACGCCGTACTCGCGCGCGGCGCGCGCCGCCGCCTCGGCGAGCACCGGATGGTTGGCGAGACCGAGATAGTTGTTGGAACAGAGAAGGAGTGCGCGTCGCCCGTCGATCGTCACCCACCTGTCGACGGCGCCCTCGATGCGGCGAAGCTCGCGCCAGAGCCCGGCGGCGCGGATCTGCTCGAGTTCATCGTGCGTGTGATCGTTCATGAGTGCGGACCCTCCGGCCGATAGAGGTCTGCGGTAGGCGCTGTCAAACGGACGGATTGCGCGGCGACATCCGGGGCCCGGACCTTGGAGGAGGTGCCGCTGCCATGATCGCGGGGTGGCCGCGGTGCCTGCGCGGCCACCATGCTATGGAGTCGCCGCGGACCCATGATGGCGAAGCGTCCACGGAGCCAGCCGCCGTTGCGGCGCGATTCGGCCCGCGGACGCTCGCACCTGCCCCTCGTGGTCGGTGTCGCGGTGGCGCTGATCGCCGGGGGGCTCTACCTGCCGACGCTCGGCGCCGACTTCGTCTTCGACGACGTCGCGCAGCTCGTGATCGACGACTACGTACACCGCCGCGCGCATTTCGCTGACGTCCTCACCCTGCACGTGCTCGCCGACGACGTGCTCGACCGCAACCGGCCGCTCATGCTGCTCTCCCTGATGGTCGACTCCGCGGTGTGGGGCAGATGGTCGGCCGGCTACCATCTGACGAACGTCCTCCTGCACGCGGGCTGTGCGGCGCTCGTGTTCGCGCTTTTTCTGGAGCTCCGCCGCGGCGCGGCCGGCGTCCCGGATCCGGCCGACGTGCCGTCGCGCCGGCTCGCGGGGGCAGTGCTCGCTGCGCTCCTCTTCGCAGTCCATCCCGTGGCGAGCGAGGCGGTCGCGGTGATCACCTACCGCGAGGATCTGCTGGCGACCTTTTTCCTCCTGCTGGGCCTGTTCCTCGCGTTGCGCCACGGAACGGCCGCGAGGGTGAAGCGTCTCGCCCTCGGCGCGGCCTCGGCGCTCTCGTTCATGCTCGCCGTCGCCGCGAAGGAGACGGGCGCCGCGGGCCCGCCTCTCCTGCTGCTCGCCTGGTGGCGCTGTGGGCGGCCGGTCGATCGGAGGACCTGGGGCACCCTGCTCGTGGTCGTCTGGACTGCGGTGATCGCCTTTCTGGTCGCGACGTTCTTCCTGGCGCCGACGCAGTCGGTCATTCTGCCGACGCCGGAGCCGATCGTAGCGTCGCTCTGGGAGTGGCCTCGCATCGCGGCGCAGATCGTCGTTTTCTACGTCGGGAAGATCGTCTGGCCGGTCGACCTCTCAGCCGACTACGAGGGCCAGGCGCTCGGCGGCGCGGGCGCGCTGCGGACCGTCGCTGCCTTCGCGCTGCTGCTCGGGCCGCCGACACTCCTCGCGGTGAGAGACGTTGCCGCGTGGATCGGCATCGCACTCTTCTGGCTCCCCGTGCTCCCGGTTGCGAACCTGGTGCCGATCTACAATCCGGTCGCCGACCGCTACCTCTACATGCCGATGGCCGGTCTCGCCCTGGTGGTCGGCTCCTTCGCCGCCCTCCCCGTCTGGTGGCGTTCGCGCGCGCGCCGGATCGCCGCGGCCGGGCTCGCGGTGCTCGTTCTCGGGGTGCTCGCGCGCCTCACTCTCGGGCGCGAGCGCGCGTGGCACGATAGCCGCTCGCTCTGGTCCGACACCCTGGCGAAAAATCCCTCCTCCATCTTCGCGGCGAACGGCCTCGCGCTCGCGCTCCACGACGCCCACCAGCCCGCGGCGGCAATCGCGGTCTGGCGGCGCGCGATCACCATGGCGCAGCAGCTCGAGGTCGTGTTCGCGCCCTCGTGGGCGGGGCTCGCCTTGAGCCTGGAGAGCGCCGGGCGATCGGCCGAGGCCGACCAGGCCTATCGCGTGGCGATCGAGCTCGACAAGCGCTATCGCGATCCGCGTTCGCTGGTGCGCGCGCTCACCTGGCGCGCCGACCTCGCCGCCGAGCTCGCCATCATTGCCGGGCGGTGTTGCGCGGACAGACACTAGATCGATGAGGAGTTCGCCTGCCGCATCCGCGCAGAGAGCGTGAACGGGGAAGGTTCAATGCGAGGCTCGCGCAGCCGGGTCGTCTCTACGTGCCGCCGCCTCCGCGCGCGGCGGAGCCGTGTTTGTGATCGTCCCCAGCGGACGTTGCCGCGGGCGTGCTCGCTGGGCAGCGCCGTGCATCAACGGTGAGCAGGGGCGGTGCGATCGCCGCCCCTCAGAGGCGCCGCGGGGTCGGCAGTGGGAGTATCGAGGGTCGACCCGGCTCGTCACATGAGTGTTGATCCGGCGCGGCGCACATATGGACGCCGCATATGTGGCCTGACCGCACTCACCCCGGTACATGTGCTTCGTGGGTCGGGACGGCCTGGGGCGCTCCCATGACGTGCCTACGGAGATTCCACCGATGAGCCGAGCCGCGCGCGAATTGTCCTTGAGCCCCGAACAGTCAGCGAGCCTCCGGGCCTTTCTCGAAGGACGGTTGGAGTCCAACGATTGCGACCACAGCCTCCGCAACACGAAGGAGTGGATCCTCGCGTTGGGTGTCGCGCGCCGGGCGAAGCAAATACTCCGCTGGCTCGAGAGCAGGGGTGGCTTCTGCGACTGTGAGGTTCTTCACAATGCGATGGCGAGGAATGCGGATGACGCGATCTAATGATGGCCCGTTCGACGCGTTGTCAGCGATCGTGCTTCTAGGTATTAGAAAGGTATGAAAAGCAATGCCAAGTCGAGCATCACGCTTCCGGCGGAGGAACGCAAGTTGGTGATGGCCTTGCGGGGACGCTTGGGGCTCAAGAGCAACGTCGAAGTCGTGCGCCGCGGGCTGCGCCTCCTCAAGGAAACGACGGATCGGCAGGCGCTGAAAGAGGCATATCGCAAGGCATCGGCGGCAAGCCGCCGATCGACACTCGAGGAGATCGCGGTGCTCGACCACCTGACGGGCGAAGGGCTCGATTGATTGCGAGCGTCGAGCACGGCGGTCTGTACGCTGCCGACTTGAGTCCCCGGCGCGGCACGGAGCCGGGCAAGACGCGGCCGGTACTCGTCATCCAGACGGACCTGCTGAATGCGGCGCGCCATCCGTCGACGTGGGTCCTGCCGTGCACCACGAAGCTCACCGGTGAAAGCCTGCTGCGCGTCTATCTTCCGCGCGGCATCGCCGGCAATGCCGCCGATTGCGAGGTCATGATCGATCAAAGCCGCGCAATCGACAACCGGCGCATCAAGCGACGTCTCGGCAGACCGCCCGGCCGGCTGCTCTCGGAAGTAAAGGAGAAGCTGCGTCTGCTGGGCGATCTCTAAAGGAGATGCGCCAGGTCGGCGCGCGTCTGGTCGGCGCGGAGGCGCTAGGGCGTCAGGCGCTCGAGCATGCGCGGGAAGGGAATCGTCTCGCGCACGTGATGCAGCCCGCAGAGCCACGCCACCATGCGCTCGATGCCCATCCCGAAACCGGCGTGCGGCACGCTGCCGTAGCGGCGGAGATCGAGGTACCAGCCGAAGGCCTCCGCGGGGAGGCCGTGCTCCGCGATGCGATGCTCGAGCGCTGCGAGATCATCCTCGCGCTGCCCGCCGCCGATGATCTCGCCGTAGCCTTCGGGGGCGAGCACGTCGACGCAGAGGGCGAGACGCGGGTCGGCGGGATCGGGCTTCATGTAGAACGCCTTCGACGCTGCCGGATAGCGGTGCACCATGACGGGACGATCGAAGCGCGTTGACAGTACGGTCTCCTCGTCGCCGCCGAAGTCGTCGCCGAACGCGAGCGGCTTGCCGTCCGCCGCGAGGAGATCGAGCGCTTCCTCGTAGCGGACCCGCGGAAACGGCTTCTGCACGCGCTCGAGCGGCGCCAGGTCGCGCTCGAGCGTCGTGAGCTCGCCGCGCCGCTCCTCGACGACGCGGCCGACGACCTCGACGAGGAAGTCTTCTGCGAGCGCCATGTCGTCGTCGAGGTCGGCGAACGCGACCTCCGGCTCGATCATCCAGAACTCCGTCAGGTGGCGGCGCGTCTTCGACTTCTCGGCGCGGAACGTCGGCCCGAAGCAGTACACTTTGCCGAAGGCCATCGCGCCCGCCTCCATGTAGAGCTGGCCGCTCTGCGTGAGGTACGCGGGGGTGCCGAAGTAATCGACGCCGAAGAGCGTCGTCGTGCCCTCGCACGCGGCCGGGGTGAAGATCGGCGCGTCGAGGAGCGTGAAGCCGCGGCGGTCGAAGTAGTCGCGGCACGCGCGCACGACACTCGCCCGGACGCGCATGATCGCGTGCTGGCGCGACGAGCGCAGCCACAGGTGGCGATGGTCGAGGAGGAACGCCGGGCCGTGCTCCTTCGGCGTGATCGGGTACTCGGCAGCTTCCTGCAGCACCCGCAGATCACGCACGGCGAGCTCGTAGCCGAGCGGCGAGCGCGCGTCCGCGCGCACCGTGCCGGTCACTTCGAGCGACGACTCCTGTGGCAGGCGCCCGGCGTACTCGAAGAGCTCGGCCGGCACGTCCTTCACGAACATCACGCACTGGATCGTGGCGGTGCCGTCGCGCACGAGGAGAAAGTGCAGCTTGCCGCTCGAGCGCCGATGGTAGAGCCATCCGCGCAAGGTCACCTCCTCGCCGGCGTGACGAGCGACGTCCTCGACGTAGACGTGCATGAATCCTCCACAATCCGATTGTACGCGTCGAAGGATGGGACTATAGCTTTCGCTCGGTGGGGAATCCATTTCGTGGGCGGACGATGGCGGTGATCCTCGCAGTCGCGATCGCCGTCACCGCTTTCACGGCTTGCGCGCCGGTGCCGTCTCAAGGTCTCAAGGATCCGTTCTTCGCCGAAGACGCACCGTCTCTAGTCGGCGACAACCTCGACGAGGCCGAGGCGAAGTGGCGGCGCGAGATCGAGCACGAGCGGGCGAGCGATCCCGACGCCCTCCTCACCGACGACCCGCCCGGCAAGCCGGACCAGTACGGCAACGTCGCATCCCAGGACGAGGAGCGTCCGAAGACGTTCTGGGGCAAGGTGAAGTCGGGCGCGGACACGGTTGGGAAGGCGAGCTTTGCGGCGGCGACCGTTCTCGTGACGATCGGGATGATAGTCGCGCCCTACTTGCTCCTCTGAGACGCGCCGGCGCGGCGCACCGGCGGACCCGCACCGCGGGCGAGCGTCGCCGCGACGAGCTGTCCGTATGCCTCCTGTAACCGGCGCGTGACCGGTCCGGGTGCACCGCCGCCGACGCGCCGGCGCTCGATGCGCACGACCGGCAGCACCTCGATCGTCGACGCGGTGAGAAACACCTCGTCGGCGGCGAGCAGATCGCGGCGCGGGATCGGCGCCTCGCGCAGCGGGATGCGCGCGTGACGGACGACGCTCTCGAGGAATCGGCGGGTGACGCCGGGCAGGATGCCGTGCAGCGGCGGTGTGATGACGGTCCCGCGGCGGACGACGAAGACGTTGCTCGTCGTACCCTCGAGGACGGTGTCGGCGGCGCTGAGATACAGCGCCTCGAACGCGTGCGCGCGCGCGGCGAGGATCTTGCCGAGCACCGCCGGCAGGTAGTGCAGCGTCTTGTGCGTCGGCAGCGTCGCAGTGACGAGCCGATACGGAAAGAAGCAGGCGCCGACGCCGTGCCGTTGCGCCGTCGGCAAGCGTGGATCGAGCGGGGTGGCGACGAGGAGCGTCGTCGGACGCAGCGCGCGTGGCGGCAGCAGTCCGAGCGGACCGGCGCCGCGCGAGATCGTGAGCCGCACGGCGGCGTCGGAATCCACGAGCGCGTTCGCGCGCAGAAGCCGCGTGATGCGCGGGCGCCAGTACGCCGCGTCGCGCTCGAACGGAATGCGGAACGCGCGCGCGGAGCGTGCCAAGCGCGCGAGGTGCTGCTCGAGCCCGAACGGCCGGCCGCGGTACGTGCGCACCGTCTCGAAGAGGCCGTCGCCGTAGAGAAAGCCGCGATCGAGCACCGAGATCGCGGCGCGTGCGGCCGCTTGCAGGCGGTCGTTCAGGAGGACGACGGGCGGACGGTGCACGTGCCGCCGGCGACGCGCGACCGGCACCGTCGCGCTCAACCCGCGCGGCGCGCCCACGCGGCCCCGCGCCGCGACGTCGCGCTAGTAGGAACCCGTGATCCACTCTCGACGTCGTGCGTCCACGTCTCCGCTGCGCCGCCTGCGGCTGCCGACCGCGTCCGGTCGTTGCCGGCCTCCAGCGCACGCAGCAGTGCCTCGGCCTTCAGTTGGCACTCGGCGTACTCGCGCGCCGGGTCGGAATCGGCGACGATGCCGCTCCCGACCGAGTACGTGAGCCGCTCACGCGCCGCGACCGCAGTGCGGATGGC
>JBGPOW010000060.1:0-21340 GCA_041488235.1 Binatia bacterium
CTGCGCTATCTCTTGGCGTGGAACCATGAGCTCTGCCGCGAGGTCCTCGCCGTCTACGCGCGGGCGCTCCGCGGATTCTACCGCCGCCGCGCGCGCCGCGCCGGGATCACCGACGCGGAGACCGGCGCCGTCACCGCGATCCAACGTTTTGGAAGCGGAATGAATCTCAATGTTCACTAGCACACGCTCTTTCTCGACGGTGTCTTTTGTCGCGACGGCACCTCAGACTGGCGCTTCGTCCCCGCGCCGCCGCCAACCCCGCGCGAGCTCGCGCGCCTCGTCGCCGCGATCGCGCGCCGCACCGAACGCCTCCTGGCGCGCCGCGGCCTCACACTCGGCCCGTCGGACGCCGATGCGCGCGACCCGCTCGCCGAGGACGCGCCGGCGCTCGCGGCGCTCTGCGCCGCGTCGGTTGCCGGGCGCAGCGTCCTCGGCCGCGTAGCGAACGCGCGCGTCGCGCGCGTCGGGAACGACCCGGACGCGTATACGCCCAAACCCGAGGCGCCGTGGCACGCCCGCCACGCGAGCTTCGATCTCCACGCCGGGCGCACGGTGCGCGCCGACGACCGCGCGGGGCTCGAGCGCTTGTGCCACTATCTTTTGCGCCCGCCGCTCGCGCAGGAGCGGATCGAGCTCCTCCCCGACGGGCGCGTCGGCCTTACGCTCGCGCATCCGTGGGCCGACGGCACCCGCGCCCTCGTCTTCACCCCAGTCGAGTTCTTGGAGAAGCTCGCCGTTTTGATCCCGAAGCCGCGCATCAATCTTCTCCTCTACCACGGCGTGCTCGCGCCCCGCGCCCGCCACCGCGCCGTCGCGCTCCGCGCCATGCCTGCGTCGACGCCAGCGGCCCCCGCATCCCAAGCTGGCGCATCATCGTCCGCCGTTGACCCCGCCATCGCCCTGCCCACGCTTCCGCAGGGGCCGGCGTCGTCGGTGCCGCGCGCCTTCGTCGCCGCCGAGCCGGGCGGTGTATCGGCCGCGTCGCCGGGTCCGCCGCCGCGATCGCCGCGTCGCTCTCTCGCGTGGGCCGAGCTTCTCCGGCGCATCTTCGAGATTGATATTCTCGCTTGCACCTGCGGCGGCCGCCTGCGCTTCATCGCCACGATCGAAGATCCGCCGGTCATCGAGCGGATTCTCCGCCACCTGGGATTGCCGACCACGATGCCCGAACCCGCCCCGGCGCGCCCGCCGCCCCACGAATCCGAGCTCGCGTTCGACTTCCCGTCCTGAGCGCCTGCCGCCGACGTTTCCGAGCGGCGCCGGCCGCGGTGCGCCTTGACGGGCCGTCGTCCCCGCCGTACGGGCGCGCCTCCGGGCCAGGTGGCCGGCGAGCCGGTTCATCCGCCCCGTATTTCAGCGAATGGCGGCGAAGTGGGGAGCGTCCGATAACCCGATCTCTGTCAACCAGACGGTCAATGCTTCCTACCGACCGACTACCGACTTCCTACCGACCCGACTGAGGGTTCCCAGCGTCATCCGGCTGGAGACGTAACCACGGACCCACGCCGCCGCGCCGGGTCAGACTTCGATCACGCGGAGAGCCTTCGTCCCTGCAGCGTAATCGAGGATGGCACCATCGGCGGTTACCAACGCGGCCCCGAGCCGGCGTGCCGTCGCCACGATGATCCGGTCCGATGGATCGGCATGATCCCAAGACGGGAGATTCACCGCATCGACGGCGATCGCGGGCTCGAGCGACGCGACGGTGCAGGAGAGCGAGTCGAGCGCTTCCTCGATCCACTCGAGCACATCGCCGGCAACCCGGATGCGCCCGCGGCGTACCCCCAGCGCGATTTCCCACGGCGTAATCGCGGAGACGAACAGCTCATGCGTCTTCGCCGCCGCCATGATCCGTCTTTCGGTCTTCTTCCCGATGCGGATGCCCTTATGGGCCCAGATGAATGCATGCGTATCAAGAACCAGCATCCCACGGCTCTCCTGCCCCGAGCCTGAACAGGTCCTCGTCCGAGCAGAGGATCTCGACCGTGTCACGCCCCTTGCCGAAGCCCCGTTGCTTCCCACGGTCGGGGACGAGCCGCGCGAGAACTTTGCCGCGCTTCGTGATCACCACCGGCTCCCCGGTCTGCGCGACACGGTCGATGAGCTTGAGGCAGGTCGCCTTGAACTTGACCGCGCTGATCTGCATAGGACCAGTATGAGTGGTCCTGAGCATGGCGGCAAGAGGCCCTGAAAGCTGCCCCCGTAGACCAGCGCAGGTTCTGTCAGGTCAACGCTAGTTCTTCGCGCGATCGACGAGGCGATTGGAGCCGAGCCAGGGCATGAGCGCGCGCAGCTTCGCGCCGACCTCCTCGATCGGATGATGCTCGGCCTCTTGCCGCAGCTCGCGGAAATGCGGCGTGCCGCACTTGTACTCGGTGATCCACTCGTCGGCGAAGGCGCCGCTTTGAATGTCGGCGAGGATCTTCTTCATCGCCGTCCGTGTCTCCGGCCCGACGACGCGCTTGCCGCGCGTCATATCGCCGTACTCGGCAGTGTTGCTGATCGAGTAGCGCATGTTGGCGATGCCGCCCTCGTAGATGAGGTCGACGATCAGCTTCACCTCGTGCAGGCACTCGAAATACGCCATCTCGGGCGCGTACCCGGCCTCGACGAGCGTCTCGTAGCCGGCGCGGATCAGCTCGGTCAGGCCGCCGCAGAGGACGGCTTGCTCGCCGAAGAGGTCGGTCTCGGTCTCCTCGCGGAACGTCGTCTCGATGATCGCCGCGCGCGCGCCGCCGATCGCGGCGCCGTACGCGAGCCCGACTTTCGTCGTGTCGCCGCTCGGATCTTGCTGCACGGCGAGGAGGCACGGCACACCGCGGCCGCGCTCGTACTCGCTGCGGACGAGGTGGCCGGGCCCCTTCGGCGCGATCATGAAGACGTTCACGTCGGTCGGCGGGACGACTTTCTTGAAGTGGATGTTGAAGCCGTGGCCGAACGCGAGGTACTTGCCCTTCGTCAACCCGGGCGCGATCTCCGTCGTGTACATGTCGCCGGCGAGCTCGTCGGGGACGAGGACCATGACGACGTCGCCCCACGCCGCCGCTTCCGCCGTCGGCAGAACGCGCAGGCCCGCGGCCTCCGCCTTCTTCCACGACGCGCTGTCGCGCCGCAGGCCGACGACGACGTCGACGCCGCTGTCGCGCAGGTTCTGCGCGTGCGCGTGCCCCTGGCTGCCATAGCCGATGACGGCGACCTTCTTGCCCTTAATGAACGCCGGATCCGCGTCGCGCTCGGTGAAGACTTTCATGCCACGTTCTCCTTCTCGTCCGTGCCGCCGCCCGCCAGCGTGCGGGGTCCGCGGAACATCGCGACGCGTCCCGTGCGAACGATCTCGACGATCCCGAGCGGCTTCAACAGCTCCAGGATCGCGTCGATCTTCTCCCGGTTCCCCGTGATCTCCACGATGTACGAGTGCGGCGAGACGTCGATCACCTTGCCGCGAAAGATGTCGACGATGTTCATCAGCTCGCCGCGCGTGCGGCCGTCGGCCGTCACCTTGATGAGGACGAGCTCGCGCTCGACGTGCTCCGTGTCTTTGAAATCGGAGACGCGGATGATCGAGACGAGCTTGTTGAGCTGCTTGGTGATCTGCTCGACGACCGTGTCGTCACCGGTCGTCACCAGGGTGATGCGCGACACGGTGGGATCGAGCGTTTCGGCGACCGAGAGGCTCTCGATGTTAAAGCCGCGCCCACTGAACAGGCCGGCGACCCGCGACAGGACGCCGAACTCGTTTTCGACCAGTACCGATATCGTGTGTCGCATCGCTCCTCGGGATGAACGCCGGCGAGCACACCGCCAGCGGGCGCGGCGGATCGGCCGCGCAAATCGACGTCGAATCGCGCCGCGCGCCGCGTCCGCTCAGCGGTAGCGGCCGAGGATCTCCATCATCCGGTCTTTACCGGCGAGCTTCACTTTCTGGAGGCGCTTGCGCTCGACCTCCTCCTCGGCGTTCAAGAACCCTTTGTGGTTCAACTGCGCGAGCTGCTTCTCGAGCTGCAGGTGCTCTTCGTGCAGGCGCTTCAGCTCAGGGTCTCGATCGACGACGGAGAGGATGAGCTGCTCGTCCCTAGCCTCCATAGCGAGACTCCTTTCGACAGGTGGAAGAGATGTGTGACGACGATGCGGCGAGAAACTACGAAGACGTGGCAAGTACCCAGAAACACTGCATTTTGGCTTCTAGTATACGAGGCGCACCTTGTCAACGAATGTCGACGCGAGAAGCGGCCCTGACGGCGCCCGCGCGCTTTGCGTCAGCTCCGCCTCGGGCGGCCGGATGTACCCGGGCGCGAGCGTGACGAGATCGTCGCCGGCGGGATCGCGCGCGAGCCTCGCCGCCGCGAGGCGCGCGATGGCACTGGCGCGCGGCGGGTGCGCGGCCGATGCGAGGAGGTCGACACCGGCGCCGACGACGTCGCGAAAGACGGCGCCGTACGCCTCGACCGCGTCGCCGATCACGGTGCACGGCGGCGTCAGGAGACCGGCCAACACCCGCGCCGCGACGGCGACCGGCTCACCGAGACGGACGATCCCACCGTCCTCCCGCGTGTAGAGCGCGGCGTAGATCTCTTGCTTGCGCGCGTCGAGCGCGGCGCAGAGCACGCCCGCCCACGGCGGCGCGGCAAGCGCGAGGGCATCGAGCGTCGGGACGCCGACGATCCGGAGGCCGGTCGCGAAGGCCAAGCCTTTGGCGAAGCTCAAGCCGATGCGCAGGCCGGTGAACGACCCCGGGCCGATCGCGACCGCGACGGCGTCGCCGCGCGTCGGCCGCTCGCCGGCGTCGGCGAGCACCTGCTCGACGAGACGCGGCAGCGTCGCCGCGTGGCTCGCGGCGGTGCGCTCGACGCGCTCGGCACGGACCTCGCCGTCGCACACCAGCGCGACCGAGCAGATCCAGGTCGCGGTGTCGAGCGCGAGGATGCGCAGAGATCAGAGCCTGTGAGTCAATCGCCGGACCGAGCCGGGCGAAGAGCGCCGAGCAGCGCAAGGAGCAACCTGCAGAAATGCCTGGATAGGCATTCCGAGGAGTTGCGACGCGGCGATGCGACGGCGATCTGAAGCTCGGCGACGGGAGCGCGATTGATTCACAGGCTCTCAGCCGGCGACGATCCGCGAAATGTCGTTGTAGACGACGAACATCATCAGCGCGAGCAGCAAGAAGAGCCCGACCTGCTGCGCCATCTCACGGTGGCGCATCGCGAGCGGCCGCCCGCGCACCGCCTCGAAACCGAAGAAGAGGAGATGGCCGCCGTCGAGGACGGGGATCGGCAGCAGGTTCAAAATGCCGAGGTTGACGCTGATCAAGCCGAGGAAGCGGATGAGATACTCGAGGCCGAGCTGCGCCTGCTGCCCGGCGGCACGGACGATCAAGATCGGACCGCCGAGGTCGCGCGCCGAGACCGACCCTTGGAAGATCTTCACGACGCTCATGAGCGTCATCTTCACCCAGAAGTACGTCTGGTACGCGCCGAGACCGACGGCGCTGACGAGCGACACCGGCTCGATCTCGACGAAGCGCTCGATGCCGATCAGGTACGCCTTGCCGATCTCCTCGCCGAACGGCGAGCGCTCCGGCTTCTCCTCCGGTGTGACCACGACCTCCTCTTCCGCACCGCTCGCGCGCCGCAGCCGGAAATGCAGCGGACGGCCGCCGCTCGCACGCACCGTGTCGGAGAGCTGCTCCCAGTTGGCGATTTCCTTGCCGTCGATCGCGAGGACGACGTCGCCGCGCGCGAGACCGGCTTTCTCGGCCGCCATGCGCTCCATCACGCCGCCGATCTTGGGCGCGTTCGTGGGAGACCCGGCGCCGTAGATCGCGAACACGATCGTGAACGCGACGAACGCGGTCACCAGGTTCATGCCCGGACCGGCGACGACGATCGCGATCCGCTTCACGAGCGGCTGGAACGAGAAGGCGCGGTGCGCCTCGTAGGCGGGCACCTCTTCTTCGGGGTCCTCGCCGAGCATCTTCACGTAGCCGCCGAGCGGAATGGCGCTGATCGCGTACTCGGTCTCGCCGCGACGCCACGCGAAGAGCCGTGGGCCGAAGCCGAGCGAGAAGCGCTGCACCATCACCCCCGACCATTTCGCGACCATGAAGTGGCCGAGCTCGTGGAGGAAGATCAGCAGACCGAGAACGATGATGGCGGCGAGGACAGACGTCATGAAAGGCTTCCTTTGCGCGGGGATTCAGTGGTGAAAGAAGAACCGAGCGTAATAGTACACGAGCGGGGCCGGGAAAACGAGACTGTCAATGCGATCGAGCACTCCCCCGTGGCCGGGAATGATCCATCCCGAGTCCTTGGCACCGAATGCGCGCTTCAGCATCGACTCGCAGAGATCGCCGACCTGTGCCAAAGAACCGACACCGAGCGCGAAGCCCAGCACCTCCGCGCCGCTGAGCGCGTGGAAAAACACCGCTTTGCAAAACACGGCGCCGGCGACGTTGGCGGCGATCGCGCCGAACGTGCCCTCTACCGTTTTTCCCGGACTCACTTCCGGCATGAGCTTCCGCCGCCCGAAGTATCGACCGCCGAAGTAGCCGCCGACGTCGCCGGCCATCGCGATCACGACCGTCAGCACCACCCACCGCCAGCCGCCGACGGCGATCGCGTCCGCCTTCTCGGGATCGGGAAGCCCATGCATCCACACGTAGTGCGGGAGCAGAAACGCCACGTAGAGCACGCCGAGCATCGTGCTGCTGGCGGCATCGACCCCGCGGCGCAGATCCTCGTTGCGCGCGAGCGCGAGGATCAGTGCGGCCATCACCACGCCGGAGAGCGCCATCCCCGAGAGCTCGTGGCTCGGCACCACCATCGCCACGACGACCAACGTCCCCGCGACCATCCCGAACGCGCGATCGATCGGATCGTCGGGAAACGCCATCGCGAAGTACTCGGTCACGCCGACGAACGCCGCACCCCCGACGAGCCATGCGAAGAGCGACCATGGGTTCCAAACGATGATCCAGACGAGCAACGGAATCGCGACCGCGGCGGTCGCGAGTCTAGTGCGCAGCACGCAGGCGTTCGCGCTCGGTCTGCTCGCCGGTGCGGCCGAAACGGCGCTCCCGGCTCTGGAACTCGTTGATCGCCTCGAGAAACTGCCGCTCGCGGAAGTCCGGCCAAAGCGTGTCCGTCACGTAGATCTCGGTGTAGGCGATCTGCCACAGGAGGAAATTACTGATCCGCATCTCGCCGCTCGTGCGGATCAGGAGGTCCGGGTCGGGAATGCCGGCAGTACCGAGCGACGACGCAACCAGCTCCTCGTCGATGGCTTCCGGCCCGAGCTCGCCGCGCTGCACACGCCGCGCGATCGTCCGCATCGCGTCCGTCAGCTCCTCACGACCGCCATAGCTGACGGCGAGGACGACCGTCATGCCGGTATTGCGCCTCGTGCGCTCGACGACCTCGCGCAGCGCGAGCTGCACCTCGCGCGGCAGGCGGCGCGTGTTGCCGATCGTCAGCAGGCGGATGCCGTTCTTCATCATCCGCTTCACCTCGGTCACGAGGTAATGACGGAGAAAGCGCATCAGCGCCGAGACCTCGTCCTTGGGGCGGTGCCAGTTCTCGCTCGAGAAGGCGTAGAGACTCAGGTACTGGATCCCGAGCCGGCGCGCCGTCTCGACGACCTCCTTCACCGAGTCCTTGCCACGGCGATGCCCGGCGATGCGGGTCAGGCCGCGTTGCACGGCCCAACGCCCGTTTCCGTCCATGATGATCGCGACGTGGCGCGGCAGGCGCTCTTTGTCGATCCCGACCATCAGACGGCCATGATCTCCTCTTCCTTGGACTTGAGGATCTTGTCGATCTTCTCGACGTGTTCCTTGGTGAGGTGCTCGACGCGATCGTGCTCCTTCTTCAGATCGTCGTCGGTGAGCTCCTTCTCCTTGTGGAGCTCCTTCAGCATGTCGATCGCGTCGTGGCGGTGCTGGCGCACCGACACGCGGAACTCCTCGGCGATCTTCTTCACGTGCTTGACGAGATCCTTGCGCCGCTGCTCGGTGAGCTCGGGGATGGGGATGCGGATGATCTTGCCGTCGTTCAGCGGCGTGAGGCCGAGGTCGGACTGGAAGATCGCGCGCTCGATCTCGCCGATCGCGCTGCGATCGAACGGTTGGATCACGAGCAGGCGCGCTTCGGGCGCGGTCACCGACGAGAGCTGGTTCAGCGGCGTCCGCGCGCCGTAATAGTCGACGACGATCCCGTCGAGGAGCGCGGTCGAGGCGCGCGACGTCCGCAGGCGCGCGAGCTCACGCTTGAACGCCCCGACCGTCTGTTCCATCTCTTGCTTGCAACCGTCGAATACCGACGCCATGCCTCACTCCTGCGTGGCGCGTGGCACCGCGCGTTTCGCCGCGCCGCCCGCCACCCGCGCTTGCACGATCGTGCCGATCGCGTTGCCGCACACGGCCTTTTGGATGTTGCCGGGCTGCAGCAGGTTGAAGACGATGATCGGCAGCCCGTTGTCCATGCACAGCGAGATCGCCGTCGAGTCCATCACCTTGAGGCCGCGGTTCAGCACGTCGATGTAGGTGAGCTCCGTATAGCGCACGGCGTCGGGCTGTGTCTTCGGGTCGGCGCTGTAGACGCCGTCGACTTTCGTCGCCTTCAGGATCACCTCGGCGCCGATCTCCATCGCGCGCAGGCTCGCCGCCGTGTCGGTCGAGAAGTACGGGTTGCCGGTTCCGGCGGCGAAGATCACGACGCGGCCCTTCTCCAGATGCCGCGTCGCGCGGCGGCGGATGTACGGCTCGGCGACCTCGTGGATCTCGAGCGCCGAGAGGACGCGCGTGCTGACCGCGAGCGCCTCGAGCGCGCTTTGCAACGCGAGGCTGTTGATGACGGTCGCCAGCATGCCCATGTAGTCGCCGGTCGCGCGGTCGACGCCGAACGACTCCCCGGACAGCCCGCGAAAGAAGTTGCCGCCGCCGACGACGAGCGCGAGCTCGCAGCCGAGCGCGTGCACCTCTTGGATCTCGTGCGCGAACGCGGCGATCGCCGTCGGGTCGATCCCGAATCCCGCGTCGCCGGCGAGCGCCTCGCCGCTGATCTTCAGAAGGACGCGACGATAATGGAGCGTGGGCGCCGGACTGCGATGGTCGGCGTCGGCGACGTCGTCGGCGGGAGAGCCCTCGTCGTTAGCTTTGCGGCTTCCCGTCATCGCCCTTGGTCTGGTCGAGGCCCTCGCCCAAACGAAAGCGCACGAACCGGCGGACGGTGATGTTCTCGCCGAGCTTGCCGATCGCGTCGGTGACGACCTGGCGCACCAACTTGCCCGGCTCTTTGATGTACTCTTGCTCGAGGAGACACACCTCGGACGCGTACTTCTCGATCTTGCCCTCGACCATCTTCGCGACGACCTGCGGCGGCTTGCCAGACTGCGCAGCCTGTGCCGCGTAGATCTCGCGCTCGCGCGCGATCTCGGGCGCAGGAATCTCCTCTTTCGCGACGTAGACCGGGCTTGCCGCGGCGACCTGCATCGCGAGGTCGCGGACGAGCTGCTGGAACGGCTCGGTGCGGGCGACGAAATCGGTCTCGCAGTTCACCTCGATCAGGACGCCGATCTTGCCGCCGGCGTGGATGTACGAGCCGACGAGACCTTCGGCGGTCGCACGGCCGGCTTTCTTCGCCGCTGCCGCGAGACCGCGCTCGCGGAGGTAGCGCACCGCTCCCTCGACGTCGCCGGCGCTCTCGCGCAGCGCCGTTTTGCAATCCATGAAGCCCGCGCCCGTCTTCTCGCGCAGGTCCTTCACGAGCTGGGCGTTCACCTCACTCATCCGATCTCGCCCCCCATCGGCGCCGCCTCTGCATTATTCATGTCCGCGGGCTCGGACGCTTCGCCTTCCTCTTCTTCGACGCCTTGGCCGCGCTGCCGCTCCTCGTAGAGCTCGCGTCCCTCGATGATCGCGTCGGCGATCGCGGCGCAGAAGAGCCGGATGGCGCGGATCGCGTCGTCGTTGCCGGGAATCTTGTAATCGATGACGTCGGGATCGCAGTTGGTGTCGACGGCGGCAACCACCGGGATGGCGAGCTTGTTCGCCTCGCGGACCGCGATCTCCTCTTTCTTCGGATCGACGACGAAGAGCGCGTCGGGAAGCTTCTTCATGTTGCGGATGCCGCCGAGCGAGGCGACGAGCTTGTCGCGCTCGCGGCGCACGGTGATCATCTCTTTCTTGGTGAGCGCTTCGAGCATCGTCTCGCTCTCGAGCGTCTCATCGAGCTTGCGCATGCGATCGATCGACTGCTTGATCGTGTGGTAATTGGTGAGCATGCCGCCGAGCCAGCGATTCGTGACGTAGAACATCCCACAGCGCTCCGCCTCTTCGCGAATCGCGTCCTGGGCTTGCTTCTTGGTGCCGACGAACAGCACCGACCCGCCCTGCGCCGCCAGCTCGCGCACGAACGCGTATGCATCGCGGAACATCTTCACCGTCTGCTGCAGGTCGATGATGTAGATGCCGTTCCGCGCGCCGAAGATGTACGGCTTCATCTTGGGATTCCAGCGGCTGGTCTGGTGGCCAAAGTGGACCCCCGCCTCCAGCAGCTGTTTCATCGTCACTTCGCTCATACCAATCCTTTCATGCGCACTCCTTCACGTGAGCTCGTTGGCAAGATCCGACCTGACCGGGGAAGCACGCACCCGTGGCACGCAAACGTGCTTCTATAGCAAGAACCGTCGCAGCCGCGCAACGTCGCACCGGCGCACGGCCGCTCGCGCCACGCCGTCCATCGCAGAGAGTAGCACCGCCGGCGGCTGAAACGCGCGCATCTGCTGCGTTGCTCGGTCGCTCGCTTGTGCGGCGTAGCTTCCGCTACGCCTCCGCGCTCGCTTCCTCGCGCCTTGCATCTGCACGCGTTTGAGCCGCCGGCTGCTTGCCGGTCGCGTGGCCTCGGTGAGGCGCGGCGCTGCGCGCGCGCCTATCGATCGTCGGCGCCATTCGGCGCCGACCGGCACCGACGGCACCCCTGGCGCGAAGACTCCTACGAGTTCATCGACTCTAGGAACTCTTGGTTGTCTTTCGTGCCGTGGACCTTGTCGATCAGGAACTCCATCGCTTCGACGGTGTTCAGTTGCGCTAGGAGCTTGCGGAGGATCCAGACGCGGTTCAGGACCTCGCGGGGGAGCAGGAGCTCTTCTTTGCGCGTGCCGCTGCGGTTGATGTCGAGGGCGGGGAAGATGCGCTTGTCCATGAGGCGGCGGTCGAGGTGGATTTCCATGTTGCCGGTGCCTTTGAATTCTTCGAAGATCACCTCGTCCATGCGGCTGCCCGTATCTACTAGGGCCGTGCCGATGATCGTCAGGCTGCCGCCGTCCTCGATGTTTCTGGCGGCGCCGAAGAATTTCTTGGGGCCTCTCAGCGCGTTCGAGTCGACGCCGCCGGAGAGGATCTTGCCGCTCGGCGGGACGACGGAGTTGTAGGCGCGCGCGAGGCGCGTGATCGAGTCGAGGAGGATCACGACGTCCTTACCGTGCTCGACGAGCCGCTTCGCCTTCTCGATCACCATCTCGGCGACCTGCACGTGGCGCGTCGCCGGCTCGTCGAAGGTGGAGCTCACGACCTCGCCCTGCACCGAGCGCTGCATGTCGGTGACCTCTTCCGGGCGCTCGTCGATCAGCAGCACGATCAGCACGACGTCTTTGTCGTTGTGCGTGATCCCGTGCGCGAGGTTCTGCAGCATCATCGTCTTGCCGGTACGCGGCGCGGCGACGATCAGGCCGCGCTGCCCTTTGCCGATCGGCGTCATCAGATCGATGATGCGTGTCGTGTACTCGGTCGGGTTGTGCTCGAGCCGCAGGTGCTCGTCAGGGTAGAGCGGCGTGAGGTTGTCGAAGAGGATCTTCTCGCGGGCGCGCTCGGGCTCCTCGTAGTTGATCGCCTCCACTTTGAGCAGCGCGAAGTACCGCTCGCCTTCCTTCGGCGGCCGGATCTGTCCCGAGACGACGTCGCCGGTGCGAAGGTTGAAGCGGCGAATTTGGCTCGGCGAGATGTAGATGTCGTCCGGACCCGGCAGGTAGTTGTAGTCGGGCGCGCGCAGGAACCCGAAGCCGTCGGGTAGGACCTCGAGGACGCCCTCGCCGTAGATGAAGCCGTTCTGTTCCGTCTGCGCCTGCAGGATCGCGAAGATCAGCTCTTGCTTGCGCATCGCGGACGAGCCCTCGACGTTGAAGTCGCGGGCGAGCTGCGCGAGCTCGCTGATCTTCTTGTCCTTCAGCACCTTCAGGTTCAGACCCGACGGCGGTGCTGTCGCCGCGGACGACGGCGGTGCCGACGCGACCGCCGCGCCGCGCTGTGGTGCGGCAGCTACGGCCGGTGCGGCAGCTACGGTCGGCGCGGCGGCTACGGCCGGCGCGGTCGCTACGGCCGGCGCGGCGTCGGGTGATGCTGCCGCCGGGTCGGGGCCGGAGTCGCCGTTCGGGCGCTCCTCTTGGGCTTGTTGAGCGTCGGCGCGTGCGCGGTTTCGTACCATACGAGCTCCTCTACAGGGTGCTTGTTCTCCGGACAGAGCCTTCAACGAACGAGGGCGACGAGGCTGCGGAGGCGGGAGCGGTAAAAACGATACGCGTGTGCCGTCGAGCAATCCAATTGAGAGGTGCTACTGATCCTCCGCCCGCGTCCCCTCACCGGCCAAGATGTGCACGCCGGGGTTCGTCATCCCTCCGAGTTCTCCCGTGTATGAAATGGTCACGATGACATGACCGTAAAGGGAAATAGTTTCTCGAGGAGTGATTCGCTTTAGACGTGAGGGCGATACTGAAGCAAGGCCCCTTCCCCCCCACCACGACTCGTGATCGACGCTAGTGGATGATGTCGACGTTGTCAATAGTTTCGTCACGAAGTTGCTGTGCGAAGCGTTACCAGCAGCCGCGCCATGTCGGGCCAGAGCGGCGCGACGAGCTGCAGCCGCGTCCCCGTCTCCGGATGCGTCACCGCGAGCGAGGCGGCGTGCAACGCCTGCCGCGCGATCAGCGGCGTCGCGTCCTGGCCACGGCGCGCGCCGCCGTACACCGCGTCGCCGACGATGGGGTGACCGCGCGCCGCCAAGTGGACGCGGATCTGGTGCGTACGCCCGGTCTCCGGCGCCGCCTCGACGAGCGTGGCACCCGCGAACCGCTCGAGCACGCGGACGCGCGTGAGCGCGGCGCGACCGCGGCGCGTGCGCGTCGACATCTTCTTCCGCTCCGTCGGATGCCGGCCGATCGGCGCGTCGATCACGAGCGCGTCGCGTCGTACGACGCCGCGCACGACCGCGAGATAGCGCTTCGCGACGGTGCGGTCGTGAAATTGCCGCGCCAGGCGCTCGAGCGCCGCCGGCGTGCGTGCGATCACCATGACGCCGGAAGTGTCGCGATCGAGCCGGTGCACGATCCCCGGACGCGCATCGTCACTCGCCGGCAGCCGTCCCCAGCGATGCAGGAGCGCGTTCACCAGCGTTCCCTGCCACCGCCCCGGCGCCGGATGGACGACCATTCCCGGCGCCTTGTTGATGGCGATCACGAGCTCGTCCTCGTAGAGCACGTCGAGCGGCAGGTCCTCGGGCTCGGCACGGGTCGCCGGCGGCGGCGCGATCTCGACGGCGACTCGATCGCCCGCTCGGACGACGTACCCCGGCTTGCGCGCGACGCCGCCGACGCGCACCGCACCGGCATCAATGAGGTGGCGGACCTGTGACCGCGAGAGTCCGAGGCCGCCCGCGGCGACGAACACATCGAGCCGGCGGCCGGCATCCGCGGCGCCGACGATGAGCGCGTGCGAGGTCGTGATCACGCGCGACCGCTCGGAAGGCGCCACCGCAGGCGCCGCCGCTCAGCCGCCGCTGCCCGCCGGCGTCCGCGCGAGCGCTGCGCGCGCGGCGTCGGCGTCGCGACGGATCTGCGCGACCAACGCGTGGACGTCCGCGAACGCGATCTCGCCGCGCAGCCGCTCGACGAACGCGACGCGACAGCGACGGCCGTACAGATCGCCGTCGAAGTCGAACAGGTGCGCTTCGAGCGTGCGCGCGTTCGCGCCGAAGGTCGGATTCCGACCGAGATTGGCGACCCCGTCGCGCCGGATCGCAGCGCAGTCCGCGGCGCCACCCTGCCCTCTCGCGCCCTCGACGTCCACGCGCACCGCGTACACGCCATCAGGCGGATGGAGGCCGACGGGCGCCTGCACGTTCACCGTCGGAAAGCCGAGCGTGGCGCCGCGGCGCTTGCCGACGACGACGCGGCCGACGACCGCGTGCGGTCGACCGAGGAGGGCGGCCGCGAGGCGAACGTCGCCCGACTCGATCACGCGCCGGACGAGCGAGCTCGAGACGACGTGCCCGTCGACCTCGACCGGCCCGATCACTTCGACGTCGAAGCCGAGGCGTCCACCCAGCGTCTCGAGCAACGCCGCGTTGCCGCGTCGCGCGTGGCCGAAGCTCACGCTGTGGCCGACGATCAGTCGCTTCGCGCGCAGGCGCGTGACGAGAAAGCGCTCGACGAACGCTTCCGGCTCGACCGTCGCGAAGGTAGGCGTGAAGTGTTGCAGCACCAGCACGTCGACGCCGGCCGCCGCCGTCCAGCGCACCTTCTCGCGGAGCGGCGTGAGCAGATTCGGCGCCGCCTGCGGCCGCAAGACCGAGACCGGATGCGGATGGAAGGTGATCGCGACGCCGTCGGTGCCGCGCGCCCCCGCCTCGGTGACGACGCGCTCGAGAATCGCTTGGTGGCCGCGGTGAACGCCGTCGAAGTTCCCGAGAGTCACGACCGGCGCGGCGAAGCGCCGCGGATGGGACTCGATGTGGCGGATCAGCTCCACTACGCGCCGAGCAACCGCAGCTTCTCTCTCGCCTGCCCCGCCTCCGGCGACGCCGGATAGTCGTTCACGACCTTTTGAAACGCGAGCCGCGCCTCGCTCTTGTTGCCCATCTCGAGAAACGAGAGCCCGATCTTGAGGAGCGCGGGCGCCGCGCGGTCGCTCTTCGCGTAGTGCTGCCGGACCTCGTTGAATTGGAGAATCGCCTGCGAGTAGTCGCCGAGCGTGTAGTAGCACTCGCCGATCCAGTAATGCGCATTGCCTGCGAGCGGAGAGTCGGGATTCGTGCGCAGGAACTCGCGGAACTGCTGGATGGCGCGGTCGTACTCCTTTTGTCGCACGAGCGTGACCGCTGCTCGATATTGTTCGGGCGTTTCCGCAGCGTCCTCGCGGTTCGCCGCCGGCACGCTCGCGACGCGCGGCCCCTCGGGCGCCGCTGCCGTTTCCGTCGACGGCGCCGTCTGTGGTTCGCCACCTACGTCGGCGGGCCCGCCCTCGACCGACGCACCGGGATGCCCCTGCTCCAACGCGGCGACGCGCGCCTCGAGATTTTGGAAACGCGTGTCGGCGCGCTCCGCGTGCCGATTCTCCTGCACCTTCCCGCGCGTCGTCGCGACCTCGCGCTGCAGGCTGTCGAGCGTCGCCCGCGTATCCGCGAGCTGCGTCCGAATGCTCCGCTGCTCGCGCCGAATGTCCGACATATCGGCCTGCGTCGCACACCCCGCGACACCCGCGATCGCGACCACGAGCAGCGCTTTCCGGCCCGTCAACACGCCCGTTTCCTTACCACCGCGCGCCTAGCCTCACAACGCGCAGCGCCCGCCGCGGCGCTCCACGACGAGCGTCGCGACATCTCGCACGGCTGGAATGACGATCCGCGCTGGCGGGCGACGGCGCGGGGTACGGCGGGCAGTCGCCTCGCTGGCTCAGCAGATCTAGCCCAACGCGGCCCCGTGGGGATCCGTCCGTACGTCGCGGCGCCTTCCGCCTATGTACGATCTATTCGCCTGCGAGGCGACCGCCCGCCGTACCCCGCACCGCCGCTCGCCAGATGCACCGCCGCGCCAGTCGCGCGACGGTCGGCCACACGATCGCGTGTCGCACGCCGAGCGCTGCGCGTGGTGCGGCGCGCACGCTGACATGACAGCGCGTACGCTACGCGCCCGTCAGTGGCATCGCGACCGCGCAATCCGTGCTGTGCCCCAACGCGAACGCGACGCTTCGTAAGTTAGACGAAGACCGCGCTACGCCACGTGCCGGGCGGCGGGGAGCGCCTCGCAGGCGAATAGATCGTACATAGGCGGAAGTGGACGCGACGTACGGACGAATCCCCACGGGGCCGCGTTGGGCTAGATCTGCTGAGCCAGCGAGGCGCTCCCCGCCGCCCGGCGCACGACGTCGCGCGCTCTTCGTATGCACGCGGAAGCGACGACGTCGTGGCGCAGCGTCGGACGTGGACGCGTTACTGCGGCGGAACGAAGTGTACGCGGCGGTTGCGCGCGTAACACGACTCGGACTGCTCGCGGCAGAGCGGCAGCTCCTCGCCGTAGCTGATCGTGGAGAGCCGGTCGCCGGAGATACCGAGCGTGACCAGGTAATCCTTCACCGCCTTCGCGCGGCGCGCGCCGAGCGCGAGGTTGTACTCGACCGTGCCGCGCTCGTCGCAATGACCTTCGATCTCGGTGCGCGCGCGCGGATTGTCTTTCAGCCACTCGGCGTTGGCGGCGAGCACGTCGCGCGCGGTGCCGTCGAGCTCGTACGAGTCGTAGGCGAAGTGCACGTCCTTCAGGACGCCGCCTTCCTCGGGGCCGAGACCGCGCTTGAAGCGATCGAGGCTGCTGCCCGCGGCGAGACCGCTCTCGCTGCCGGCACCGCCCTGACCGTACGTCGACGTCGTCTCGTCGAGCGTGCGCTGCTTCTTCTTTGCACAGCCGCTCGAAACCAGAGCCGCCGCCATCATCAACACTGCGGCGAGGCGAATCGATCGAGTCATACGGGCCCCCTCCCCCACTCGTTGTGGCCCACTCATTCGAGCCAACGCGACCAGGCGGGATTGCTATCATCGCCCCCTGGTGGGGTCAATCTTTTCTGGTGCGCGCCGCTTGCATCCGAGAGGTAGATCGCGCCGGAACCGTCGCGCGTCGAGCTGAACGCGAGATACCGTCCATCGGGCGACCACGACGGGTCCTCGTTGTCGCCGGCGCTGTTCGTGATCTGCTTTGCGTCGCCGCCTTTCGCATCGATGACGAAGACCTGGAAGCGGCGCCCCATGCGGCTCGCGTACGCGATGCGATCGCCCTTCGGCGACCACGACGGCGACGTGTTGTAGTTCCCCGAGTAACTCACGCGATGCGCTTCGCCGCCGTCGGCGCTCGCCGTGTAGATCTGCGGACCGCCGCCGCGGTCGGAGCAGAAGACGAGCGAGCGCCCGTCGGGCGACCACGACGGCGAGACGTCGAGCGCGCGGTCGCGCGTCACCCAGCGGATCAGCTGCCCGCTCGGATCGAGGAGCGCGATGTCGGTCTGGCCGCCGCTCTCGAGCGCGACCGCGATCGCGCGGCCCGCCGGCGAAAAGTGCCCGCCGAGGTTCAACCCGCGCTGTGCCGACACGAGGCGCGGCGCGCCGCCACCGAGGTCGAGCTCGAAGAGACTCGGATTCCCCGTGCGGTACGACGTGAAAAGGAGCGAGCGCGAGTCCGGGTTCCAGCTCGGCGAGAGCGCGATCATGCGCTCGTGCGTCACCGCGCGGAGATCGCCACCGTCGAGAGACATCGCCCAGATCTCCTTGAAGCGGCCGTCGCGGCGCGACGCGAAGGCGATCCGCGAGTCGAAGGGGCCGCGCTCGCCGGTCAGCGCCAGCATGATCTCGTCGGCGAAGCGGTGCGCGATGCGACGCAGGTCCTCTCCCGTACGGTACCGCTTGCCCGCGATCTGCTTGCGCTCGACGACGTCGAAGAGCCGCGCCTCGACGACGACGCCGTCGGGCGCGCGCTCGACGGTGCCCTTCACGAGCGCGAGGGCGCCGATCGTCTTCCAGTTCTCGAAGTTGATGCTGTCGGCGGTGACACTGTCCGCGCTCTCGATGTACGCACCGCGGTCGATCACCTTGAAGAAGCCGGAGAGATCGAGATCGCGGGCGACGATGTCGGCGAAGCGCTCGCCGTCGCCACCTTTGAGCGGCGAGACGGCGATCGGATAGCTCGTAGCGCCCGGCCCGACGATCGTGCCCCGCACCTGCGCCCGCGCCGGCCCGACGAGCGCAAGCACGACGAGCACGACAACGACAGGCGCAAACGCGGCACCGACGCCGCCGTACCGAAGCTGGAAAGGTGAGCGCACAGGTGGCGCGCTCGCCATCGCGATCCGAAATCGTCGGCGGCCGCGTGTCTCACGTCCCGATTCCGAAGCTCCTCCCATCATCCCTCCTTACGCGCGCCGGCTCACGAGCTCACCCTCTTCAGCCCGACGGACGACGCAGGTCCGCCGGTCGGAACGTGAGCTCGACGTCGCTGAAGTCCTTGCGGTACGCCTCCGGCGGTGGCGGCAACGGACTCACACGCTTGATAGCGCGCTCGACCGATGCGTCATAGCCGGGGTCGCCCGAGCGCTCCACCAGGCGAAGGTCCGTGATCTCTCCCGAATCGAGGATGCTGAAGCGGACGGTGACACGCAAGTCGGAGCGCTCCCCCACGTACGTCCAACTCTCTTTGATCCGCGTCAGCATCTGATTGTAGTAGACGACGAACTCGAGGCCGCGGAGCGTGCCGCCACCACCCGGCCCTTCGCCGCCCACGCCGGCGGGCCCGTTCAACGTGCGCTCGGTGCCGCCCATGCCGCCGCCCGGTCCGGCGCCGTGGAGGCCGCGCGTGCCGCTCTTTTCGACGTTCGACTCGACGCCTTTGATCGCCGCCGCGAGCTTGCTGTCGAGGTCGTCGCCCGACGGCGCGCGCTCGTGCTCCTTCGCCGCCTCGCCGCGTGCCGGCGCCGCGGGCGCGGGAGTCGGCACCGGCCGGCGCGCGAGCGCCGCGGGACTCGCGGTCGCCCGCGCGTTGGCGCGCTCGATCGCGGTCGCGGTCGGCTTGGCCGCCGCGTGCAGGATGGGGGTCGCAGTCGTCTTCGGCTTCGCAACGACAACAGGCGTCGGTGACGGCTTCGCCGTCGCACGTGCGGTCGGGCGCGCCGTCGGGGCGACGCGCGTCGGCTGCGGTGCCGGCGTCGCCTTGGTGAGCGGCACCGAGTCGGCGTCTTCCTTCGGCGGCTCGGGTTTCGGCGGCTCCGGCTTCGGCGGCTCCGCCTTCGCGACCTGCTCGGGTTCTTTCGGCGGTGGCGGGGGGGGTGGCGGTGGCGGCGCGACGCGCGGACGCTGTTGGCGTGCATTCGCAGCGCCGCCGCCGATCGGCCCCGCAAGCAGCTTCCCGCCGAGCGCGCTCGGATCGACGATCTCGACGGTGTAGGCGGTCGGCGGCGCGGCGCGCATGCGATGTGGCGCGAGCAGGATCAAGCCGATCGCGAGCGCGTGCAGCACCGCCGACAGCAACGTTGCGCGCAGAAACGAGCCGTCGCCGTTCTTGCGACCGTTACGGCCGGCGCGGCGCGGGTCGGCCAAGGATCACCGCCCTTCCGGCGGCGGCTCCGTCACCATGCCGAGCCGGCTGACCCCGGCCTCTTTCACCGCCGCGATGACCCGCACGACCTCGCCGTAGGGCACGTTGCGATCGGCGCGCAGCAACACCTGGTGATCCGGCTTCGCTTGCGCGATCGCCACCAGCTTCGCGCGCAGGTCGCCGATCGCGATCGGGTTGTCGTTGAGAAAAATCGCGCCGTTTTGCGCGACGCCGACCACGAGCGGCTCCTCCTGGGCGCTGAGCGGCGCGGCACGCGTCTTCGGCAAGTCGACGGCGACACCCTGTTGGATGATCGGCGCCGTCACCATGAAGATGACGAGCAGGACCAGCATGACGTCGACGAGCGGCGTCACGTTGATCTGCGCGATGCTGCCGCTCCCGCCGCGGCTACTGTCGAAACCGGCCATCGTTCGTCACTTCAAGAAATGCCGCTCGGCGATGTTGAGGAACTCCGACGCGAAGTTGTCCATCTCGGAGGAAAGGACGCGCACCTTGCCGGCGAAATGGTTGTACGCGATCACCGCCGGGATCGCCGCCGCGAGGCCGATCGCGGTCGCGATCAGCGCCTCCGAGATGCCGGGTGCGACCGCCTGGATGCTCGACGATTGCGTGACGCTGAGGCCGCGAAACGCGTTCATGATGCCCCAGACGGTGCCGAAGAGGCCGACGAACGGCGCCGCGCTGGCGGTCGTCGCGAGGAACGTCAACGAACGCTCGAGCTTGGTGATCTCTTGCGTCGTGGCGCGCTTCATCGCGCGCTCGACGTTCTCGACGCCGCCGAGGTCGGTCGACATCTCATCGCTGCCCGCCGCCTGGCGCTTCGCGCGCGTCAGCCGCACGAGCTCTTGATACCCCGCGCGGAAGACCTGCGCGACGGGACTCTCTTTCAAATCCAGGCTCGCGGTGTTGATCGCGGTCAGGTTCTTCGCGTCCCAGAAGATGTCGATGAAGCGCTCGGATTCGCGCTCGGCGCGACGCATCTGCCGACTCTTGGTGAAGATGATCGCCCAGCTGACGACCGAGAAGCCGAGGAGCAGGAAGAGCACGCCTTGGACGACGGCTCCCGAGCCGGTGACCATCTGGACGATGGTCTCCTGCGGTCGCGGAATCGTCAGCGGCTCGGCTTGCGTCAGCAGCTGGCGGACGGCGGACAGCCACATGCTCATCTCACCCCCACAGAACCGTCACGCGAAGGAACGAAACGCGGACCGTAGTATAGGACTCGGGAGCAGTCAATCATGCGTCGTTGTTGAGGAAGTTCGGTTGACTGCCTGGCCGTCGCGTGACATACGGACCGCTTACCCGGAGGGCCCCCATGACAGTGCGTGTCGGCATCAATGGCTTCGGCCGTATCGGTCGGAACGTGTTTCGGGCGTGTCTCGCCGAGCGCGGACTCGACTTCGTCGCGGTGAACGACATCACCGATGCCGAGACGCTGGCGCATCTCCTCAAGTACGACTCCGTCCACGGTACGCTGAAGGCCGAGGTGACGCACGCCGAAGGCTCGCTGAGCGTCGGCGGCAAGCAGATCAAGGTCATCGCCGAGCGCGACCCGGCGAACCTGCCGTGGAAAGACCTCGGCGTCCAGCTCGTCCTCGAGTGCAGCGGTCTCTTCACCGCCCGCGACAAAGCGGCGAAGCACCTCGCGGCAGGCGCCAAAAAGGTGATCATCTCCGCGCCGGCGAAAGGCGCCGATCTCACGATCTGCTACGGCGTGAACCACGACACATACGACCCGAAGAAGCACGACGTCATCTCCAACGCGTCGTGCACGACGAACTGCCTCGCGCCGGTCGCCAAGGTGCTGCACGAGAGCTTCGGCATCCGCCGCGGCCTGATGACGACGATCCATTCGTACACCAACGATCAGCGCATCCTCGACTTGCCGCACGAGGACCTGCGCCGTGCCCGCGCCGCCGCGCTCTCC
>JBGPOW010000061.1:0-20719 GCA_041488235.1 Binatia bacterium
TTCAACTGGCGCTCGTCCCCGGGACGCGGCAGGCTCGTGTGGCGTACGTGGTAGTGGATGTTGAAGTGGTTGTCGTCGACCCACACGAGGCGCGTGCCGAGTGGCACGGGGGTGAGACGCTGGCGGTAGCGCGGCATCAGGTGCAGCCGCGCGTCGACGTACGCACGCACGCGGTCGATGTCGACGCCGCCGTCGCTGTTCCCGAGCGGCCCGACGTCGAACAGCATCACGGCGCCCACGTGCTGGTGGGAGTTCGGGTCTTCGATCGCGAGAAACGAGTTGTCGACGACCGACAACCGATCGTAGGCGTATCCAGACATGATCGGTACGGCGCGGCGCCGCAGGAACGCCAGTCTAGAGATGAACGGGTACGACCTTCAAGGGGTCGAATCAGGGGCGGAGCAGGACGACTTTCTTCGGGTCCTTCAGGCCGCCGAGCAGCTCGGAGATCGTCGTCCCGAGCTGCGGGTGCGTGACGTGGGGGGCGAGCTCCGAGAGCGGCAGGAGCACGAAGCGCCGCTTCTGCATCTCGGGGTGCGGCAGCTTCAAATTGCGCTTGTTGATCGTCTGATTGTCGAAGAGCAGCAAGTCGAGGTCGATGATCCGCGACCCCCAGCGCTTGCCCTTGACGCGCTTGCGTCCCATCGCGGTCTCGATTGCCTTGGTGCGCTTCAGCAGCTCCTCGGGCTCGAACTCGGTTTCGATCTCGAGGACGCTGTTCACGAACCACGTCTTGGCGTTGCCGAGCGGCTCGCTCTCGTAGAGCGACGACGCCTTCACGATGCGCGTGTCGGGAAGCGCGGTGAGCTTCTCCTCCGCCTCGCGGATGTTCGCCTTGCGGTCGCCGAGGTTGGAGCCGAGGCCGATGTAGACGCGATGCATGTCAGAGCCTGAGGGTCCGCAGGCGCTCCACCGCCTCCGCCAAGCGCGACGTTGCGACGGTCAAGCTGAACCGGATGTAGCCCTCGCCGGCCTCGCCGAAGCCGCTCCCCGGCGTCACGACGACGCCGATCTCCTGCAGGAGCTTCGCGGTGAGCGACGCCGACGTGAAGCCGCGCGGCACCCGCACCCACACGTAGAAGGTCCCGCGCACCGGCTGCGCCTCGAGGCCGAGGGTCGCCAGTGCCGTGAGCAGCAGATCGCGCCGTTCGCGATAGAGCGCCCGCATGCCGGCGACGGGCGCTTGGTCGCCGGTCAGGGCGGCGATGCCGGCCTCCTGTACCGCTTGGAAGACGCCCGAGTCGACGTTCGTCTTCACCTTGCCGAGGCCGGTGATGAGCTCGCGGTTGCCGATCGCGAACCCGACGCGCCAGCCCGTCATGTTGTAGGTCTTCGAGAGCGAATGGAACTCGATGCCGAGGGCCTCGGCGCCCGGGGTCGCGAGGAAGCTCGGCGGCGGCTCGTCGTAGTAGATCTCGGAGTAGGCGTTGTCATGCGCGACGATGATGCCGTGGCGGGTCGCGAACTCGACGACGTCGGCGAAGAACTGCGGGCTCGCGAGCGCCGCCGTCGGGTTGTTCGGGTACCCGAGCCACATGAGCTTCGCGCGGCGCGCGATCTCCTCGGGAATCGCGCGCAAGTCGGGAAGGAACGCGTTCTCGGCGCGGAGCGGCATCAGGTACGGCGTGCCGCCGTTGAAGAGCGTGCCGATGCCGTAGACGGGATACCCGGGGTCGGGGACAAGGACGATGTCGCCGGGATCGACGAAGGCGACCGCCATGTTGGCGACGCCCTCCTTCGAGCCGATCAGCGACACGACCTGGGTCTCGGGATCGGCCGTCACACCGAAGCGCCCCTTCACGAACGAGGCCGCGGCCGCGCGGAAGGTCGGCAGGCCCTCGTAATCGGGATAGCGGTGGTTCGCCGGCCGCGCCGCGGCCTCGGCGAGCGCCTGCACGATGTGGGGGAACGTCGGGGTGTCCGGGTCGCCGATGCCGAGGCTGATGAGGTCGACGCCGCGTGCCGACGCTTCCTTCTTCATGCGGTCGATCTCGGCGAAGAGATACCGCGGAAGTCGTCGAATTCGTTCGGCAGGTCTGATGGTTACGGGCACCGCCCTCGCTCCCTTCGTCCCCGGCGTCGTCGCGCCGCGGCAGCTTCATCCCGACACGTGAGTGCAGCGCGATTCGCCACGCGTCTGGGTAAAAAAGGCCGCCTAATTAGCGGAATGGCCGCGCGTTCACAAGTCTGGACGCTCACGCTCAGTCCGGACACTCTGGACGCTCACGCGGATAACGCGACGAGGATAACCCGACGCGGATAACGCGACGAGGCTGCTCCGTGTCGGTGTGGTGTCGGCTCGAAGCGATCTCGCTGCGCCGGGTCGGCGGTCGGCCGTCGGTGCTCTGCGGCGCCGGCACGCTGCGTGGTCCCACGCTCACTGCATGTAACGATCTCCGATCAGCGTCATGAGCGGCGGCGCGCCGGCGCGCGTGCCGAGCTCCCAATGGATTCCATCCGGCGCCTCGCCCCAGGCGCGCACGTAGCCGGCATGGATACCGTGATGGTGGTGCGCCGCGCAGAGCGCGATCCGGTTGTCGCGGGCGTTCCCGCCGCCGCGCGAGCGAAACACGATGTGATGGTCGTGCAAGTTGCGCCGTGCGCTGCACGCCGGAACGGCGCAGCGCCACCCGTCGCGCGCAAACACGGGGTCGCGATGCTTGGGCCGTCCGAGCCATTCGGTGCGAACGTGGTCGAGCAGCCGTTCGAAGCCGCGCCACATGGGCTCTCCGGCTCCGGTGTATGCCGCGAGCGCCTGCCGAAAGAGCGCGACGACCGACACCGGCGCGCGAAAGCTGATCGTCACGTCCGGCGTCTCGTCTGCGCAGCGCGCACGCATTTGCGCGTCGTTCGGCATTTCGAGCGTCCCCGCGGGCGGCGGCGCGACCGGCTCGCAGAGCGGTTGAACGTCCTGCACGGCGAGCGCCCAGCCAACGTCGTCGCTCAACCGGCGCAGCGTCACCTCACGGGCCCGGGCGAGCCACGCCGCCTCGTGGGTTTCGCTCACGGCCGGCGCGATCGTCAGCGCGCGCAGCCACGAGATTGCGCCGGCTTCGTACGCCGCCGCGATCCGCGGCAATCGCGCCGTGACGCGATCGACCGCGATCAGCCCCTGCGCCGTGCGAATCGAGATCCCGAGCCGCTCTCGCACGTAGCGCGCGCCGGTCTCGAAGCCGAGCCATCGATACAGCCGCAGATCGAAGACGAGCCGCAAGAGCCGCCCCGTCTGCCAAT
This sequence comes from Binatia bacterium, assembly GCA_041488235.1. Classification (GTDB taxonomy): domain Bacteria; phylum Desulfobacterota; class Binatia; order UTPRO1; family UTPRO1; genus DP-19. Next base: position 3,235 of record JBGPOW010000061.1, read on the forward strand.
GCACGCGCTGCATGGCGTCGCGCGTTGCGCGCAATCGTGCGTCAAGGGCGAACGCGTCGAGATCATCGATACCATCGTCGAGCGCTGCGAGGTTCCGCCGGACCACTGCGTCGATTGCGCGCCAGTCAAGATGCGGGAACGACTCATCGCGGCGCTCATGTGGCTGCCCGTGCGCACGACATCGGTCGCGCTGTTGATCGCCGTCATCGTGCTGAGGATCGCCGTCATCGCGCTGAGGATCGCGGTCGGCTGTCTCGCTGTGCTCGGCGCAACACGAGGCGGCAGGTTCGCCGCGCAGCTCAGATCGTGTCGCTGCCGAGAGACCTTCGACGGGCTCGGACGGGTTGGGCGCCGAAAGACTGTCCACTGGTGCGGAGAGACCCTCCGCCGCAATGGCCTCACACGCCTGCCAGACTGGCAGCGGCTCGCCGGCCATGCGACGCGCGAGCTCGACCGTTGAACGCCAGAGCGCTCGTAGGCGACGCGGACACGAGAGCGCGACGCGCACCTCTGGCTCGCCCTCGATCGTGCCGCTGTCCTCGTCATCGTCGAGACGCACGGCGGACGCGGTGGGCCGCGGCCCATCTCCGTCGTCCGATGAATCATCCGCGGCAGCGGCGTGGATACGGCTCGCGAGGGTGCGGACCGTCAACTCGCGCGCGAGCGCGAGCCACGCCGCTTCGTTCTCGGGTGTGGCGATGTCGATGAGGTGGCGGGCGTGCGTCCAGGAGATCTCACCGGCATCAAAGGCGGCGGCGATCGCCGGCAGCGCATCCAGCTTGGCGGCGACGCGTGCAACGCTCTGCATCTCGCGGGCCGAGATGTCGAGGCGCTCGCGGGTGTAGTCGCCGAGCCGCGCGAACCCGAGACTGTGAGCGCCCTTCGCACGGAGAAACGTGCCGGCGAGCCGGCCGAGCACGCGCCGGTAGACTGCCTCCTGTCGCGCGAGGAGGCGCAGGTAGCGGTCGAGCTCGAGCGCAGCCGCGTCATGATCGAGGTGGCGGAGCTCATCACGCGATGGTCGGGCGAGAAGCTCGGGAGGCACGACGCAGGGCGCGTCTGCCGTCAGCTGCGGCACCGGGCGCATAGGCGAAGAATAGGCGAAACCCATGAGCTCGTCAATAGTAACGTAAACGAAATACAAATACAGATAATATATTGACGTCCTATATGGTTCGAAGCCCTATCCCGCCGTCCTCGTGCCCCGCCCGCGCGTCAACTTGCTCGCCGATCGAGCGCCTCTGCCTCGCGGCCGGCGAGCGCGTGCAGGTGATCTCGGCGCGTCGCGGTGCGCAGGGGTAACCGACCGACCGTCCGCACGTGCGCGCGCGATTTCTGCACGTCCTGATTTCTGATACCGTCTGCGCCGCGCGTTTCCTGTCCGAAAAACCCGAGCCGCTTTCCCGAAGGAGAAACCTCATGCTCCTCCGCACCTTCCCCCATGCGATCCTCGCCGCCGCCCTCGTGCTCGTGCCGATCATCGCGGCCGCCAAGACCACTCCGATCGACATCACGCACTCCTCGGTGACGTGCGACACCGTGAGCGGCGTCATGGCGATCAAGCCGTCACTCATCACCAGCGGTGGCGCGACGTCCACGGTGGTGAAGCTGAAGGGCTCGCTCGCCGACTGCACGATACAGCCGAACCCGCTCTTCGTGGGCCTCTTCACCGTGTCCGGCAAGTTCAGCGGCACCTTCACCGGTACGACGAACGACTGCGGTACGTTCTTCTCCTCGGGCGATACGGCGTTGACAGGCCCGTTCTCCGTCACGTGGAAGCCCGATCACACCACGCCGATCACACCGACGTCGACGAAGGTGACCGTCATCAACATGGGCGGGTTCACATTCTCCTCGGGTTGGGGGACGCTGTACCAGCAAGTGAACGTCGACATGGATCCATTCTCCGTCACCGGCGCGTTCCTTTCTGTTCCGGCCATCACAGCCACGGGCATGTTCGTCATTCCCATCGAGGACGTGAACTCGATCAGCGCCGGCTGCAGCTCGCCGAAGGGGCTGAAGAAGCTCCACATCGGCTTCGGGCGGTTCTCTTCCAACTGAGAGCGCACCGAGTCCGCGAAGGTCGCACAGCCCGATCCTACGATCCGCCTGCGATCCCGAGCGCGACGGCGACCGGCGTGAAGGCCTCGACTCCTGCGGCGTCGCGCCGGATCTCGAGGACGTCGACGAGCTTCGCGAGCTGACGCACGACCTGCTCGAGCCGCGCGTCCTCGCGCACGAGCAGCAGGACGGCGCTGCGCGATGGATCGGCAGTGGGCAGGCAGGCGATGCCGTCGACGTTGAAGAGCCGGCGGTGAAAGAGACCGCACACGTGCGACATGACCCCCGGGTGGTTGCGGACGAGGAGACGGAGCACGACGCGGTTCGCGTCGCGGTCGAGGCCGCTGCGAGTTTCGTTCGCTGCGTCACATGGCGTCGGCTGCATCGCATTCCTCCTCGGTGGCCGCGTCGTGCGGCAGGTTGTGGTCGATCATCTCGCGGTTCGCCGCGCCCGGACGCACCATCGGATACACGTTGGCCTCGGCGGCGATGGGCACGCGGACGAGATACGGGCCCTCGCTCGCGAACGCGTGCGCCAGCGCCGCGGGCGCGTCGGCGGCGGTCTCGAGGTCACAGGCCTCCATGCCGAAACCGCGGGCGATCGCCGCAAAGTCGGGCGCCGCGTGAAAGCGCGACCCGTGAAAGCGGCCGCCGTAGAAGAGCTCCTGCTGCTGCCGCACGAGGCCGAGATGCGCGTTGTCGAGGAGGATCACCGTGATCCGCGTCTCCTCCTCGACGGCGGTCGCGAGCTCTTGGATGTTCATCAAGAGACTGCCGTCGCCGGTGAAGCAGACGACGCGGCGGTCGCGGCAGGCCAGCGCCGCCCCGATCGCCGCCGGCAGGCCGAACCCCATCGTCCCGAGGCCGCCCGAGGTGAGCCACTGGCGCGGCCGCGTGAACGGAAACGCTTGCGCCACCCACATCTGATGCTGGCCGACGTCGCTGGTCACGATCGCGTCGTCGCCCGCGAGGGCCGCGACGGCACGGACGATGCCGTACGGCCGCCGCACGTCATCCATGCCGGGCATCGCGAGCGGATGCGCCGCGCGGAGCGCCGCGACGCGCGCCGACCACGTCGGGCGCCGCCGCGCCGTTACGTCGGCGAGGAACGCCCGCAGCGCCTCTCCGACGTCGGCGCGGATTCCCAGCGTCGGGGTTTTGATCTTGCCGAGCTCGCTCGCGTCGACGTCGACGTGGATGATGCGCGCGCCCGGACAGAACTCGGCTGCCTTCCCGGTGGCGCGATCGTCGAAGCGGATGCCGAGTCCGACGAGGAGGTCGCATTCCTCCAAGATCAGATTGGTGGCGCGCGCCGCGTGCATTCCCACCATACCGAGGAAGAGCGGGTGGTGCGTCGGCATGACGCCGAGGCCGAGGAGCGTCGCCGCCACAGGGATCGAGCCCGCCTCGGCGAGCTGGCGGACGAGATCGGAGGCGCCGGCCGCGAGGACGCCGGCGCCGACGAGCAGCACCGGCCGCCGCGCTGCCTCGAGGAGCGCCACGGCCCGTCGCGCGTCGGCGGCGGGGCAGGGCATCGCGGCGGTGGCGCGCCCGGGCTCGGGCCACGCGTCGACGGTGATGGGCTCCAGCTGCACGTCCTTGGGGACGTCGATCACGACCGGTCCCGGGCGGTCGGAGGTCGCGATGCGGAACGCCTCCGGCACGACACGCAGCAGCTCTCGCGCCGACGAGACCAAGTAGTTGTGCTTCGTGATCGGGATCGTGAGACCGTAGGTGTCGATCTCCTGGAACGCGTCGGTGCCGATCATCGCGCGCGGCACTTGGCCGGTGATCGCGACGAGCGGGATGGAGTCGAGCTTGGCGTCGGCGATCGCCGTGAGGAGATTCGTCGCCCCCGGTCCCGAGGTGCCGAGGCAGACCGCCGCCGCCCCCGTCGTGCGTGCCATGCCCTGGGCGATGAACCCGGCGCCTTGCTCGTGTCGGGCGAGCACGTGGTGGATCGCGCTCCCGTGGAGCGCGTCGTAGAGCGGCAGGCTCGCGCCCCCCGGAATGCCGGGGATCGTCGTGATCCCCTGGCGCTCGAGAAGCCGCACGATCAGCCCCGCACCGTTCGTCTGCATGTTGTCCTCCTTCCGCGTTGTGCCTGCGGCTCGGGGAACGGCGGGGCTCCAAAACGACGAAACCCCCGCCGGCCTCGCGCCAGCAGGGGTTTCGGATGCGTTACGCTTGCGTCCCCGCTAGGGCGCGATGGCCTCGGTCACGCCGACGACGACGACAACGACCACCGAGCGGCGGCTGCTGCGTTTCGAAGCGTCGAGGGTGAGGTCCGCGGGGAACATGTGTGGGCTCTCTCTATCGCGTCGGCGGAGTCTTCTGCAAGAGGAGAACGCCGCGTCGTCGGTCGAATGGCTTACGGGAGAAACACACCTGGATCCGCGACGCGAGTACCGTTGGGGTCGCGGATCACGACGTCGAGGAATTCGATCGAGGTTCCGTTGGGGATCTCGGGGAAACCGCTCTCGCTCAAGATGACGGTCAACGTCGTTTTCAGCCTGCCATTCCCGTTCACCAACGTGACGGGGACGTTGCCGCTGATGGGAACAGTGATCATCTCGCCGTTGACGGGATCGGCGAGCGTCATGCGCACCGTAACTCCGAGAGCGCCCTGCGTGTTGGCGGGCGCGCCCCCGCCGTCCACGATCCCTTTGACCTTCAGCTTCACGCTCATATCCGCCGCGCCCGGACAGATCCGTTTCATCGCGATGGCACCCTGGCCCTTGGCCGGATCCCACTTCCACCCGTCCGCTGGGCTACCCGCGCGCTCGGTTTCCGTTTCCGGCGGCTTACACGCCGGCGCCGCACCGCCGCCAGCGAGCGTGTTCGGATTGTTGCCGCCGATGTTGCCGCAGGCGACGAACGCTTGGACGAATTCGGCCTTGTACGACGATGCCTTATTCGGATGCTGGAACGAGACAGCGCTTGGCGGCTCCGTCGGACTGCACGGCGGGGTCAGCTCGCAGTCCGGCAGCACGGGATGCGTACACGTGCCGGCACCGTCGCACACGTCGTCGGTGCAAAAGTCCTCGTCGGCTGCGCACGCCGAGCCGCTCGACTCGAATTGACAGGTCGACGAGCAGCAATCGCCGGTCTCCGTGTTGCCGTCGTCGCACTGCTCACCGGTGTCGACGACGCCGTTGCCGCAGCACTGGGCGACGATCGCGAGATTATCCATCACGCCGCCGAGCGTGTCGCCGCCGACCGCGGTCCACGTGAAGCTCGTGATCCCGGACCACTCCTCCGGGTCCGGCATGACGACCTCGTTGTCGGACTGGTTGAAGTGGCCGCCCTTCGACGACTCGAACGCGTGCGTGCCGGAGAAGTACTCGAAGTTGAACGAGGTGACGGCGAATGGCGCCCCGCCCATCGAGAAGGTGTACACCGTGTCGCCATCGACGCCCGTGTTCATGAGGTCGGCGGAGGTGTCGCCGTCGCTGTCACCGACGATCGGCGGCGTTCCGAAGTAATAGGGCCCGAACAAATGTCGGGCGCCACAGACGCTCATGCCGGCTTCGGTGTAGCAGTTCAGTGTCTCCGTGCCCGAGTCGAACGTGACGGTGAGCGGGGTGTCCACACAATCGGCCCACGCGGTCGCGACCAGCGCGTCGAGGAGAGCGCTCACGAGTAGCGTCGCGAGCAGAGTGGATGTTCGGCACGTCATGCGACATCCTCCTTGCAGCCTTCGCGAGCTTGAGGCTTTCGAGCCGGCGGGGCAAGGAAAAACTCGTCGTTACGTGCACGGAGCTGCGCCAAAGGTGAGCAGAAACGACGAAGATCAGCGATTGGCGCGCTGCGGCGACTCTCGGGAGAGCTACGACCGGAGTGAGCACAAGTCGACGGCCGCGCGGCCGGCGAGAAAGCCCGTCGCCCATGCCCATTGGAAGTTGAAGCCGCCGATGCGGCCGTCGCAGTCGAGCATCTCGCCGACCAGGTACAGGCCGGCCTGCTTGCGCGACGCCATCGTGCGGTAGTCGATCTCGTCGAGCGGGACGCCGCCGGCCGTCACCTCGGCGTGGTTCCAGCCGCGGTCGCGCGCGACCGGCAGGACGAGGCCGCCGAGATGGCGCGCGAGCGTCCGTCGCGCCGGGCGCGACAGCTCGGCGAGGCGTGTGGTCGGGTCGACGCCGGCGGCACGCGCGAGCGCGGCGGCGACGCGCTCGGGAAGCGTCTCTGCGAGAACGCGCGCGAGCGACGCGCGCGGCCGTGCGCCCGACGCGGCGAGCAGCCGGCGTTCGATCGCGTCGAGCCGTTCGCCGGGAAACACGCTGCAGTGCACTTCCGCGGCGCGTCCGGCGTGGCGCGCCATCGTCCAGTGCCGGCTCGCGTCGAGGACGACGGGTCCGCTCACGCCGAAGTGCGTCCAGAGAAGACTGCCCGTGCGACGGTCGGCGAGCCTGCCGTCGACGAAGGTCTCGAGCTCGACCGGATGCGACACCCCGGAGAGCTCGCGGTGAAACGCGCTCTCGAGCACGAAGGGGACGAGCGCCGGCACCGTCGCCGTGACGCGGTGGCCGAGACGCTCGGCGATGGCGAACCCGGCGCCGTCGCTGCCCGTGCGCGGCAGCGAGCGTCCGCCGGTCGCGAGGACGACGGCTCGTGCGACGAGCGTCCCGTGCGCGTGACGGATGCGCCAGCGCGGTGCCCCGACGTCGGAGCGGGCGCCTGGCGGCGAGCCTGCCCGAGAGACGCGCTCGTCGCATACTCGATGCTCAACGGGCGTGACGTCGTGCACGCGGTGCGACGTCAGCACGCGGACACCGAGCACGTCACAGCGCCGCAGAAGCGCGTCGAGCACGGTCTGCGCCCGGTCCGTCGTCGGGAAGAGCTTGCCCGTCTCCTCGCGCTTCAGCGTGACGCCCATCGACGCGAACCAACGCCGGGTCGCGTCGGCATCGAAGGCGGCGAGGACGTTGCGTACGACCGGGCGCGTGCCGCAAAAATCTTCGGCACGCACCGTCTCGTGCGTCACGTTGCAGCGGCCGCCGCCGGAGATGAGGATCTTGGCGCCGATCCGCGTTGCGCCGTCGAGGACGACGATGCATGGCTGTGCGCGACGTTGCGGCTCGGCCCTGGCGGCGCTGCGTTGCGCCTCGGCGGCGAAGATCGCCGTCGCGAGGCCGGCGGCGCCGCCGCCGATGATGGCGACGTCGCAGTGGGCATGCGCCGCGTCTGTGGTCAGGGCACCAGCTCGAAATCGAAGCCGACGTGGCGGAAGTGTTGATCGGCGGTGACGATCCGCGTGAGCCGGCGTTCTTGCATGACGACCATCGTCGTCAAGTCCGTGAACGAGATGAGCGGCTTGTCGCGCAATCGAAGACGCAGCGCCTTCGCGCGCTCGAAGCGGTCGCGAACGATCCACTCGACGCTGAGCGTCCCGTCCATCTCGGCGGATTCGAGCACGTTCACGAACCGTTTCGCTTTCGTCGCGGCGAGGCGGCGATAGGCGATCGTGAACGTCTCGTCGAGGATGTAGTCGGTCGTCACGGTTGCGGCACCGGCCTTCCACGCCGCTGCGAGCGCACGCCGCACGCCGGCGTGGGCCCGTTCGGAGTCATCGGCCAACGCCAACCAACCCCACGTGTCGACGACCAACGGCTCAGGAACCATACAGCTCGCGATCGACGTCGACTCCGGTGAGCTCGCCGTGTGCGAGCCCGCAGAGTTTCAAGAGAACGCTGCGACCATGTCGGGGACGCATGCTGCGGGGTCGAACGCGCTCTTCGACGAGCTCGCGGACGAAGGCGGATACGCTCTTTCCGGCGCGGTGCGCGGCGGCGCGGAGTCGTGCGTGGAGCTCGCGATCGGCGACGATGGAGACCACTCGGTGGGCGGTCGGCATGCGGTTCATATCTTATGAACCGGGCCGCAAGTCAATCGGTGTTCGTAGCGCGGTACTGGCTGGCCGGCCACTACCCGTAGCGCAGACTACAGCCCGAGGACGTCGCGCATTGTGTAGAGGCCGGGCTTCTGCTCGACCAGCCAGAGCGCGGCGCGGAGCGCGCCGCGGGCGAGGCATTCGCGGCTCTGCGCGCGGTGCGTGAGCTCGAGCCGCTCGCCGGCGCCGAGGAAATACACGGTGTGGTCGCCGACCGCGTCACCGCCGCGCAGCGCGACGACGCCGATCTCCGCGTCGGTGCGCGGGCCGGGCTCGCCCTCGCGGCCGAAACGCGCGCGTCCCGCGAGCGGCGTACCCTGCGCGGCGGCGACGACCTCGGCGAGCCGCAGCGCGGTGCCACTCGGCGCGTCGCGCTTCAGGCGGTGATGTACCTCCGCGATCTCGACGTCGAACGTCGAACCGAGCGCCGCCGTGGCGGTCGTGATCAGACGCTCGAGGACGGCGACGCCGACGCTCAGATTCGGCGCGATGACGCTGCGTGTGCGCCGTGCCAGCGACTCGGCGCGGGCGCGGTCGGCGGCACTGAGGCCGGTCGTGCCGACGACGATCGCCGCGCCTGCGGCCGCGGCGGTTTCCAAGTGCGCGAGCGCGGCGGCTGGTGCGGTGAAGTCGAGCGTGACGCTCTCCGGCGTCGGCGCGTACGCCGTCTCGATGCGGACGCCGAGCGGCTCGATGCCCGCGACCTCGCCGGCGTCGCGGCCGAGCGCGGGATGGCCCGGCGCCTCGACGGCGCCGACGAGCGTCGCGCGCGGCTCGGCGGCGGTGAGCTGCACGAGGAGGCGGCCCATGCGGCCCGCGGCGCCGCAGACCACGATCGGCGTCACCATCGCGAGCTCAGCGCAGCCGGCCGATGGCGCGCAGCGCGGAGGCGAGCTGCGCGCGCTTGCCGGGATCGGTGAGCGCCGTCAGCGGCAAGCGCAACTCGTCGCGGCAGAGACCGAGGAGCGAGGCGGCGTGCTTGAGGGGGATGGGGTTCGTCTCGGTGAAGCAGGCGCGGATGAGCGGCAGCAGCCGGAACTGCAACGTGCGAGCTCGCGTCCACTCGCCGGCGGCGCACGCCGCGGCGAGGTCGGCCATCTCGCGTGGCACGATGTTCCCGATCGTCGTGATCACGCCGGCGCCGCCGAGCGCCATCACCGACAGCGTGACCGCGTCGTCGCCGGCGTAGACGGCGAGACGGTCGCCGGCGAGGTGGAACACGTCGAGCGTGTGATCGAGCGCGTCCGACTCCTTCAAGCCGACGACGTTCGGGTGCTCGGCGAGCTTCGCGATCGTCGCCGCCTCGATGCGCGACGAGGTGCGGCCGGGAATGTTGTAGAGGATGAGCGGCATGTCGACCGCATCGGCGATCGCGAGGTAGTGCCGCACGAGGCCTTCCTGCGTCGGCTTGTTGTAGTAGGGCGAGATGAGGAGCGCCCCGGCCGCGCCGGCGCGCTTCGCCTCCGTCGTCAGGCGAATCGCTTCCGCGGTCGAGTTGGATCCGGTGCCCGCGATCACCGGCACGCGGCCGTCGGCGCGCTCGACGGCGAAGCGGACGACCTCCGTGTGCTCGTCGTGCGAGAGCGTCGCCGCCTCGCCGGTCGAGCCGCAGGGCACGAGCGCCGACGAGCCGCCGGCGATCTGCACGTCGATCAAGGCGCCGAACGCCTCCCACTCGATCGCGCCGTCGTGAAACGGCGTGACCAGCGCGACCATCGAGCCGGTGAAGTGCGGGCGCATCACACCCCCGTCGCCGCGTACAGCGTCGCGAGCTCCACGTCGGCGGTGAACACCTCGGCGGCGTCGCCGGTCATGTAGACGTGATCGTCGGCGCGCCACTCGATCTCGAGGTCGCCGCCGCGCAGGTGCACGAGCACGCGGCGATCGGTGCGATCGGTGAGGACGCCGGCGACGACCGCGGCGCAGGCGCCGCTGCCGCACGCCATCGTCTCCCCCGACCCGCGTTCCCAGACGCGAAAGTCGACCTCGCGCCGCGAACGCGGCGCGACGAACTCGGTGTTCACCCGCTCCGGAAAGAGCGCGTGGTGCTCGAACGCGGGGCCGATACGTTCGAGGTCGAGCAACTCGACCTCGGGTGCGAAGATGACGCAATGCGGGTTGCCCATCGACACGCAGGTGACGTTCCACGTCGCGCCCGCGGCCTCGAGCGGCTGGTCGACCACGCGGCCGTCGCGCGCGACGGGGATGCGCCGGCCCTCGAGGACTGGGACGCCCATGTCGACCGTCGCACCGCTCACGCGCCCGCGCGCGTCGATGATGAGCGCGAGCGTCTTCACGCCGCAGTCGGTGTCGATGCGCATCGGGTTCACGTGCAGGCCGCGCTCGTAGACGAACTTGCCGACGCAGCGGATGCCGTTGCCGCACATCTGCGCGCGGCTGCCGTCGGCGTTGTACATTTCCATGCGGACGTCCGCCTCGACCGACGGACGGACGAGGATGAGGCCGTCGGCGCCGATGCCGTGGTGGCGGCGCGACACCGCGCGCGCGAGCCGCGGCGGGTCGGCGACGTCGCGCTCGCGGCAGTCGACGTAGACGTAATCGTTGCCGGCGCCGTGCATCTTGGTCATGCGGACGGTCGTCGCGGCGGCGGCACCGGGTATCGCCGCCCCGGGCGACATGGCGGTCCGTTCCGCTGCCCCGGCGGTGGAGATCGTCGTCGTGTTGCGCGCGGTCGCTGCCATGCCGTCCCTCATCCGAGCGACGCGGGCAGCGACTCGCCGCGAATCAAGTCCTCGACGGTCTCGCGCTCGCGCACGACGTCCCAGCGCTCCCCGTCGACGAGGACGGCGGCGGCGCGCGGCCGCGCGTTGTAGTTCGACGCCATGACGGAAACATACGCGCCCGCGCTCATCACTGCCAGCACGTCGTCGGGCTCGACCGGTGCCAGCGACCGGTCCTGTGCGAGGAAGTCGCCGCTCTCGCAGACCGGGCCGACGACGTCGACCGTCTCGGTCTTGCCGGCGCGCGGACCGGCGACCGGACGGATCTCCTGGTACGCGCCGTAGAGCGACGGCCGGATGAGATCGTTCATCGCGGCGTCGACGACGACGAAGCGCTTCACCGGCCCCTGCTTGAGATAGAGGACGCGCGTCAGCAGCACGCCCGCGTTGCCGACGAGCGAGCGCCCCGGCTCGACGAGCAGCGTGACCCCGAGCTCGCGCGTACCCTCGACGAGCATCGCGCCGTGCTCGGCCGGGCTCGGCGGCCGCTCCTCGCTGTACGTGATGCCGAGCCCACCGCCCACGTCGAGGTAGCGAACCTGGACGTCGCGCGCGCGCAGGGCGGCGATCAATCCCCGCACCCGCTCGAGGGCATCCTTGAAAGGTCCCAGGCTCGTGAGCTGGGAGCCGATGTGGCAATCGACGCCGACGATCTCCAGGTGCGCGAGGCGCCGGGCGCGCTCGTAGACCTCGAGCGCGGCGCCGATGTCGATGCCGAACTTACTCTTCTTCAAACCGGTCGAGGTGTAGGGATGCGTCTTCGGGTCGACGTCGGGATTGACGCGGATCGCGATCGGCGCGCGGCGGTTCTCCGCCGCGGCGACTTGGTCGAGCAGCTCGAGCTCTCCGATCGATTCGACGTTGAACATCAAGATGCCGGCGGCGAGCGCCTGCGCGAGCTCGTCGCGCGTCTTGCCGACGCCGGAGAAGACGATGCGGTGCGGATCGGCGCCGGCGCGCTCGGCCCGGAAGAGCTCGCCCCCCGACACGATGTCGAAGCCGCTGCCCTCGCGCGCGAAGGCGCGCAGGATCGCGAGCGTGTCGTTCGCCTTCACCGCGTAGCAGACGAGGTGTGGGACGGCGGCGAGCGCCCGGTCGTACGCGTGGTAGCCTTCGCGCAGCGCGCGCAGGCTGTAGACGTACGCGGGCGTGCCGACCTCGGCGGCGAGGCGCGCGAGCGGCACGCCGTCGCAGCAGAGTTGCCCGTCCTCTCGTTCGCTGAACACGCTCAGGGGCCCTTCTTCGCTCCGCGGCGCGGTCGCGGTGAGGCGCTCGCGGCCGGCGTCGTGCTCGGCGACGGCGAGGGTTGTGGGTCCCACGTGATCGTCGCGGCGCCGGAAGGCGCACTATAGTACCCGTCGGTCGTGAACGCCACGATTCTGTAGTGATACGTCGTTCCCCGCATCATCAGGTGGTCGACGTGCTCGAAGCGCGTCACCTTCTGAAAACGGCCGCGATCCGTGACGGGGACGCGGGCGAGCTCCGCGAACTGCTCGTTGTTTCGCGAGCGCTCGACGACGAAGCCGCCGAGGTCCTCCATGTTCGTGCCGTCGACGTACTTGGTCGGCCGGCTCCAGCGGACGGCGACGGCGTCGGGGAGCGTCGTCAGCGATACCTCGGCGACGGTGTGCGGCGCGACGAGTTGCGGCGGCTTGACGTCGGTCTTGCGGGCGCAGCCGGCGACGGGGAGCGCGCACGTGGCGACTGCGAGGGCCGCGATGGCGGCGAGTCGAGCCCGGCGTCCGTGGCGTCGCGGTAGCCGCAGCAAGCGCGCGATGAGCTTCTCCGCCCGCGGCGCGGCCACGATCGCCCTACAGACGCCGCAACCGTCGCGCGACATTCGCCGGCGCCGTGCCGCTGCCGGCGGTGCGGCGCGCGATCGCCGCGTCGATCGAGAGCCAATCGCGGACGTCGGCAGCGAATGCGGGCGAGAGCTCGCGCCACTCCTTGAGCGTCAGGTCCTCCAGGCGGCGATGGCTCTCGATGCAGCGCCGCACCGCTTGCCCGACTATGTTGTGCGCCTCGCGGAAGGGCACGCCCTTGGTGACGAGGTAGTCGGCGACATCGGTCGCGAGGAGGAAGCCGTCGCTCGTCGCCTCGCGCATGCGGTCGGCGTGGACGACGAGGCGCGGGATCATCGCCGTCATGACGGCGAGGCAGCCCTTCACCGTGTCGGTGGTGTCGAAGAGCGGCGCCTTGTCCTCCTGGAGGTCGCGATTGTACGCGAGCGGTAGGCCTTTCAGGATGGTCAGCATCGCGACGAGATTCCCATAGACGCGGCCCGTCTTGCCGCGCACCAGCTCGGCGACGTCCGGGTTCTTCTTCTGCGGCATGATCGAGCTGCCGGTCGCGAACTCGTCCGGGAGCGAGACGAAGCCGAACTCCGCGGACGACCAGAGAATGATCTCCTCGGCGAGCCGCGAGAGATGCGTCGCGAGAATGGCGGCCGCGGCGAGGAACTCGACGATGAAGTCGCGCTCCGAGACCGCGTCGAGGCTGTTGGTCGCGACGCGCGCGAAGCGCAGCTCTCGCGCCACCTGATCGGGGTCGATCGGGAACGTCGTGCCGGCGAGAGCGCCGGCACCGAGCGGCAGGACGTCGGCGCGACGGCGGCAGTCGGAGAAGCGGTCGCCGTCGCGCTCGAGCTTCTCGTGGTAGGCGAGGAGGTGGTGTGCGAAGAGCACCGGCTGCGCGCGCTGCAGGTGCGTGTAGCCGGGCATGATGACGCGCGCGTGGCGCCGCGCCGTCGTGGCGAGCACCTTCTGAAACGCGGTGATGTGTCTCAGGATCGCGCCGATCTCGGCGCGGACGAAGAGGCGGAGGTCGAGGGCGACCTGGTCGTTGCGGCTACGGGCGGTGTGGAGGCGCCCGCCGGCAGCGCCGATCTTCTCGGTGAGGCGCCGCTCGATCGCCATGTGGATGTCTTCGTCGGACGCGTCGTAGCGGAAGGTGCCGTCGGTGATCTCGCGCTCGATCTCCGCGAGGCCGCGGCAGATGCGCTTCCCGTCGACGGCGGGAATGATGCTGCATGCGACGAGCATGTGGCAGTGCGCGAGCGAGCCGGCGATGTCGTACGGCGCCAGACGCTTGTCGAGCGTGATCGAGGCGGTGAAGTGCTCGACGATGGGAGCGGTCGCGGCGGCGAAGCGTCCCTCCCAGAGCTTGGGCTTGCGGGTCGGCACTGCGGTCGCGTTATGAGCCGGAGCCGCCGCGCTTTGCAACCAGCGCCTGGATGCGCAGCCGGAGCGCGTTCAAACGGATGAAACCCTCGGCGTCGCGCTGATCGTAGATGCCGCCCGCCTCGAAGGTCGCGATCGACGGGTCGTAGAGCGAGCGGGCGGCGCGACGGCCGGCGACCGTGACGCTTCCTTTGTAGAGCTTCAGGCGTGCCGTGCCCGCGACGGTCCGCTGCGCCTCGTCCATCGTCGCTTGCAGCATGCGGCGCTCGGGCGTGAACCAATACCCGTAGTAGACCATCTCGGCGTAGCGGGGGACGAGCGCGTCGCGGAGATGCAGCACCTCGCGGTCGAGCGTCAGCGACTCGACCGCCCGGTGCGCCGCCTGCAGCACCGTCCCGCCCGGCGTCTCGTAGACGCCGCGCGACTTCATCCCGACGTAGCGGTTCTCGACGAGGTCGAGGCGGCCGACGCCGTGGCGCCCGGCGAGGGTGTTGAGTCGCGCGAGCAGCGCCGCCGGCGAGAGCCGTTCGCCGTTCACCGCGACGGGATCGCCCGCCTCGTACTCGATCTCGACGTACTCCGGGGTGTCCGGCGCCTCCTCGGGCGCGACCGTGAGCACGAACATGTCGCGGTACGGTTCCTGCCACGGGTCCTCGAGGATGCCGCCCTCGTAGCTGATGTGGAGGAGGTTGCGATCGGTGCTGTAGGGCTTCTCGCGCGTCACCGGCACTGGGATGCGGTGCTGTTCGGCGTACGCGATGAGATCGGTGCGGCCGCCGAAGCTCCACGTCCGCCACGGCGCGACGACGACGATCCCGGGCTCGAGGGCGTAGTAGGTGAGCTCGAAGCGTACCTGGTCGTTACCCTTGCCGGTCGCGCCGTGTGCCACCGCAGGTGCAGCGACGTCGCGCGCGATCTCGATCTGCCGCTTGGCGATGAGCGGCCGCGCGATGGACGTCCCGAGGAGGTAGCCCGCTTCGTAGACGGCGTTGGCGCGCAGGATCGGGAAGACGAAGTCGCGCACGAACTCCTCGCGCAGATCGTCGACGTAGACCGCGCTTGCGCCCGTCGCCGTCGCACGCTCGCGGACGGTGTCGAGCTCGTCGCCCTGGCCGAGATCGGCGCAGAAGGCGACGACCGCGCAGCCGTACTCCTCGATCAACCAACGGAGGATGACCGACGTGTCGAGGCCGCCGCTGTAGGCGAGGACGATCTTGTCGAGCCGCGGCGCGCCGGCCCGCGCACCGGCCCCGCCGGCGGACGTCGCGCGCGCGCTCATCGGCCGCTCTCCTGTGCGAGCCACGCCATCAGCGCCTTTTGCAGATGCAGCCGGTTCTCCGCCTGGTCGAACACGACCGACTGCGGGCCCTCGAGGACCGACTCGCTGATCTCCTCGCCGCGGTGCGCCGGCAGGCAATGCATCACGAGCGCGCCGCGCGCGGCGTGGTGCATCACGTGCTCGGTCACCTGGTACGCCGCGAACTGCGCGCGCCGCGCCGCCGCCTCTTTCTCCTGCCCCATGCTCGTCCACACGTCCGTATAGACGACGTCGGCGTTGTGGACGGCGTCGCCGACGTCGTGGGTGATCTCGATGGTCGCCCCTTTGGCGCGGCACTCGGCGAGAATCGCCGCGTCGGGCTGGTAGCTGGGCGGGCAAGCGAGGGCGAAGGTGAAGCGGTAGAGGGTCGCCGCCTCGAGCCAGGAGTGCACGACGTTGTTGCCGTCGCCGACGAACGCGACGCGCACCTCGTCGAGCGGCTTCCGACGCTCGTGCAACGTGAAGAGATCCGCCAGCACCTGACAGGGGTGATGCAGGTCCGTGAGCCCGTTCACCACCGGGACGTCGGCGCGGTCGGCGAGCTCGACGAGGACGCCGTGGAGGAACGTGCGGGCGACGATCATGTCGACGACGCGCGCCAACGTACGCGCGATGTCGGCGACGGTCTCGCGCTCGCCGAGACGAATGTCGGCGGGCGCGAGGTAGATCGCGTGGCCGCCGAGCTGCGTCATGCCGGTCTCGAAGCTGATCCGCGTCCGCAGGCTCGGCTTCTCGAAGATCATCGCCAGCGTCTTTCCGTGCAGGACGGGACGCGGCTTGCCGGCGCGCAGCGCGTCCTTCAGGTCGGCGGCGAGCGCGAAGAGCGCGTCGCATTCCTTCCGTGTGAGGTCCGTGACCCGCAGGAGATCACGTTTGCGAACGTCGGCCGTCACGAGGTCAGCACCTCCTCCAGGATCGCGACGCCGCGATCGATCTCGGCCTCGCGAATGACGAGCGGCGGCAAGAGGCGCAGGACGCGATCCGCCGTGCAGTTGATCACGAGCCCGCGCGCGAGGCAGCGCTCGACGACCGGCGCCCCAGGTTCGCGCAGGACGATCGCGAGCATCATACCGTGGCCGCGCACCGACTCGATCGCGCGACTCTTCGCGGCGAGCCGCTGCAGCTGGCTGAGAAAGTACGCGCCGAGTGTCCGTACGCGCGGGAGAAAGCCCTCCGCCGTCATCGTCTCCATCGTCGCCACGCCCGCGGCGGTCGCGAGCGCGTTCCCGCCGAACGTCGAGCCGTGGGCGCCGGCGCCGAAACAGGCGGCGACGTCGTCGCGCGCCAGCAAGGCGCCGATCGGCACCCCGCTCGCAAGCGCCTTGGCGAGCGTCATGAGATCGGGCTCGATGCCGGTTTGCTCGTACGCGAAGAGCGTCCCCGTGCGGCCCATGCCGGTCTGCACCTCGTCGAAGACGAGGAGAACGCCGCGTTCGTCGCAGAGGCGCCGCGCCGCCGCCAGGTACTCCGGCCTGGGAATGACGACGCCGCCCTCGCCCTGCACCGGCTCCAGCATCAGCGCCGCCGTCGTGTCGTCGAGCGCGTCCTCCAGCGCCGCGACGTCGTCGTACGGCACGTAGCGGAAGCCCGTCGGCAGCGGCTCGTACCCGACGCGCACTTTCTCCTGGCCGGTCGCGGTGAGCGTCGCGAGCGTCCGGCCGTGGAAGGAGCCGAGTGCCGTCACGATCTTCGTGCGCCGGCCCCCGAGGCTGTGGCCCCACCTGCGCGCGAGCTTGATCGCCGCCTCGTTCGCCTCGGCGCCGCTGTTACAGAAGAAGACGCGGTCGGCGAACGAGTGGGCGCATAGCAACTCGGCGAGGCGCGCCTGCGGCTCGCAGTAGTGCAGGTTGGAGACGTGCAGCAGCCGTTTCGCCTGCGCGACGATCGCGTCGACGATCGGACGCGGCGCGTGACCGAGGTTGGCGACGGCGAGGCACGCGAAGAAGTCGAGGTACTCGCGCCCGTCCGCGTCCCAGAGCCGCGCGCCGTCGCCGCGCACGAACGCGACCGGCGACCGCGCGTACGTCGGCATCAGATGGCGATCCGAGGTGGCGATGATCGTATCTCCGGTCATGGTACGTCCCGAGCTGCGGAAACCGAAGATACTGCTGCGATGCCCGCGGCCTGTCAACGTCGACGCGGGCGCGCGTATCGCGCTTCGCACCCCCACCCAGTACGTGACGCACGCGCCGACGATCGTGGCGGCGAATCCGAGCGTCAGCTCGTTCACACCCGCGATGCAGCTCCGCGGGATGACGATGCCGTAGCCGATCGCGATCGTCGGGACGACGAA
>JBGPOW010000062.1:0-20397 GCA_041488235.1 Binatia bacterium
GCGATGATCGAGGCCGGCAAGGGCGCGATCGTCGCGACCGGCAACACGTCGGCGCTCCGCGGCAAGGCGAGCTTCGCCGGTTTCGCGCCGACGAAAGCCGCACAGCGCATCCTCGCCGAGTCGATGGCGCGCGTGCTCGGGCCGCAGGGCGTGCACGTCGCCTACCTCGTCATCGACGCCGTGATCGACCTCGAGTGGACGCGCCGGCTGAACAGCGACAAGCCCGACACGTTCTTCTGCAAACCGGCCGACATCGCCGACGAGATCTGGCACGTCGTCCAGCAGCCGCCGTCGGCGTGGTCGTTCAACGTCGAGGTGCGCCCGTTCGGCGAGAACTGGTGAGCGTCCCATGAGTGACCTGCGAATCTTCTCGTACCTCCCGAACCCGCGGATCTGGAAAGCGACGATCGCGGCGCGCTTGTGCGGCGTCGACGTCGAGGTGCGGGGCGCCGCGCCCAAGGAGCTGGGGTCGTGGCTGTGGGACTTCGACGCGCGTCCGCTCTCGGTCGAGGACGGCGCCGCGTCCGGCGATGTCCGCGTCGGCGCCATCGGCTTCAAAGGGGCGAGCCTGCGAAAGACGGCAGCGTTCATGCGGGCGCACCCGTTCGGGACGGTTCCCGCGGCGTTCAGCCCGGACGGGAGGACGGGGATCTTCGAGTCGAACAGCATCATGCGCGCCGTCGCGCGCCTCGGCGAGCGCAACCGTCCGCTCTACGGCCATGACGCCTACGAGGCGTCGCGCGTCGACGGCTTTCTCGACGCCAGCCTCGTCTTCGCACGCGACGCGCAGATCTACCTGCTGGCGTTGATGGCCGGCACGGTGTCCGTCGAGACCCATGTCCGTGCTCGCGACGCCTTCGCCGTGTACGCCGCCGGTATCGATCAGGCGCTGTCGCCCGACCGTGAGTTCTTGGTCGGCGACGGCGTGACGATTGCCGACATCTGCTTCGTCGCCGAGCTGAGTCTCTTCTTCAACGAGCGCACGGCCGTCGAGCTGCTCGAGAAGAGCGGGCTGCCGCCGATTCTGCATGCCCGCGTCGGCGCCGACTTCCCGCGCACGATGGCCCACCTGCGCACGCTCCGCGCGCACCCCGCATTCGCGCCCGACGTGGAGCCGTACTTGGCGAAGCTCGCGGATCCGCGCTGACGAATCGACCGAGCAGCGGCGCCGGCGCGCATGCGCGGCTGCGCTCAGTATTCGTCGGGCGGGTACGGCGGCGGCGCTCCGCGCGGCGGCGGCGGGACGTCGTTGTAGCGACGCGGCGGCGGCGGGGCGACCATGGTTCGCGGTCGTGAGCCGCGCGCGACCGGGATCTGGTTGCCCTTGGCGTACATGCACTGCATGTACGCCGTGTCGTAACGGCGCTGCACGGTGTAATGCGCGGCCTCGGCGTTGCTCGCGCCGACGAGGCTGCCGCCGAGGAGTCCGGCGCCGGCGCCGACCGCCGCGCCGGTTGCCGGGTTGCCGGATGCGGCGCCGATCGCCGCGCCGGTCGCCGCGCCGAGCACAGTTCCCGCCGCCGCGGTCGCGACCGCGGTATCGTTCGCCGCACGGCTCGCTCTCACACCGACCTGCCGCGACGCCCAATCACGACACACGGCATCGTCGACGTTGAATTGGTCGAAGCTCTTCCCCGCGCCCGGCAGCACCATCACGTTGGGACCGTTCGGCACTTGCATGCATCCGGCGACGGAGCAGGCGAACACGAGCGACAGCAGCGTTGGTCTCGACACGACCGCCTCCTTCTTCACTCGTCGTCGGAGCGACGTGGCACGACCCGCAGCCACTCCTCGTCACAGTCGCGCACGCGCGGGTAGTACTCGCGCGAGCTCGGACAGTAGTACCAGTAGTCGCGGGACGCGCCCGAGTCCTGCTGCACGTACTCCTGCGGCTCGTCGTAGTAGGCGGGCGGCGCATACCCGTAGCCCGGCGGAGAGTACCCGTAGCCGTAACCGTAGTAGCCGTATGGATACGGATAGTCCCACCACAACGGTCCGATGAAGACTTCGCTCCCGAAGCCGCCGTGAAAATGGCCGCCGTGGTGGAAGTTGCCGCCGTCGTGTCCTCCGCCGCCATGGAATGCGCTACCACCGTGGAATCCGCCGCCGCTGTGAAAGCCGCGCGCTGACGCGCCCCCACCGGCACCACCGCCGACGTGACCACCACCGCTCATACCGCCGCGACCACCGCCCATGCCGCCGCCGCGACCACCGCCGCCTCCACCGCGTGCATGGGCCGACGGCACCGCGACGACGAGCGTCGCCGCTGCCAGCAGTGCAACCACCGTGGACGTCTTCATGGCTTCACCTCCGGTTGCGCAAGCTCACAACACAGATGATAGGCGCAGGTCGCGGCGTTGTGGAGTAGGGACGGCGCGCCGGGTCGCAAGGCACTGGCCGGCGGTGGCAATTGCCGCGCGGAATCGCCCCGCGGCGATTTGTCGGGAGCGCCCTGCGCGTCGGAAAACCCCAGCGGCTACGCCGACGCCGGCCCGCCGAGCCACGCCCGCACGTACGCCATGATCCACCCGACGGTCAGCACGTACATCCCGATCTCGATCGCCGGCAGGTACACGAGCGAGAGCGCGCCGCAGAGCGCGGCGACGGCGAAGAACGGCGCGCTCCAGCGCCACCACTCGCGCTCCCGCCAGATGCCGGCGCCGAGGACGGCGCAGGCGACGAAGATCGCGTACCACTTGATGCGGGTGAACACTTGCAGCCGCGCGAGCGACGGCAGCATCGCCGCGGGATCGCTCGCGCCCGAGAGAAAGAGCAGCTCGCGGTTTTCGAGCGCGTCGCTGAGCGCCATCACCACTGCGAGCGCGACCATCGTGTGGCGCGTCGTGCGCGTGATCGAGCCGTGCGACTCGAGGAGGAGCGCGATGCCGGCGAAGAGCGTCGGGTACGCGATCATGAAGAGAAAATCGATGCGGTTCCCGAGGTCGGTCCGGCGGACAGCGTCCGCTCTCCCCGGCTCGCCGGGCCGGCCGAGCACTCCGAACACGTGCTCGGGTCGCGACGCGAGCTCGAAGGACAGCAGCGGATTGTTGAATCCCGCGATGTTCTCGTGCACCGGCTTCGTCGGCAGGATCGCGAGGAACACGACCGTCAGCACGAGCGCCGCCGTTCCCGCGACACGAATGACCGTACACGCGCGCCGCTCGCTCGGCATCGACGTCGACACGGCCGTCATGTCGCAGACGCGCGACGATCCCGTCAAGCCCGCGACGGCTGCGGATCCATCGCCGTCGCCGCCGGTGCGGCGAAGCGCCCGAAGCGACGCGCCAACGTCGGCAGCACGAGCAAGTTCAGCACCGTCGACGTCACGAGCCCACCGAGAATCACGATCGCCATCGGCCCGTCGATCTCGCCGCCGGCGCGCTCCGATGCGAGCGCGACCGGTAGGAGACCGAGGCCGGTCACGAGCGCCGTCATCAGAATCGGGATCAGGCGGTCGCGCGCGCCGTGCAGCACCGTCTCGTCCCCCCAGGGCAACCCCTCCTCGCGCACGAGCTGCTGATAATGGGCGAGCATCATGATCGAGTTCCGCAGCGTCACGCCGAAGAGCGTGACGAAGCCGACGAGCGCTCCGAGCGAGAGGCCCGTCCCCGTGATCGCCGCCGCCGCGACGCCGCCGGCGAGCGCGAGCGGCAGGTTGAGCAGCAACAACAGCAGATTGCGCCAATTCTCGGCGACGATTGCGAGCAGGAGGATCACACCGAGGAAACCGAAGGCGCCGTGCAGTGCCAGGTCGCGCGTCGCCGCCGCACGCGCCTCCGCCGTCCCGGCAAACGCGACGTAGGTGCCGCTCGGAAGCTCGACGTCGGCGATGCGCCCGCGCGCCTCGTCGACGAACGACGACACGTCGCGGCCGCCGACGTTGCACGTCACCGTCTGGCGCCGCCGGCCGCCCTCGTGCCGAATCACGTCGCGCGCGCTCGCCACCTCGACGTCGGCGAGTTGCGAGAGCGGTACCGTCGCACCGCCGGCGTTCTGCACGAGAAGGCGCCCTACCCGCTCCGGATCGTCGCGCTCATCGGGTGCCAGCACGACCACGACGTCGATCGGCTGCTGGCCGTGGTAGATTTGGCCGGCGACCGTCCCCGCAAACGCCACCTGCACCTGCTCGAGGACGTCGGCGGGTCGAAAGCCGAAGCGCGTGAGCGCGTCGGCGTGCAGCGCGATCCGTTGGTGCGCGGCGAGGGCGGGCGAGCCGACACGCACGTCGAGCGCGCCGCGGGTCGCCTCGAGGCGGCCGGCGATCTCGTGCGCGGCGGTGTCGAGGACGTCGAGATCGTCGCCGAACACGTTCACCACCACCTGCGCCGTCTCGCCGCTGATGCTCTCCGAGATGCGGTCGCCGAGGAACGTCAGCACCTCCGACTGCAGGCCGGGCACGTTTGCGAGCACGTCGCGGACGCGCACCGTCGTCGCCGCGTCGTCGCCGTCGGGCGCGAGCTCCAGATGCATCTCGCCGCGATTCGGTCCCCACGTGTCCTCGCCCTGCTCCGCGCGGCCGATCTGCTCCTCGATGGTGCGCGTGCCGGGCAGACCGAGGATCGCGCGCGAAAGCCGACCGCCGATCCGCCGCATCTCCGCGATCGAGGTCCCGGGCGCGGCGGTCACCTGCACAACGAGGTGGTGCTCCTTGAAATCCGGCAGGAACTCGCCGCCGAGAAACGGCGCGAGCGCCAGGGCCGCCACCGCCACGGCGGCGACCGCGCCGAGGACGAGGCGCTCGCGCTGCCACGTCCACTCGACGACGCGCCCGTACGCCGCGCCGATGGCGGCCTGGAGGCGCGGCGTCTCGGCGCGCGGCGGCGCGCCGCCGAGCAGCGTGAGCGCGAGCGCCGGCGTAACCGTCAGCGCGACCACGAGCGACGCCATGACGGCGAGGAGATAGCTGAGAGCGAGCGGCGCGAAGAATTTTCCCTGCAAGCCGCCGAGCGCGAGGAGCGGCAGAAAGACGAACGTGACCGCCATCGTCGCGAACACGACGGCGCGCCGCACCTCGAGCGATGCCGCGAGCGCCACCGCGAACGGCGCGCGCGGCGCCGCCGCGGCGCGATTCGCGCGTAGCCGCCGCACGATGTTGTCGACGTCGATGATTGCGTCGTCGACGACCTCGCCGATCGCGATCGCGAGCCCGCCGAGCGACATCGTGTTCAATGTGACGCCGCAGCGCGTGAGCACGATCACCGCCGCGAGCAGCGAGAGCGGGATCGCGGTCAGCGACACGAACGCGGCCCGCAGATTCTGCAAGAACGCGAGCAGCACGAAGATCACGAGCACGGTGCCGAGGATGAGCGCGAAGCGGAGATTCGCGATCGCCGCCTCGACGAAGCTCGCGGGACGGTGCAGGGCCGGATGGAGCGTCACGTGCTCGCGCGCGAGCAGCGGGCCGAGCTCGTCGAGCGCGCGCTCGAGGCCCGCGGTCACCTCCATCGTGTTCGCGCCGTACGCCGCGGACAGCGTGAGGAGCACGCCGGGCTCGCCGCCGATCAGGGCGTCGCCGAAGCGCAGCGCCGGCGCCTCGACGACCGTCGCGACGTCGCCGAGGCGCACCGGCGCCGTGCCATTGCCGACGAGCGTCGCGCCGACGTCGCCGCTCGTACGTGCGCTGCCGGCGGCGTCGAGGACGATGCGTTGCCCGGGGGTGTCGACGAATCCCGCGCCGCGTACGGCCGTCGCCGCGCGCGCGCCGGCGACGACGTCGCTGACGGCGAGCCCGCGTGCACGCAGCGCCGCCGGGCTCACCCGCACCTGCACCTGCCCCACCTCGCCGCCGAAGACGTTCACGCGCGCGACGCCGGGCACCATGAGTAGCCGCGGCCGGATCGTCCAGTCGGCGAGCGTCCGCAGCTCCGTCGGCGAGCGCGTGTCCGAGGTGAGCCCGATCTTCAGCACGTCCATCGTCGCCGACGTGAGCGGCGAGAGGCGCGGCGGCTGCACCCCGGCGGGAAGGCGCGGCCCGATGTCGGCGACGCTCTCGGCGACGAACTGCCGCGCCTTGTAGACGTCGGCGTCGTCGCGGAAGACGGCGGTGATGACGGAGAGGCCCTGGATCGACTCGGAGCGCAGCACCTCGAGGCCGGTCACGCCGCCGAGCGCGGTCTCGATCGGCAACGTCACCAGCAGCTCTACCTGATCGGGCGCGAACCCCGGTGCCTCGGTCTGCACCTGCACCTGCGGCGGCGCGAAGTCGGGCAGCACGTCGAGCTGTGCGTGGCGCGCCGTCCAGGCGCCATAGAGCGCGAGCGCCGCCGCGAGCGCGATGACGACGCGGCGGTGCTCGAGGGAGCGCTCGACGATCGTGCGCAGCATACGCGGCGCTCAGCCTCGCGGCGCCGTCATTGCGCGTCCGGCGCCAGCGTCTCCGCCGAGAGCAGCTGCGCGGCGCCGGTCGTGACGACGCGCTCGCCGGCGGCGACGCCGTCCGTCACGAGCCAGGCGCCCGGGAGCGCGACCGCGAGCACCAGCTCGCGCCGTTCGAACGCGCCGGGGCCGCTCTCGATGTACGCCGCGGGCCGTCCCTCCGACCACACGATCGCCGCGCGCGGCACGCCGACGCCCGCGAGCGGCGCGCCGGCGCGCGTGACGGTCGCACGCAGCGCGGTGCCGGCCGGCGGCGGCTCGGCAGCGATCAGGACGAGATAGCCGTCGCCTTGCATGGTCGCGTCGGCCGTCGGCGCGGGGCCGAGCACGCCCGCGACCAACGGGCGCTCCGGCCGTCCGATCGCGGCGACGGTGATCGTCGACGGCACCTGCTCGACGTGCTCGCCCACCGGCAGATCGATGCGTGCCACCGCCGCCCGTCCGGCGACCAGCTCGCCGGACACGGCGTCGTCGGCGAACCCCACGCCCCAGGCAAGCGTCACCCGCGCGGTCGCGTTCGCCAGCTCCGCGTCGGCGCGATCGAGCGCGGCGCGGGCGTTTTCGACGTCGCGCGTCGACGCGTTCTCCTCGTCGCGATGCAGGCGCAGGACGCGCTCGTGCTCGGCGCGCGCCGCTGCGGCCGCGCTGCGCGCCGCGGCGCGGGCGTGCAGCGCGTCGACGAGCGGCAGCGGATCGAGGACGCGTCCGAAGCCGTCGATCTCAGCGGGCACCGTGATACGCGCGAGGGCGACGGTCTCGATGCCGGCAGAGGCGACCGCATCGGGCGCCAGGGTCACGCGGCCGGGCGCGGCGGCGCCCGCGCTCGGACTCGCCTCAGGCACCGTACCGCCGCGCGCGCTCGTCTCGGGCGCCGTGCCGCCGCGAGTGCTCGCCTCGGCCGCGCTCGCCGTCGGGCGCGACCGCGTCGAGGCCGACTTCTCCGCGTCGCGCGTGCAGTGCGCACTGAGCGACGCGAGGAGCACCGCGATTGCCAGCGCCGCCCTCACGGCGCGCTCCGTGTCGTGCCTGTGTCCGGCGCGACGTCGGCGGCGGCCGCGATCGGCGGCCGGGCGAGCGCGGCCTCCGGGAGTGGCCCTTCCATCGCGGCCTCGAGATCGACGAGCGTTTGCGCGAGCGCGCTCTCGGCCTCGGCGGCGCCGCGCGCCGCGCGCCGGCTCTCGACCTCGGCGCCGAGCTCGGCGACGCGATCGGCGGCGCCCGCACGCAGCGCCGCAGCGACGCGCGCGACGTTGGCGTCGCGATCGGCGGCGACCACGCGCATCGTATCGCGCCGTACGCGCGCGCCGTCGCGCCGCGCCGCCGCCTCCTCGATTTCGGCGATGACGTGCGCCTGCGCCGCGACGACTTTCGCCGCTGCCTCGGCCCGCGCCGCGACCGCCTCGGCGATCGGCCCCTCGTTGCGGTTCATGATCGGCAGATCGAGCGCGAGGACGATCCCCCATTTGTTCGCGCCCTGATCGAACTCGTAGCTCGGCCCGAGGCGGAGGTCCGGATATTGACGCGCCAGCTCGAGGCGCAGCGCTGCCTCGGCGCCGGCGTACTCGGCGAGCGCTTGCCGGACGTCCGCGCGCTCGAGCAGCGCGCGGCGGCGCGCGTCGGCGAGGGAGACGGCGAGCAACGCCTCGGCGTCGGGCGCGTCGAGACCTTCCGGCAGGCGGACTGCGGCGACGGCCGTCGCCGGCACACCGAGCGCCGTCGAGACCTGCGCGAGCGCTTGCCCGGCCTGCGACTCCGCCGCGGCATGCTCGCTCGTCGCCTGGAGCAGCGCGAGGCGGAGGGGGGCGACGTCGGTCGCCGCCGCCGCACCGGCACGCCGGCGCTGCTCGAGAAGCGCGACCAACCGCTCGTCGAGCGCGATCTCCGTCGCGAGGGCGTCACGCTGGCGTGCGGCGGCGGCGCGCGCGACGACGGCCGTCGCCAGCTGCCGCCGGACGCGCCATGCCTCGACGACGACCGCCGCCCGCGCGGCGGCGGCGCCGGCGTCGGCATGCTCGATCCGTCGCGCGCGCTTGCCGGCGGTCTCGATCGGCCAATCGAGATTCACCGTGGTGAGCCAGGGCGACACGCCGCTCTGCGGATTGGCGACGAGCTGCGGCGCGATCGACAACGTCGGATTCGGCCGCGCCCCCGCCGTCGCGATCGCGGCGACGGCAACGTCGGCATGCGCACGCACCACGTCGAGGTCAGGGTGAAAGTACAGCGCGGCGAGCGTCAAGGTGCGGAGATCCCACGTACGGAGCGGCCACTCCGCGGGAGCGCGTCCCGCCACCGCGGCGAGAAACGCGGCCAGCTCGGGCGCGTCGAGCGCCCGCGCCTGGTACGCCGCCGCCGTCCGCGCCGGCACGAGCGGTCGCGCCGGAACGTGCTGACACGCGGGCGCCGTGAGGACCGCGAGAAGGAGGAGCTTGATGGCTGCGGGGCGCACGTCGAGAGTCCACCCTCCAGCGTGCAAGGAGCGCCGACGACTGACAAGCTGCCGCGAGGAAGATGACGCACTCTTCATGTTCCCCGCTGCTGGCGCCGGCACTTCCACCGCTGGCGCTGCCACGGCCTCGGTCGCTACGATGCGTGTCCGAGGACGCTGCGTGCACATCCTTCTCCTGGAGGACGATCCCCCGACGGCGGACGCGCTGCGCGCCGGTTTCACGCGCTCGGGCTTCGAAGTCACGTGGGCCGCAACCGCGGCGGACGCGCTGGCCGCGGTCGCACGCACGCGCTTCGACGCCGTGATCCTCGACGTGATGGTGCCCGGCGGGAGCGGCTACGACGTCCTCGCCGACCTGCGCGCGCGCGGCGACGACGTGCCGGTCCTGATCCTGACGGCGCGCGATCGCGTGCCGGAGCGCGTCGACGGCCTCGAGCGCGGCGCCGACGACTACCTGGTGAAGCCGTTTGCGTTCGCCGAGCTGATGGCACGCGTGCAGGCGCTGCTCCGCCGCCCCACCCGCCGCGTCGAGCCGCTCCGTCTCGACGGCCTCGACATCGACCTGCTGCACCGCCGCGTCCTGGCGCACGGGCGGCATCTCGATCTCACGCGCGTCGAGTTCGACATCCTGCTCGCGCTCGCGGAAGCGCGTGGCGACGTGGTCACGCGCCGCGATCTCCTCGCGACCGTCTGGGGATATCGCTTCGAGCCCGGGACGAACGTCGTCGACGTCCACGTCGCGCGCCTCCGCCGCAAACTCGAGAGCGCCGGCGCGGCGAGCGCGATCCGCACGGTGCGCGGGATCGGCTATGCGCTCGGCGCCTGATCCTCCGCGGGCCCTCGCCCGCCTCGACCTCCGCCTCGCCCTCCTCCTCGCCGGCGCGACGGCGGCCTTCACGTCGCTGCTGCTCTGCGGTCTGCTCGTGTACGCGCTCGGCGAGGCGCTGGAGGAGCAGGCGGCGCTGCTCGACGATGCGATCACGGCGGTTGCGGCGGCGACGACCGCCGACGGCGTGGCAACGCCGGTCGCGCTCCATCGCGGCGTCGCGTACCGCGTGACCGACGTGGGCGGTGCGGTGATCGCGCGCGCCGGCGCTTGGGCGCCGGACGCACCCGTGTGGCGCGAGCCGTCGCTGCGCGCCGCCCTCGGCGCCGCGCGCGGCGACGTGCTCGTGCACGAGCGGCAGCTGTCGAGCGGTGCCACGGTCGCCGCCGCGTTGCCGCTCGCGCACTTCGCACGCGAGCGCCGCGAGCTCGCGACCCGTGCGGTCGCCGTCATCCTGCTCGGCCTGTGTGGCTCCGTCGGCCTCGGCCTCTTGGGCGCTCGGCGCGCGCTCCGCCCGATGCACGCGGCGTTCGAGCGGATGGCGGCCTTCAGCGCCGATGTCGCGCACGAGCTGCGCACGCACGTGAATCGCGTGCTGAACGCCGCCGAGGTCGCGCTCGCGACGACCCGCGACGCGCGGGCAAAAGACGAGGCCCTCGACGCGATCCGCGCCAGCGCGGAAGACATGCGGCGGACGATCGAGCAGCTGCTGCTCCTCGCCGCCGGCGAGGAGGGCCGGCTACCGCTCGCACGCGAGACGATCGACGTCGCGGCGCTGCTCGAAGAGCTCGTGAGCTTCTACGCGCCCGAGGCGGAGCGGCTCGGGAAGACGATCACGCTCGCCGCGCCGCCCCTGCACGCCGAACGGCCGCTCGCCGCGCCGCCGCTCGCGCTCCACGCGGATCGGGCGCTCGTCGAGCGCGCCGTCGCGAATCTCCTGGAGAACGCCCTGCGCCATAGCGCCGCGGGGTCGCGCATTCGCGTCGTCGCGAGCGTCGGCGACGGCACGATCGCCGTCGCCGTCGAGGACTCCGGACCCGGCATCGACGGCGCCGACGCCGAGCGCATCTTCGAGCGCTTCGTGCGGCTCGACGCGGCACGCGCGCCCGGCGGCGCCGGTCTCGGGCTGCCGATCGCGCGCATGATCGCGCGCGTCCACGGCGGCGACCTCGCCGTCGGACCATCGGCGCTCGGCGGCGCAGCGTTCCGCCTCACCCTCGCGGCCGCGTAGCGGCGATCCGGCGGCGTCACCCGGCAAGTCTCGCCGCGCGACGATAGCTCGTCCAGAACAGCATCGTCAGGAGCGCCTGCAGCAGCCACACCGGCGCTTGCGACCACGCCGGCAGGAACCCGGCGCGCACGGCCATCATCTCGTTCAGCGCCAGGCCGACGATCACCGGCACGATCGTGATGAGGAGGACGCCGCGGCGCTCGATCGGTCGTCGGTCCGCCCACAAGAGCAGCACCGTCCAGCCGAGCATCAGCGACGCGCCCATGCCCATCGCGAAGCGATAGTCGCGCCCGGGGGCGAACCCTTGGAGGCCGTTGCCGAACGCGAAGAGCGACGGGACCAGCATCTGCACCGCGGCGAGCGCGTCCGTGACGGCGCCCGTCCAGTAGCTGATGCGCACCCAGCGCACCGCGTCCGCCGCCTCGGTGCTCGCCGTATGCACGGGCGCTTTGTAGCACGTGACGGCTCGCCGGCCACGGTTGAACGAGCGTGACGCTTCGAGCAGAGTGCAGTCTCAAAGGAGACGAATCCCATGCGTGAAGCCGTCATCGTCGATGCCGTCCGGACGCCGCTCGGACGCGGCAAGCAGACCGGATCGCTCTACCCCGTCCACGCCGTCGACCTCGGCGCCAAGGCGCTGCGGGCGCTCGTCGAGCGTACCGGCGTCGATCCGGCGCTGGTCGAGGACGTCGTCATGGGCTGCGTCAGCCAAGTCGGCGAGCAAGGGCTGAACGTCGGCCGCAATGCCGCCCTCGCCGCCGGCTTCCCGGAGACGGTCTGCGGCACGACCGTCGACCGCCAGTGCGGCTCGAGCCAGCAGGCGCTGCACTTCGCCGCGCAGGGAGTCATCGCCGGGGCGTACGACGTCGTCATCGCCGCCGGCGTCGAGTCGATGAGCCGGGTGCCGATGGGCACGAGCGTCGGCATCGGCGGCCAGCCGTTCGGGCCGGCGATGATGCGCCGCTACGTCGACGCCAACCTCTACGGCGTCGGCGGCCTCGTCCAGCAGGGCATCTCGGCGGAGATCATCGCCGACAAGTGGCAGCTCTCGCGCTCCGCGCTCGACGCCTTCTCCGCCGGCTCGCATCAGAAGGCCGCGGCGGCGACGCGGAGCGGCTGGTTCAGGAACGAGATCGTCCCCGTCGAAGTGCGGCGCGAGGATGGCTCGCGCGAGACGATCGCGACCGACGAGGGCATTCGCCCCGACACGTCGCTCGAGAAGCTCGGCGCGCTGAAGCCGGCGTTCAAGCCCGACGGCGTCATCACCGCCGGTAACTCGAGCCAGATCACCGATGGCGCCGCCGCCGTCCTGGTGATGGAGAAGGAGCGCGCGCGTGCGCTCGGCCTCCGGCCGCGGGCGCGCTTTCACGCCTTCGCGCTCGGCGGCGTCGATCCGGTGATCATGCTGACCGGCCCGATTCCCGCGACCCGCGCCATCCTCGAGCGCAGCAAGCTCACGCTCGCCGACATCGACGCCGTCGAGATCAACGAGGCGTTCGCGCCGGTCATCCTGGCGTGGGAGCGCGAGGTCGGCGCAGATTTGGAGAAGGTGAACCTGCACGGCGGCGCGATCGCCCTCGGCCACCCGCTCGGCTGCAGCGGGGCTCGCCTCATGGCGACCTTGCTGAACGTCCTCGAGCGCATCGACGGCCGCTACGGCCTGCAGACGATGTGCGAGGGCGGCGGCATGGCGAACGCGACGATCATCGAGCGCTTGGACTGAGGCCCAACAGAACGGCGACGCAGCGCCTAGCTGACGAACGACAACACGCGGCGCGCACGCGCCGCCGAAGGAGACGACATGAAGGAATGCCTGAACTTCTACATCGATGGCCGCTGGGTTCCGCCGGCGACGCCCAAGACGCTCGACGTCCTCGATCCCGCGACCGAGGAGCCTATCGGCCGCATCAGCCTCGGCAGCGCCGCCGACGTCGACCGCGCCGTCGCGGCGGCGCGGCGCGCCTTCGAGACCTACGGCCGCACGTCGCGCGAGGAGCGCATCGCGTTGCTCGAGCGCATCATGGCGGCGTACCAAGCGCGTCTCGGCGACCTCGCCGAGGCGATCTCGCACGAGATGGGCGCGCCGATGTGGCTCGCGAACGCGGCGCAGGCGCCTTCGGGTCTCGCCCACCTCGCGCAGACGCTCGAGGTGCTGCGCGCGTACCCGTTCGTGGAGAACAAGGGCACGACGCGCATCATCAAGGAACCGGTCGGCGTCTGCGGTTTCATCACGCCGTGGAACTGGCCGGTGAACCAGATCATGTGCAAGACGGCCCCGGCGCTCGCCGCCGGCTGCACGATCGTCTTGAAGCCGAGCGAGATCGCGCCGCTCTCGGCCATCGTCGTCGCCGAGATCCTCCACGAGGCCGGCGTCCCGGCCGGCGTCTTCAACCTGGTGAACGGCGACGGTCCGACCGTCGGCGCGGCAATCGCCGCGCACCCGGGGATCGACATGGTGTCCTTCACCGGCTCGACGCGCGCCGGCGTGCAAGTCGCGAAGAACGCCGCCGACAGCGTGAAGCGCGTAACCCAGGAGCTCGGCGGCAAATCGGCGAACATCATCCTCGACGACGCCGACTTGAAGCGCGCGGTCGAGGGCGGCGTGCGGAGCTGTTTCATGAACAGCGGCCAATCGTGCAACGCGCCGACGCGCATGCTGGTGCCGCGGAGCCGCCTCGCCGAGGCGGCGACCATCGCCAAGGCCGCCGCCGAGGCGACGACGGTCGGCGACCCGCGCACCGACGGCACGACCATCGGTCCGGTCGTGAGCCAAATGCAATTCGACAAGATTCAACGTCTCATCGAGGCCGGGATCAAAGAAGGCGCCGAGCTGGTGACCGGCGGTCCGGGCCGGCCGGACGGCATCAAGCGCGGCTACTACGTGCGCCCGACGGTCTTCGCGAACGTCCGCAACGACATGACGATCGCGCGCGAGGAGATCTTCGGCCCCGTCCTCGCGATCCTGCCCTATGAGAACGAGGAGGAGGCGATCCGCATCGCCAACGACACGCCGTACGGCCTCTCGGGCTACGTCTCGTCGAGCGATCAAGATCACGCACTGCGCGTCGCCTCGCGCCTCCGCACCGGCAACGTGCACTTGAACGGCGCCGGGCCCGACTTCTCCGCGCCCTTCGGCGGCTACAAGCAGTCGGGAAACGGCCGCGAGTGGGGCGAGCACGGCTTCGAGGAGTTCCTCGAGCTGAAAGCGGTCATGGGCTGCGCCGCATGACGAACCGGCGCCGCACGTCTGCGCGCATGCGCCGACGTGCGGCGCCGATCGGTATCCACACCGCGATCCACCATCGCCGCACGAACCAACATTCACCGACCCAGCCGTGAGCTCCGTCTCCGATTTCGCCGCGATTGCTTACCCAGGCACGTACACCGACGTGGGGCGCCTGCACGCCCTCTTCACGACGATGCGCCACGACGCGCCCGTCGTCTGGCTCGAGCCGGAGGGCTACCCGCCCTTCTGGGCGGTCACGAAGCACGCCGACATCATCGACATCGAGCGCCAACACCACCGCTTCGTGAACGAGCCGCGCGCGGTCCTGCAGACCCTCGCCGCCGAGGAGTACGCGCGCAAGCTGACCGGCGGCAGCGCCAACCCGGTGCGCTCGCTGGTGCAGATGGACGATCCCGACCATCGCGTCTACCGCGCGATGACTCACCCGTGGTTCCTGAAGTCGAGCTTACGCCGTCTCGAGCCGGAGCTCGGCCGCCTCGCCGTGGAGCTCGTCGACCGCATGGCGCAGCACGACGGCAGCTGCGATTTCGTGCGCGACGTCGCCGCCTGGTACCCGCTGCGCGTCATCATGTCGCTTCTCGGCGTCCCGCCCGAGGACGAGCCGCTCATGCTGAAGCTGACGCAAGAGCTCTTCGGCCCCGATGATCCCGAAATGCGCCGCGGCGGAACGGAAGCGGAGCTCATGCAGACGCTCGTCGAGTTCAACGACTACTTCGATCGCTTGACCCAGGACCGCCGCCGCGCGCCGCGCGACGACCTCGCGAGCGTGATCGCGAACGCGCAGATCGACGGCAAGCCGATCCCGGAGTTCGAACGCAACTCGTACTACGTGATCGTCGCCACCGCCGGCCACGACACGACGAGCTCCTCGATCGCCGGCGGGCTCCTCGCGCTGCTGCAGAATCCCGACGAGATGGCGCGCCTGCGCGCCGACCCTGCGGTGCTCGCCAAAGCCGCCGACGAAATGATCCGCTGGACGACGCCGGTGAAGCACTTCCTGCGCACCGCGACCGACGACGCCGTCGTCCGCGAGAAGACGATCCGCGCCGGCGAGTGCCTCATGCTGTGCTACGCCTCAGGGAACCGCGACGAGGAGGTCTTCGCTGAACCGTTCCGCTTCCGCGTCGATCGCGATCCCAACCCCCACCTCGCCTTCGGCTTCGGCGCCCACCTCTGCCTCGGCCGCGTGCTCGCCAAAATGGAGATCGAGACCGTCTACGGCGAGCTCCTCCGCCGCGTCGAAGCGATCGAGCTCGCCGGCACCCCGGCGGTCGTCCGGTCGAACTTCGTGAGCGGCTTGAAGTCTCTCCCGATCCGCTACAGCATGCGCTGAGCACAGCAACACTGGTGTCACGATCGGATAAGCTAACCTCCAGGGCGCCCATCCGAGTAGCGGTTGCCGGTGTTGCGCAACCGTTGATACGACTACATCGTGGCCGCGAACATCTATCAAGCCGTCAAGCAGGCGATGCAGGACCTGATCGCGCCGCAGATCGAGTCTCTGAAGGGTGAGATCGGAGCCGTGCGAGCTGAAATCGGGGCAGTGCGGGCCGATGTCGGCGCGGTCAGAGCCGAAATGCAGGCGGGTCACACAGCTCTCGGCACCGAGATCCGGCGCGTGGACGAAAAGCTGAGTACGGAGATTCGGCGCCTCGATGACAATTTGACTACAGAAGTTCGTCGCGTCGATGAGACGCTGAGCACCGAGATCCGACGCCTGGACGACAAACTGACGCTAGCGCTCGACGTCCGTGAGCGTATCATCGCGATTGAGACGAGGCTCGGACCCGCTCCTACCCGGTAAAGTACCGCCCAAGTTTTGGCCGTTTTCTTCCCCCGCATACGCATTCCAGAAAGAGCGTTTCGAATCGCGCTGCGCTCGATAGCGGATCTTCGGCCTCCTCGGGCGAGGTGTTCCCCAGCGCAATCGTACGAACCTTCGATCCACTCGTTCCGCACAAGTCCACTGCGCAGGGATTTGCTCGTCAGGTGGAAATTCTTCGCAGCGGCGGCGAAGTGGATGCGACGCAGTTGTCTTCCGTTTGCTTCGGCAGTCGCCACGACCGGCTCGACGCGCTCCTCTCCGCTTGGGTCGCAAGCACGAAACCTTCGTCGCGCGTCAGCTTCGGCGATGGCGAGCGTGATACCATCTGGGTGGTCAGACCGCCTCCAAGCTGGAATGTGTCACCCGGCGTTTGAAAACTCACGACCGGCGTTTGGTGACATCCGACGTCGGCCGCGACAGCTGGCTCATTCCACCGACGAGACCCCGGAGTCGAGCCGACCGGGGGCATAAGCACTTGACCCCATGCGATCGGCTGCCAAAGTACGCGCCATGCTCCGGGGAGACACGGGCGCGCGGCGCCAGCTCGCCTGCGCCGCGACGATCGCGCTCGCGACGCTCGTGCTCGCGACCCTGGTCGCGTCACCCGTCGCACACGCGTTCACGTTCGGGCTCGACGACGTCGCCGCGCGCGCCGAGAAGCTCGCCAAGGAGTCGTTTCAGGACACCAAAGGGACGGTGCCCGACTGGCTCCTGAAGATCACCTACGACCAGTGGCGCGACATCCGCTACCGTCCGGCGCAGGCGCTCTGGGCGGATCGTGGTTCGCCGTTTCGCGTCCAGTTCTTCCATCCCGGACTCTTCTACGACCGGGTGGTGGCGATGAACGTCGTCGACCAGCGGGGCGTGCACCCGCTGCCGTTCTCGCCGAGTAAGTTCGATTACGGAAAGAACGACTTCGCGAGCAAAATTCCGCAAGAGCTCGGGTACGCCGGCTTCCGCGTCCACTACCCGATCAAGACGCCGAATCGCCTCGACGAGGTGATCGTCTTCCTCGGCGCGAGCTACTTCCGCGCCGTCGGCGCGCACCAGCAGTACGGCCTTTCGGCGCGCGCGCTCGCCATCGACACGGCGCTGCCGAAGGGCGAGGAATTCCCGTACTTCCGCGAGTTCTGGCTCGTCACCCCTGCGGCGGGCGCGAAGCAGCTGGTCATTTTCGCGCTTCTCGACAGTCCGAGCGTCGCCGGCGCGTATCGCTTCGTCGTGACGCCGGGCGAGCAGACCGTCGTCGCCGTCGAGAGCCGGCTCTTTCTGCGCAAGCCGGTCGAGAAGCTCGGCATCGCGCCGCTCACGAGCATGTTCTACTTCGGCGAGAACACCATCCGGACGTTTCCCGACTTCCGCCCCGAGGTGCACGACTCCGACGGGCTGCTCGTGAACTTCGAGAGCGGCGAATGGCTGTGGCGGCCGCTCGACAATCCGAAGACGCTCGGCGTGAACACGTTCCAGGCGCTGAATCCCAAGGGCTTCGGCCTCATCCAACGCGATCGCGATTTCCGCAATTACGAGGACCTCGAAACCCGCCCCGATCTGCGCCCGAGCGTGTGGGTCGCGCCGCGGCGCGGCTTCGGCGACGGCGCGGTCGAGCTCGTCGAGATCCCGACGACGTCCGACGTGAACGACAACATCGTGACGTACTGGGTGCCGAAAACGCAGGCCAAGGGCGGCGATCGCTTCGCCTTCGACTACGCGGTCTCGTGGTACGGCGACGATCCGAAGCGCCCGCCCGGCGGCAAAGTCGTCGCCACGCGGCGCGACTATGGGCGGATGGAGAACGTCAACCGTTTCGTGATCGACTTCGCCGGCGGTAAGCTCGAGGCGATCCCGGCGCACGAGGTCCTGCGCGGCGTGGTGACGGTGCTGAACGGCGAGGAGGCGGCGACGATCCTCGATCAGCACGTCGTGAAGAACGAGGTGACCGGCGGATGGCGGTTGAGCTTCCAAATCCAGCCGAAGACGCGCGATCCGCTCGAGCTGCGCGCGTTCCTCGACAAGGGCGGCGACACCCTCACCGAGACGTGGTCGTACGCGATGACGCCATGATGGACCGCGCCGCATGAGCGAGTCGATACGCCAGTCCCTCGGGGCGCATGCGGCGACGGAGGCGGCCGCATCGGAGGCGACGGTACGCGCGTCTCCCGACGTCGCGGCACGCGGACCCGAGGCGGCCCCGGCGAAGCACGACGCGACGGTCCGCGAATCCGTCGTGGCGGACGCGGAGTCGACGGCCCGGATCACGATCTCGGCCGAGCGCCTGGTACAGCCCTGGAACGAGGCGCATGCACGGGCGGTCGCGTACCTCGCCGCGCTCGCGGTGCCGGAGCCCGAGCGCGGACGGCTGGCACGTGCGGCGCTGATCCTCGCCGCCGACCGGGCGGGTAGAGACGCCATCGCCGACACGCTGGCGACGCTGCGCGCGCTCTTGACCGACGCATATCCCGCGACTCCACGTCCGTGGGACGCGAGCCTCGACCCTTTCGTCGCATGGCGCCTCGACGCCGCGCTGTTATCGCGCTTCGCTCGCGCACGCGGCGCCGACGGCAGCGGCGACGGCCGCACCCCAGTCGCGGACGACGCGGCGCCGCCCCGCCCGACCGACTCGGCACCGCCGCGCTTTCGCTCCGCGCCGCCGCTCTGCCGCGGCCGCATGGTCCCGGACCCGATCGAGCGCCGCGTCTTTCGCCGGCTGTGGTTGCGCGTACGCGGCAAACGGCCGGACGGTCCGGGGACACCCGACCGCAGCGAGCTGCACAAGCGGCGGCGTCTCCTCGCGTGGACGCGGGTCGCCGCGCGCCGTCGCGCGCTCCTCGGGTTCCTCGTGTTCCTCCCCAGTATCGTCGCCAGCGGTTTCATGGTGAACGTCCTACCGCGCCAAGGCGGCACGTGGCTCGAGTTCGCGATCGTCGTCTTCTTCGGCGCGCTCTTCAGCTGGATCTCGATCGGCTTCTGGACGGCGCTCCTCGGATTCATCCTGCTCGTGCGCGGCCGCGATCGTTTCGCCATCAGTAACCTCGAAGGCGACGACGATCGGCCGATCGAGGACGCTGCGCGCACCGCGATCGTGATGCCGATCGCCACCGAGCCCGTCGAGCGCGTGTTCGCGGGGCTGCGCGCGACGTACGACTCGCTGGCGCGCGCCGGCGGCCTGCGGCATTTCCATTTCTTCGTCCTCAGCGACACCGCGGATCCCGACGTCGCGATGCGCGAGCAGGCGGCGTGGTTCCGCTGGTGTCGCGAGGTCGGCGGCTTCGGCCGCATCTTCTACCGCCGCCGGCGCGTGCGCTTGCGACGCAAGAGCGGCAACGTCGCCGACTTCTGCCGGCGCTGGGGATGGAACTATCGCTACATGGTGATGCTCGACGCCGACAGCGTCATGGCCGGCGAGACGCTGCTGCGGCTGGTGCGGATGATGCAGCGGCGTCCGGACGTCGGCATGATCCAGACCGCGCCGGCAGCGGTGAACCGGCGCTCGCTCTTCGCGCGCGTGCAGCAGTTCGGGAGTCGGGTCTACGGCCCGATGTTCGCGACCGGTCTCCATTACTGGCAGCTCGGCGACGGCCAGTACTGGGGACACAACGCGATCATCCGCGTCGCGCCGTTCATGGCGCATTGCGCGCTGCCGCGTCTCCCGGGCAAGCCGCCCCTCGGCGGCGAGATCCTGAGCCACGACTTCGTCGAGGCCGCGCTCATGGGGCGCGCCGGGTGGACGCTCTGGCTCGCGTACGACCTCGGCGGCAGTTACGAGGAGGTGCCGTCGACGCTGCTCGAGGAGATGAAGCGTGACCGGCGTTGGTGCCAGGGTAACCTCCAGCACCTACGTCTCCTCTTCACCGAGGGCCTGTTCGGCGCGCATCGCGCGCTCTTCTTGAACGGCGTGCTCTCCTACGTCTCGGCGTTGCTGTGGTTCACGTTCTTGACGCTGAGCACGGCGGAAGCGATCCAGAACGTGCTGCACGAGCCGAACTACTTCCCCTCGGGGGCGAGCCTCTTCCCGGAATGGCCGATCTGGCGGCCGAACTGGGCACGCGCGCTCCTCGCCGTGACGGGTACGATTCTCTTCCTCCCGAAGCTCCTGAGCGTCGTGCTCATCCTGCTCAAGCGCGGCGAGGCGCGGCTGTACGGCGGCGTCGGCAAGCTCTCGCTCAGCGTGCTCGTCGAGATCCTCATCTCGAGCCTACTGGCGCCGATCCGGATGGTGTTCCACAGCCGCTTCGTGCTGTTGAACCTTCTGGGGCGCACGGTCGCGTGGCGCTCACAGGGGCGCGAGGATACGGAGACCGATTGGCGTGAGGCGGCGCGGCATCACGGCGTCGACACCGTCGTCGCGTGCGTCTGGGGGGGAAGCCTCTTCTGGCTGAACCCCGACTACTTCTGGTGGGTGATGCCGATCATCGGCGCGCTCATCGCTTCGATCCCGCTCTCAGTGTAC
>JBGPOW010000063.1:0-19884 GCA_041488235.1 Binatia bacterium
CGCCTCGGGACCGACCACGTCGACCTCGTGCACATCCACTCCTGCGACGAGATCGAGCGCCTCCTCGACCCGAACGTGCACGAGGCGTTCGACCGCCTGAAGGCGCAAGGCAAGGCGCGCTTCCTCGGCGTCTCCACGCACACGCCGAACCTCGTCGCCGTCGCCGATGCCGCGATCGCCTCGGACCGCTTCGACGTGATGATGCTCGCCTATCACCACGGCATCTGGGCGCCGCTCGCCGGCATCATCGAGCGCGCGCACGACGAGCGCGACATGGGCGTCGTCGCGATGAAGACGCTCAAAGGCGCGAAGCACCGCGGGCTCGCCGAGTTTCGCGACGAGGCGGACAGCTACGCGCAAGCGGCGTTCAAGTGGGTGCTCTCCAATTCCAAGGTCTCGTGCGTCGTCGTCTCGTTCTTCGAGCTCCAGCACGTCGACGAGTACCTCTACGCGTCGGGGCGCGCGGTCACGGCGACGGACGTCGCGGTGCTGGACGAATACGACCGCCAGATCCTCGGCACGTACTGCGGCCCGCACTGCGGCGAGTGCCTCGGGCACTGCCCGGAGGCGCTGCCGATCCACGACGTGCTGCGCCACCGCATGTACTTCGAGGACTACGGCTGGGAGAAAGAGGCGATGCGCCTCTACGGCGCGCTCGCGAAGAACGCCGCGGTGTGCGCCGGCTGTCCCGCCCCATGCCTGGGGTCGTGTCCGGTCGGGATTCCGATCCAGGAGCGCATGGTCGCGGCGCACGAACTCCTGACGCTCGCCTGAGCATCGCGGGGGGGTGGTCGCACGTCGAGAGCATCGACGAGGACGCGCAGGTCGACGCGGGTCTCGCCCACCCCGTCTCTCTAGAGGAGAGCGGCGGTCGTCGACGCCGACGGCAAGCGCTGGTGGGCGCAGGATTTCGCCGACTGACGCAGGCGTTTCGCGAGGAGCTGCACGAGGAAGCCGTCGACGGTCGCCGATCCCGCGTCTACGAAGGGTTTCCGATTGACGATGCGCGCCGGAGAGGACTACAACGCCGCTCGACGTCGCATGACATGAGAGGCGGATCGCAGAGGCCGTCGCGCCGCCGAAGGCGAGGCCGTATACCGACGGAGCGGCGCCTGCCCGTGTGGGCCGCGCGTCAGCGTCCGACGTTGACCTTCGCGGCGACGTTTCTCGCTGCCGTAGCGGTACTGGCCACGTTCCGTGCCACAGGACTCGAGCGCGCGACAGCCGAGGCGGCGGGTCGTTGGACGGCGGTCGTCGCCTGCGGAGCGCTCCGATCCACCGAACCCGGCATGAACGTAGTCGGCAACGTCCTCTCCAGCCCTCACGGCACGTTGCGGGTGGCGGAAGAGTGCTCGGGGTTCGAGCTCCTCGGTCTCTTGGCCGCGGCGATGATCGCCTATCCGATGCCGTTTCGGCGACGGCTGTGGGGAATCGCGCTCCTCGTCCCGTTCGTCTTCGTACTGAACGTGGTGCGCGTGGCGAGTCTCTCCTTGGCGCTCGAGCACGCTCCGCGCGCCTTCGAGACGCTCCATACGTTCGTGTGGCAGGGCCTGCTGATCCTCGCCGGGCTTGCCTACTGGGTGGCGTGGTCCGGCCTCGAGCCGACACCCGCCGACTAGTGTCGCGCGCCTCGCTACGCCGCTGCGCCATGGCCGCGCTCGTGTTTCTCGCCGGCGTCCTTCCCTTCCAGTCGCTCTGCGCGGACGCATACGCGCGTGCGGTCCTCGGCGGCGCGGCCTTCCTCACCACGCTGGCTGCGCCGGCCCACCAGGTCGTGCAAGCCGCAGACGGGCGACTGTTGGACGTGGAGCGCGACGACGCGCTGCGCGATTTCTTCGACGATCCGGAGCAGCGACCTCGGGCGTACGGCGTCCTCGCCCTGTGGTCGTGGATCGCGATCGCGCCACTGCTTTCCGTTGGACGGCGAGTGCGCCTCGCCCTCCGCGCGACCGTGATGCAGACCGGAGTCTACGCGCTCGCGGTCGCCTGCAGCGCGCTCGCCTGGTACTGGCGGTCGATCGCGGAGCAGATCGAGGCTGGCGGCCGACTCTGGGGGCTGGAGATCGGCGTCGTCGACACCCTCGGCAGCGCGCTCTCCATGGCAGCGCTGTTCGTCTTGCCGCTGCTACTGGGATTGGCCGTGTACCCCGGCCTGAATTTCAATCGTGCCGGCAATCCCGTGCCGACTCAGTGATCCACGCAACCCCCACGCGTGTCGCAGCGGACCGCCACGTCATGGGCTCACCGTGATTGCACGCCATGTTCGAGGTTCCGGGCGATTCCGATCGCGGGGCGCGGGCTCAGACGAGCGGCGATCTGCGCCGTCTGCCTAGCCAGAACGCCCCGATCAACACCACGGCCATCCCGCTGACGCCCCACCCAGAGAGCGCGGGAACGTCGACGACACACGCGCAGCCGGCGCCGGTGTCGACGCAGACCGGCGCGGACGGCGGACATGTGCCGTCACACTGCGGAAAAGTCGATCCGCACACCTGCGCACGTGCCAACGCTGGCATCGCCAGCACCACAGATGCAATCAGAATCGCTGTCATCCGGCGGGCGCTCATTCGAGTTCCTTTCAGCTGGCTGATCTAGTTTCCGGCGGCCGTCGGCCCGCCTCCACCGACGCCCCGCAGCACGCCGGTGCAGGTATTCGGGCCGCACGTCGGCCCGCCGCAGCACGTGCTCACGTAGCACGTCGTGCCGGGAGGACAGGTGGACGTGCCCCCTGGACAGCTCTGCGCAGTGCTGCACTGGAAGTCGTCGGCACAATTGCCGCCGCCTTCCGCGACGGTGAAACAGAAGCACTCCCCGGGAAAGCTCGGGTTGCACGTGCCCGTGAAGTTGCCGCACGTCTCGCCGCTGCACGGCGGCACCGTCACCGTGCAATTGGACTCACAGCCGTCGCCCGGTATCGCGTTGCCGTCATCGCATTCCTCGGGAGCGCAGGCGATGCCGTTCCCGCATCCAGTCGTGCAATTGCTGTCGCAGCCGTCGCAGTCGAGCCTGTTTCCGTCGTCGCAGCTCTCTCCGGGATTCACGACCCCGTTGCCGCAGAGGGGCCCCGCCGGTACCCGATGCTGCGCGTGCGTGAGCGTCCCAACGGGAGTGTTGGTGACGTCCAGCAGCGGGGTCGAGAGTGCGTAGGCGGGCACGTAGATCGACCCGAGCGGGGGCACGCACTTGATGACCTGCTGAAGATGGATCGGTACGGCGTTGTGCAGCTTGTCGTACGGCGGCGGGAACTGCGTATCGATCTCGAAGAACAGGTCGAAGAAGCTGTCGGCCGGGAAGTCGCCGCTGATGGTCTGCGCCTTGATCTGTCCGGTCGACGCCAGCGACGGGCTTTCTATGATCTTGACGTGGCCCAAGATGGCGGTGCTGCCGGTGAGCGACATGGCGGTCATCTCGGTGGCGATCTGCCGCCGGCCGTCACCGGCATCGAAGGGGCCGTCGCGATGGATCGTGGTCGGCCCGCGCAGGAAAATGCTGTCGTCCACGGACAAGGCCGGAATCGCCATCGAGACGACCGCGAGGCTGTCGAAGCTGTCGTTGCCGGCCGGCGGGAAGCTGCTGCACGCGGGCGGCGGTGTGAGCGTGCAGTCCGGCTCGCAGCCGTCGTTGGACGTCGGGTTGCCGTCGTCGCACGCCTCGCTGCCGTCGACGATACCGTTGCCGCAGAAGGGCAGCGTGCAACCCGCCTCGCAGCCGTCGCCGTCGGTGAGATTGCCGTCGTCGCACTCCTCTCCCGGTGGCTCCACGATCCCGTTGCCGCAGAGGGGCGACGACACGCGATGTTGCGCGTGGGTGAGGCTCGCAACGAAATTGTCCTGCTTGTCGAAGAGCGGGATCTCGATCGTATAGGCGGGCACGTAGATGCTCCCGTAGGGAGGCGTGCACCGGATCACCTGCCGCATGCGGATCGGATCGTCGTTGTGGATCTGATCCAGGGGTGGCGGGAGAGCGGTGTGGAGCACGAAGAAGATGTCGAAGAAGCTGTCGGCAGGGAAGTCGACGAGCGGCGCATTCGACGTCTGCGCCTTGATCGTGCCCCCGGAAACCCGCATCGGGTCCTTGCTCTCGGTGAGCGTCACCGGCCCGATCCCACTCGACCCCTTGAGCGAGATGGGGCCGAA
Organism: Binatia bacterium; assembly: GCA_041488235.1. Lineage (GTDB taxonomy): Bacteria > Desulfobacterota > Binatia > UTPRO1 > UTPRO1 > DP-19. Next base: position 4,137 of record JBGPOW010000063.1, read on the forward strand.
GGTCGTCGCGATCTCCCGATGTCCGTCGCCGGGATCCACGGGTGCCAAACGGTGGATGACGGCGGGACCGCGAAGAATGAGCGTCACGGGCGTGGGCGTGGGTGCCGGGAACGTGCCCGCGGGTAAAGGTATCCGCACCGCGACGACGGCGAGGCTGTCGAACACGTCGTCACCCGCGGGCGGAAAACTGCTCGGCCCGCACACTGGGAGAGCGGGCGTCGGCATCGGCGTCGGCGCGGGGTTGCACTCGGACGGCACGGCGGCAGGAGGGATGCGGACGACTCTCGTCGCGTCGACACAATCCACCTTGAACTCGGCCACGCAGTCCTCGCAGAAGACGAGATCCGCGAGCGTCGTGAGCGAGCGGGCGCAGGGGAGAGGCGACCGGCTCGGGGCGGGCGGCACGATGAGGTCCGGACAGGGCACCGGCGCCGTGAAGATATCCGCCAAGGGAATGTCGGAGCCGTTGTTCGTCCCAGCGATCGTGGGCGTGCCGGGGTTGACGACGTCGACCGTATTGTCACACAGGTTGTCGCCGCCACAGGCGCGGCAGATCTTGGTGATCTTCTTCCCTTCGGCCTTGGCGATCGCGTCGGCCGCGGCGCGCGACACCATGCCCGGCGACGCCATGGGATTCGGACACGCGTCCGAGTGGACGCCTTGGAGCCGTTTGTCCCAGCACTTCTTGAGCGCCTTCTCCTTGAGGAGACCGTACTTGGCGACCTCTTTGCCGATCCCGACCTGACACTTGTTGGCCTGGGCGCCGGCGACGTCGACCGCACCGAATTTCGAAGCGTCGAAGTGGGAATAGAGAAAGGTGATCCACTGGTCGATCGCCGCTTCGCTGATGCACTCGAGACACGTCGCAAGGTCGCCGCAGTGATTGATCGCGTTGTCGCAGGCGCCGTTCTCGAAGTTCGGGCACACGGTGAGGAGATCCCCGCCCTGACCGAACAGGAGAGGAATGTTCAGATTGTCGTCGCCGGTGCCGCAGACGTGGTCAGAGCCGCCGCAGCGCTTGTCGATGGTCGCCCTCAACTTCAGAGAGGCCTTGGCGATGGCATCGGTGGCCTTGCGACCGGGACTTCCTCCCATGGGCAGGGGAGTGGGGAAGGGTGTGGGGAAAGGACACGGATCGGTGTGCGTCCCCTTGGTCTTGCCGTCCTCGCATTTTCCCAGGGCCTTGGTCTTGGCCTTGAAGAATTTCGAAACCGCCTTGAGCACGCCGCGCTGACACTTGACCGGATCCGATTGCGCGTGGGCGACGGCCCCGAAGGCGAACGCCGCGATGAGCGCGGCAGCACTGATGGCGAGCAAGCGCGAGCGCGACATCGAATCCTCCTTGACGCTGCCAGCTGCACCGAGTCCAGTGGGGCGCATCGACCTTGTCCACGCTAGCCAAATGCTGTCAAGGAAATTCTGTGGGGACATATGATACGAATGCGCTTCAATGTCGATTTAGAGAATCGGATGCACCAAATTGGCGCAACATTCCCGTATGGCGTGGTGCTCCCTGACATCAAGCGTCAGGGCTTCTTTGCAGACGCCAACCCGGTGTAGAGGGGCGCAGCCGAGCGACCTATGAACGGTAACCCCTGGATCTGGCTGAGCCACGTAGCGGTGAGATCGCCGCGTCGAGTTCTCGTCGCTGCCGCGGTGCTCGTTGCTCTCCTCGCGCCGGGGCTCGCCAGGGTCACGATCCGCACGGACGGTCTCGCGCTGATCCCGCATGACGCGCCGGAGATCGAGACCGATCGCAGGATCCGCGAGCGCTTCGGCGTCGCCGACGCGATCGTCGTGGTCGTCGAGACGAGCGATCCACGCGGGATCTACAACCCGCGGACGCTGCGGCGGATCGCGGAGATCAGCGAGAAGCTCGGGCGCCTGCCGGGGCTCGGACCGGAACGGATCGACAGCTTGGCTACCGAGAGCAGCGACCGGACCTACCCCGGCACGCTCACGTTCCGGCCATGGTTGGATCCGCTTCCTACGACGGACGCGGAGCTCGACGAGCTGCGCCGGGACCTCACGGATGCGGGAGTCTACACTGGGACGCTGATCTCGTCGGATTCCGTCACGTCGGCCGCGGCGATCGTCGTCGATGTCGGCCGGGATTTCGAACGCGGGGCGCAGTATCACCGCATTCGTGACGCGGTGAAGACGGACGACGAATCCGGCGATCGAGTCCTCGTGGTGGGGGCACCGATCGCCGAATCGCAGCTCGGCGAGCACCTGCTCGCGGATCTCACGACGCTGATTCCGATCAGCGGCCTCGTGCTCGTGCTCGTCTTCTACGTGAGCTTTCGCAGCTGGCTCTTGGTGCTGCTGCCGATGGCGGAAGTGGGCGCGTCGTTGATCTTCACGTTCTCGTTGATGGGATGGTTCAGGGTACCCGTCTACCTCACGGTGGCGGTGCTCCCGGTGATTCTCACCATGATCGGGGTCACCGACGATCTGCACATCTTCACCCACCTGCTTCCGAGGCTACGCCCAGGTGCGACCGAGCCGCAGCCCGAGGCAGTGGTGGAGACGATGGACGAGATGGCGGCGCCCGTGACCAAGGCGTCGCTCACCACGGCGGTGGGATTTCTCTCGTTCACGGCGTCGTCGATCGTGCCGGTCAGCGTGTTCGGGCTCTTCATGGCGATCGGGGTCGTCTTCTCGGCGCTGTGGTCGCTGACGGTGATGCCGGCGGCCCTGGCGCTGATTCCCGCCGGACGGCTGCGGCATACCGCCATGTCCCCTTCTGCGACCGCCCACTCGACGGCCTGGCGCCTGGAGAGGTTCGGGCGCTGGGTCCTACGCCGCCGTGCCCCGATCTTGGCGGCCGTCGCGCTTCTACTCGTCGCGGCACCGTTCGGCGTTCTCCGGGTCCAGGTGCAGGACAGCTGGATCGAAGGGTTCGCGGAGGACAGCGAGTTTCGTCGCGCCACCACCGAGGTCGACCGCCTGTTCGGAGGCACGCACATCCTGCGCATCGGGCTGGACGGCCAGGTCGTCGAGGCGAGCGGCGACGTCCGCTCCGATGCCATCGACGCCTCGACCATCGTGCTGCCCGGGCGCGTTGTCGAGCCCGCGGCGCTCCTCGACTACCACAAACTGACGCTCACTCCGGTGTGGAAGGACGCGGGCGACGGTCGTCGTCCGCCGCCGGTGCAAGCGCGTATCGTGCACGCCGAGTCGATCGCCGGCAACACGCGCGTCCGGCTGCTCATCACCCGCGGGCCGTCGCTTCGCCGCTCGCTCGGCGTACGCGTGCCGCTGCTGCGCTACTCGATCAACGCCGACGGTCGATTGCTGTACCCGCGTCTGCTCGAGCGCATCGGGGCCTTCGAGCGATTCCTCGCCGAGCAGCGGGCGGTGGGCGTCGGGCGCGTGCTCGGACCGTACGAACACCTGGCGACCATGCACTATATGTTGCGCGCCCGCCGCGAAGGCGAACGGCGCATGCCCGACGACCCGGACGGAGTGGCGCAGGTGGTCGCGTACTATCGACTCGTCCGCAGCGACAAGCGGCTGCGCCAGATCTTCGATCCGACCTTCCGTCAGGCGCTCATCACGGTCTTCCTCAAGCACGCCAACTTCGCCGACACCGCGCGCCTCATGACGGCGGTGCGCGAGTACGAACACCAGAATCTCGCACCCTACGGCATCGGCGTGCACTTCGCCGGCGACGTCGCAGCGAGCCAAACCATGATCGAAGCGATCGTCGGTACGCAAGTGTCGTCGGTACTGCTTTCGCTCGTCGGGATCGGGGCGCTCACCTGTTTGCTCTTCCGCTCGCTCGCCTGGGGACTGTTGAGCGTCCTTCCAGCGGCGCTCGGCGTCCTCGGCGTCTTTGCCGCCATGGGTTGGACCGGGATGCCGCTCGGCGTCGCAACCTCGATGTTCGCCGCGACCGTGCTCTGCATCGGGGACGACTACGCCATCCATCTTCTGGAAGCGGCCCGGCGCATGCTCCGCGGAGGACGTGCGGTCGAGGATGCCTTCGTCGAAGCGATCGCCGTCACGGCACCGGCGATCCTGATGGACGGCCTGGCAGTCGGCGCCGCATTCGGAGTGCTCTGCCTGTCGCGCGTACCTCCCAACGCGCGCCTCGGGGGGTTGGTGATCGTGAGCATCGTCGTTTGCCTCGCCGCGACTCTCGGCGTGCTCCCCGGCTTCGTAGCGTGGGCCGTACCGGAGAAATTCCTTCGGTCTGCGGTCGAGGAGACGACGGGAGATCCGGAGGCATGATCGCCACGACGTGAGCCGGCCGCGTCGGCGAGTTGTCACGCCGGTGGGACGGCGCCGAGTGCCGCGGTCGTCATGTCGACCGTCGACCTCCGCGATCGCCCGCGACCGGATGCCGCGTCCGGCCGCCGCTTTTTCGCGCAGCGCGACGACGTCTTGCCCGACCAGCTCGCCGCGTTCGAGGACTGGTTCGCGAGGGTTCGCGTTCCGCGACGAGACCGCGCTGCACAACTTCCTCGGCGACCCGGCAATGGCGGACCTATGGAAGCAGTTCGACGCGTTCATCGGTCCACATGGCCACCACGCGTCCGACCGTCCGCTCGTGTACCGGGCGCCGAGCTTGTCGGTCGAATGATCGAATGTTGGACGATGCGCGGGTCTGGCCATCGCCCGGACTCTCGCAGTAAAGAGTGGGGACTTCCCGCCCCGTCAAGGAGGACCGCGTGAGCACTCCCCGTCCGAGCTTCAACGCACCGCTGACCGTGCGCGCGCAGATCGAGGCCCGCGCCGACCATCCCGAGACCGAGCACAGGGTCTTTCTGCGCCACGGGGACCGCGCGTGGACGTACCGCCGATTCCGCGACGAGTCCGTGCGCACGGCACACTTCCTGTGCCGGCGACTCGGCGCGGTCGACGATGCGCACCCCGGACACGTCGCGATGCTGCTCGAGAACCATCTCGAGCTGGTGGCGCTCCTCGGCGGCTGCGCGTACGGCGGCCTGACGCTCTTCGGCGTCAACACGGGCCTCCGCGGCGACACGCTCGCCGGTGTCCTCAACCACTCCCGCGCGCGGGTTCTCGTCGTCGACGAGCGCTTCCTCCCGGAGCTCGAACGCATCCGCGGATCGCTCACGACGGTGGCGGCCGAAAACATCCTCGTGCTGCGCACGCTCGGCGGCGCCGTTCCGCCGGGCGCCGACTTCACCGCCGCCGTCGCGGCGGAGGTCGCGCCCGAGGGCGCGACGCTCGACGCCCCGGCCGTCGACGTCGAGGGCACGACGAATCTCATGGTGATCTACACGTCGGGAACGACCGGCCTGCCGAAGGGCATCAACAACAATCACCTGAAGCTCCTCGCGACCGGTCTCGGCGTCTCGACGCAGCTCGAGCTCGGCCCCGACGACGTCGGCTACACCTGCATGCCGCTCTTCCACTCGAACTCGATCTTCGTCGGGCTGATGCCGGCGTTCTGGGTCGGCGGCAGCGTCGGCGTGAACGAACGCTTCAGCGCCAGCAAGTTCGTCCCCGACGTCCTGCGCTACGGCGTCACGTACTGGAACTACGTCGGCGAGCCGATGCACTACGTGCTCGCCGCGATCGAGAAGCAGTACGGCGGCGACGAGAAGCGGATCCTCGCCGAGGTGGCGAATCACCCCGACAATCATTTCAAGTACGCCGTCGGCAACGGCGCGTCGCCGGCCGACATCGATCGTTTCATGACCTGGCTCGGTCTCGAGGACGTGTTCGAGCTCTACGGCTCCACCGAGGCGGCGATCAGCACCTTCCGTCGCAAGGGCGATCCGCGCGGCAGCGTCGGCGAGGTCGCGGACCCGGCGGTGCAGATCCTGAACGAGCGCGGCGTCGAATGCCCGCCGGCGACGCTCGACCGCGACGGCAAGATCACGAACTACGCCGAGGCGGTCGGCGAGATCTGCCGCGTCGCGCCGGATACCGGTCTCTTCCAAGGTTACTTCGACAACCCCGACGCCAACAGCTCCAAGTACCGTGACGGCGTCTATCACTCCGGCGACCTCGGTCACGTGATGATCCACGACGGCCGCCGTTTCCTCTATTTCGACGGCCGTACCGACGACTGGATCCGCAAGGACGGCGAGAACTTCTCCGCGGCGCAGATCGCGCGGATCTTGTCGGAGCATCCCGCCGTCGAGCTCGCCGCCGCGTACGGCGTGCCGTGCGCCGTCTCCGACGAGCTCGTGATGGCGGCGATTCAGCTCAAGGACGGCGCGCCCTTCGACCCGAAGGACGTCTTCGAGTACTGCGAGGCGCAGATCACCGGGGGCGGCATGGACCGCAAGTGGTTTCCCGATTTCATACGCCTCGTCGACGACTTCGAGTGGACGAACACGCAGAAGGTGCTGGTACGCAACCTCAAGAAGCTCCACTTCTGCCGCCGCCGCTTGCCCGACGCGCCGATCTTCTGGCGGACGCGTGCCGACACAGCCTATCGCCCGTTCACGGTCACCGACTATGAGGCGGTGCGCCGCGAGTTCGAGGCGAGCGAGCGCGTCGACCTGCTCGATCGCTGAGGCGACGAGCGTCCGACGGCGGCGTTGCGACGCCTACAACACCGCCGTATCTACGGCGTCGTGGGCGCGATCGCGCTCGTCGCGTCCGGCCGGGCTGAACCTTTCGCGGCGCTCGCGCGTATCACGGTACAGGAGGGTCACGTATGGAAGACGTTCGTACCTGCCCGTACTGTGCCGAGGAGATTCGCGCCGCGGCGACTCGCTGTCCGCACTGTCGGAGCCGGGTGACTGCATTCGATCCGGAGGGATGGTATCGCGATCACCCCGAGCGGCGCGTGGCTGGGGTCGCGTGCGCGGTAGCGCGCGCGCTCGCGCTCCCGGTCGGCGGCGTGCGCGTCGGCTTCATCGTCCTCAGCTTCGTGCACTTGCTCGGGCCGCTGCTCTACGGCGCGCTCTGGCTGCTGATTCCATTCCGTCCCGGCGGCGACGCACCGATCATGCGTGCTCTCGCCTGCGGGCGCGACGTGCTCGACAGCCTCCTCGGGGAGCGCCGTCGCGAGACTCCGAGCGGCTCCCGCCCGCAGGGCCGCGACGGCGGCGCGACCGAGCCGCCCGCCGCTGGCGTGCTGCCGCTTCGCCGCCTCTCTTCGTGATAGAGATGATCGCGATTCATGGCGAGCGACGCGGAGCTGATCGCAGCGGTCGCGGCGGGCGACGGGCACGCGCTCGACGGGCTGTACCATCGCTACGAGCGGCCGCTGTATCAGTTTCTCTTCCGCCACGGCGGCGCACGGGACGTCGAGGATCGGGTGCAGGAGACGTGGTTGCGCGTCGTTGCGGCGGCGCCGCGCTTCGACCCGACCCGGCGCTTCTCCACGTGGCTCTTCCAGATCGCGCTGAACCTCTGTCGCGATTGGCGTCGCCGCCCGCCGCCCGAGCCTGTCGACCCGACGACGATCGAGGGCGCCGCCGACGGCGCGGGCTCGGCGCAATCGACCGAGGACGCGCTCGACGCCGAACGTCTTCTCGCCGCGCTCCCCGACGCGCAGCGCAGCGTTCTCGTCCTGCGCTACTACTGCGATCGTACGGAGGCTGAGGTGGCCGAGATCCTCGAGTGCCCGATCGGGACGGTGAAGAGCCGGACGCACGAGGCGATCGCGCGCCTCACCGACCTCGTGCGCGCCGACTCGTCCGACGCCACTGCGAGCTCATCGCCCGCGACGCCGCAGAGCGGGACGTCCGGGCGGGAGAAGCGCTCGTGAGCGACGCATGCGATCGCGCTCGGGTCGCGCTCGCCTTCGGCCGCGGCGAGCCCGAGATCGCACGGCACGTCGCGACGTGCGACGCCTGCCGCGCCTATGCCCCGGCGTTGCGCCACGTCGCGACGATGCTCGCCGCCGCGGAGTCGCCGTCGCCGCCCGCGGCGCTCGCTGCACGCATCCACGCCGCGGCGGCGCCGCTGCTCGCGCGCCACGCGCGCGCGGCGACCTTGCGCACCGTGGCACGCGCCGTCGGCGCCGCCGTCTTGCCGTTGCCGCTCGTGCTGCTCGTCGACGTCTACATGCTGCGCGCCGCGTACGACGCGCTGCACGCCGTCTTCCCCGCCGCGCTCAGCCTGTACTTCGTCCTCAACTACACGACGCTGCTCGCCGTGCTGCTGACGCTCGCCTACGGAGCCGTTCCGCTCCTCGCCGAGCGCCAAGCACGCGTGCGACGCGAGGAACGCCATGCCTGACCTCACGAAGCTCTGCCCGTATTGCGCCGAGGAGATCCGCGCCGAGGCGCGCAAGTGCCGCTACTGCGGCAGCTTCGTCGAGAGCGGCAGCGCGCTGTCGCGCGCGTGGTACCGGCGCCGCCACGGGAAAATGCTCGCGGGCGTGTGCGCCGGGCTCGCCGACCAGTTCGGCATCTCGGTGACGATCATTCGCTTGGCGTTTCTCTTGAGCGCGCTCCTCGGCGGCGGCGTCGGCATCATCATTTACCTCGCGCTCTGGGTCGTGATGCCGTATCGGTACGAGGAGCGGCCCGCGGCGGCGGCAACGCCGGCGCCGCCGATGCCGCCGCCGCCGCCGGAGTCCTCGACCTCGTTCGTCTCGCGCTGACGGGCGATGCCCGAGCTGCCGGACGTCGAGCTCTATCGCGAGTGTCTCGCGGCGCGGATCGTCGGCCACACGCTCGAGCGCGTCCAGCTCGCGAGCCCGTTTCTCTTGCGCACGGTGGAGCCGGCGCTCGATCAGACGCTCACGCGCACCGTCCTCGGCGTGCGCCGGCTCGGCAAGCGGGTCGTCCTCGCCCTCGACGGCGAGCTCTTTCTCGTCTTCCATCTGATGATCGCCGGCCGGTTGCGCTGGCGGCCGCGTGGCGCGCGCGCGCCGCGCAAGGTGGGGCTCGCCGCGTTCGAGTTCTCGTCCGGCACGCTTCTCGTGACCGAGGCGAGCTCGCGGAAGCGCGCCTCGCTGCACGTCGTCGCCGGCGAGGATGCGTTGCACGCGCTCGACCCCGGCGGCATCGAGGTCCTGGAATCCGATCTCGCGACGTTCCGCGCCGCGCTCGTCGCCGAGAATCACACGTTGAAGCGCGCGCTCACGGACCCGCGACTCTTCAGCGGCATCGGCAACGCCTATTCGGACGAGATCCTGCACCGCGCGCGCCTCTCGCCGATCGCGCTCACGACGCAGCTCGACGACGCCTTGGTCGCGCGCCTCTTCGACGCGACGCGGGCGACGTTACGCGAATGGCTGGAGCGTCTGCGCGCCGAGACCGGCGCCGGATTCCCCGAGCACGTGACGGCGTTCCGCGACGCCATGGCCGTCCACGGCCGCTACCGCAAACCGTGCCCCGACTGCGGCGCGCCCGTGCAGCGCATCGCTTACGCCGAGAACGAGACGAACTACTGCGCGCGCTGCCAGACCGGCGGCCGCCTCCTCGCCGACCGCTCGCTCTCACGCCTGTTGAAGCAGGACTGGCCGCGAACGTTGGAGGAGCTGGAGGCGCTCCGCCGTCCGCGCGTTTGAGGCGCCGACGCGATCACCAGGACGAGCCCCGGAGTTGCCAGAATCCCCCGAGCGCGCGCTCGCATTTGCGGCGCGACGCGTGGCCATGAATCCCGCGCGGACATGCGCGATACGACCCCCAGAACTGCGTAGCGGAGACCATGGGCTCCTCGCATATGTGCCTTCCCAGCTGCAACCGCGTCGGACAAGCGTCGCTATTGCTGATTCAGTGATTCAGATGACGAGTGGTTCCGTGCTCGAACTGCCCCACAATGGAGCAATCTGACACGGTGTGCCGGTGTGCCCGGTGTGCCGTTGGCTGGGTTCCAATTCTCGGACACACCATATCCGGTTCCGTCGATTTTCGTTGACGCCGGAGGCCGACTGGACCAGCATCGCCGCACTATTCGCACACTACCTGAACGACCGACGCGGGCGGACGTTCGTTGTTCTTATGCCGCCGACCGAGTGTCCAGCGAAAATGTCTGACGCCGTAGTGGATCGTCTATCAACCGCGGGCCGCCAACCCGAGCGCAAAGCTCTTCTTTAGAGTTGGACGGCGTACCTACGAGGGAGGTGTGTTATGGTCTCGTGCCGATTACGAGTTGAGCGTGCTCAGCTTTTGTTTCTGATGACCGCTCTCATTTTGACAACCCCGCTTTCAGTATACGCGGACGGCCAATTTACATTCCTTGCTCCGGGATTCACGCAGAAGCTGTATGCGACCGGGACACCCTCGGCGGGCAGGATCTTCAGCGGGGTCGCATTCGCTCCGAACGGCGATCTCGTCGTCGTCGATGGCGGTGACCTGACGCATGGCAATAGACTCTTTCGATTCGACGCCGTGAACACGATGCTTGTCCACGGCAGTTTGGTGCACCCTCAGGTCGCCGGCAGCCCGTTCGCCAGCGATGCCGGCGCAGGGCTCACTGGCCGCCGCTTCGACACTTCGCTCTACAGTAACCGGACCGCGCCGGACGGTTTTGGGGTGGCTCAGCTCCGCGCGACACCCGTCGCGAACACGGGCCAGGTGCTGTCCTTGTTCGGTTCTCCGGCCAATGCCCTCGGCATCACCGCCGATCCGAGGACGAACAATGTCGTCTACGTCGGCGGTACGAACTGTATCACCACGGCCCCGTGCATCATTTACTCGACCGATCCTGCGACGCTTGTGACGACCACATTCGCAACGATCGCCCCCTTAGAATCCACCACGATAGACGGGATCGCCTTCGAGCCGACTGGCGCGTTCTTGTTTCTCGCCAACAAGAACCCGACAGGGCGCCTGACCATTCTCGATCGGAACGGTGCCGTCGTCCAGAACGTGACGATCGGAAATGGAATTGACGGGATGGCGTTCCACGCTCTCGCACCGAAGTTCTTGGTGTCTGTGAACAACGACGGGTCGCTTACCCGCTTCGATTTTCCCAATGACGACTACGCCAGGCCGCCCGTGGTTTCAGTGCTGGCATCGGGCGGTTTCCGTGGCGACCTGGCGGGAGTGGGTGTCGATGGGTGTATCTATGCCACGCAGAATGCAACGCGCTTCGATGATCTAACCACATCGACCGACCACTCCGTCGTGAAGATCTGTAGCGGCTTCGTTCCTGACCCGGGTGCGGTATGTGTCAATGATGGCGCATGCGACGACGACAATGTGTGTACGACGGACTATTGCGATGCGGCGACGTGTGGCGGTGTCGCGATGGGAAGCTGCGTCCACGCCTCCATCGACTGCGACGACGGCGACAGTTGCACGGCGGATACGTGTGACCCGGTCCTCGGGTGTATCAACACACCCAGTTGTCCTCCTCCAGAGGATACAGGTTTTGTCCCGCCGGATACGGGAACACAAAAGTGTGAGGATAAAGCTGCGAAGCTAGTCTCCAAGCTCGCGAAGGCGATCTCTAAGTGCCACATCACGGCTGCCGACAAGGCGGTGAAGCTGATCTCCTTCGACGAGGAAGCGTGCGAGGGTACGGCCAAGACGAAGTACGATCTCAAGGCTGCGAAGCTCACGGGTTGCCCCGCGTGCTTGAGCTCCGCCCTGTCGGCGATACGCGACGCGACCGAATCCTACCTCGATCAGAGCAACGGCTCGCTGTATTGCGCGGGAAGCACACCGCTCCCCTGAGAGGGCGGCTCCAATCGGTGCGGGCGGGAGCTGGCTTGCGCTCTGCTCCCGTCCGCGCCCTCATCCACGAATCGTGTGTGGGAGCCGAACGACGACAGGGGAACTACAGCATTACCGAGATCGGCGTCGGCTCACCAACGGCGGCCGTAGCGATCCAGACTCGACACCTCCTCGACCGGGACGCGCGTCACGGAGCCGAGCTTCGCCGCCGGCCAGCCGATCGGAATGAGGCACATCGATTCGACGTTCGGTGGAAAGCCGAGCACCTTCGCGATCTCCTCCTCGTACATCAAATGCAGGGTCGTGAGGCACGCGCCGAGGCCGAGTGCGCGCGCGGCGAGCAGGATGTTCTGCACGGCGGGATAGATCGAGGAGTAGATCGACTTCCGCGCCATCGACTGCAGCGGACCGTCGCCGCGGATGGTGCCCTGCTCGTTCACCAGCAGCGGCATGATGAGGACCGGTGCCTCGTGCAGATGGTCGGCGAGATGCACCGCCGACTTCCGGATGCGCTCCATCGTCGCGACGCTGACACCGGGACGCGGCGGGGCTGACGCGGTCATCGCCGCGTACGCCTCGAACGCGCGCTTGTAATGCTCCTGCAGCATCTTCCGCGTCGCGGCATCCTTGATCACGAGAAAATGCCAGCTCTGACGGTTGGAGCCGTTCGGCGCGCGGATCGCCGCGTCGAGGATCTTGCGGATCAGCTCGTCGGGGACGGGATCGGGCTTGAGATAGCGAATCGCCCGGCAGGTGTGCATCGCCTCGAAAACGCCGACGTCGTCGCTCATGCGCAGCTCCTCCGACCGATCATCGCATCACCGCGTGCACGACGGACCAGGTGACCGCGGAGATGAACGCCGACGCCGGGATCGTGAACACCCACGCCCAGACGATCCGTCCCGCGACCCCCCAGCGGATCGCGGAGAGCTTCGTCACGGCGCCGACGCCGACGATCGCGCCGGTAATGGTGTGCGTCGTCGACACCGGGATGCCGAGGCTCGTCGCCGCGAAGAGCGTGATCGCGCCGCCGGTCTCGGCGCAGAAGCCGCCGACCGGCTTCAGCTTCGTGATGCGCAGCCCCATCGTGCGCACGATCCGCCAGCCGCCCGAAAGCGTGCCGAGCGCCATCGCCGCGTGACAGGCGAGCACGACCCACAGCGGGACGTAGAACGTCGGCCCCAAGTGCCCGGTGGCGAATAACAGGACCGCGATGATGCCCATCGTCTTCTGCGCGTCGTTGCCGCCGTGCCCGAGGCTGTAGAGCGCCGCCGAGACCAGCTGGCCGCGGCGAAACCACCCGTCGACGCGCGCCGGCGTCGAGCGGCGGAAGATCCAGAACACGGCGGTCATGAGGCTGAAGGCGAGGACCAGCCCGAGGACCGGCGACAGGACGATCGAGACCGCGATCTTGATGAGACCTGGCGCATCGAGGAACTGCGCGCCGCCCTTGGCGATCGCCGCGCCGGCGAGGCCGCCGATCAGCGCGTGCGATGAGCTCGAGGGAATGCCCCACCACCAGGTGATCAGGTCCCATGCGATGGCGCCGACGAGCGCCGCGAACACAATCGCGGTGTCGACGACCGCGGGGTCGACGATGCCCTTACCGATCGTCGTCGCCACGTGCAGTCCGAAGAAAAGAAACGCGACGAAGTTGAAGAACGCCGCCCATACGACGGCCCAACGCGGGGAGAGGACGCGCGTCGAGACGACGGTCGCGATCGAGTTGGCGGCGTCGTGAAAGCCGTTGACGAAGTCGAACGCCAGCGCCACCGCGATGATGACGCCGACCAGGAGCATTGCTCAGGCGTGCTCGAGGACGACGCCCTCGATGATGTTGGCGACGTCCTCGCAGCGATCGGTGGCGTTCTCCAGCGCCTCGTAGACTTCTTTCCACTTCATCACGAGGAGCGGATCGGCGTTTTCCTTGAAGAGCTTCGCGACGGCGTTGCGCAGGATCTCGTCGCCTTCGTTCTCGAGCCGGTTGACCTCGATGCAGTGCTCGAGGACGCCGTGCGCGCCGCGGACGTTGCGCAGACCGGCGACGGCGCGGGCGACCGCCTCGGTCGCCCGCACGAGCACCGCGGCGAGATCCCGCACCTCGACGGTCATCTCGCGCAGCTCGTAGAGCGCCATGCGTTCCGAAGCGGACTCGACGAAGTCCATGACGTCGTCCATGCGCGTGATCAAGCGATGGATGTCGTCGCGGTCGAACGGAGTGATGAAGGTCGTGTGCAGGCGCTCGACGCAGGTGTGGGTGATGACGTCGGCCTCGTGCTCGATCTCTTTGATGCGCGCGGCGAGCGCGCGCACGTTCTGATCGCCGACGACGAGCGTTGCGAACTGCTTCGCCCCTTCGACGGTGAGCGCCGCGTGGCGCTCGAACAACGTGAAGAAATCCTCTTCGCGCGGCAGCAGACGTCGCAGCATCGGGCGCGCTTCTATGCGCGCAGGTAGTGAAACGCAAGCGACCCACGGCGAGCGCGCTCGCGCGAACATCTCGATCTCGCGGGCGGCGACTGCGCAAGCGCCCATTCCGCGGCGCCGCGGCGCGGGTGCGGCGCCGCGGCAGTCGGCTCCGCGCGAGGATCGCTCGCGCGGGCTGCCGGACACGATGTGGATCTTCCGTATTCCGCTGCGCCGTTGGCGAAGTGGCTCGCTCTTTATGCGCGCTCCGCCAACCGCCGCGCCGCCGCACTCGCGATGCGGCGATGAAGAGCGATTCGCGTGGCGCCGTCACACGGTGGTGCGGTGTCGCCGCACGGCGTGCCGGGGCCGGCGGTCGGCGGAGCGCGCATAAAGAGCGAGCCACTTCGGCATTGAAGCAGCGGAGTACGAAACTTCTAACCCGTGTCCGGCAGCCCGCGCGAGCGATCCCCGCGCGGAGCCGACTGCCGGCTCCGGCACGCCGTACGACGACGCGCGAGCGATCCTCGCGCGGAGCCGACTGCCCGGCCCGGCACGCCACACGTCGCCCGCCCGCAACGGCGTTGACTCGGCGCCGACGCTTCGCTAGCAGAAGTGAACAGTGTTAACCACTGCGAACCGCCGCGCGGCGCATGCCCCCCGCAAGGATCTGCGCACCGCCATCCTCGACGCCGCACGTGCGCTCTGTTTCGCGCACGGTGCCGGCGGCATCTCGGCGCGCAAGATCGCCGCACGCGTCGGCTGTAGCGCGACGACGATCTATCTCTACTACCGCAACGTCGACGACGTCCTGCACGCGTTGCGCATGGAAGGTCACGGGCTCCTCGCCGAAGCGTTCGCCACCGTCGACCCGCGCCTCTCCGCGCTCGACCAGGTGCGCGCGATGGGGCGCGCGTACTACCGTTTCGGCCTCGTCCACCACGGCTATTTCGACCTCATGTTCTCGTTCCGCCCGACGACGGCGGCGCGCCGCGACGTCGTGCAGCGCGAGATGTACACGCTCATGCTGCTGCGCGACGTCGTCACCCGCGGCATGAACGCCGGCGAGATCCGCCGCGATCTCGACGCGATGGTGGTGACCAACACGCTGTGGGCCGAGATTCACGGCGTCACCGTGCTGGCGGTCTCCGGCATGCTGATGGAGACGACGGCGGGACACCACGAAGAGGTGCTCGAAGCGACCCTCGACGGCGCCGTGCGCTGGCTCGAGAGCGCACTATCGTCCGGCAAACGCCATGGTTAACACCGTTCAGAACACATCGGGCGCTGCGAACGCCGACGCGACGTCGGCGCAGGCGCACGGCGACACCGCACCTGCTTCGCCGCCGTCGCGCGCTCCCCAGTCCGCGACCGATTGGCCGTTTCCGTTTCCGCCGCCGGGAAAGACGCGTGCCGCACCCGACCACGGCGTCCTCCCAGGGACGGCATACCGCTGGCCGTTCCGCGCGCTCGACGAGAGCTCGCGCCCGAGTCGCGGCGTGCGGGCGCCGATCTCGCTCACGGCGTTCAAGCGCGAGATCGCGACCTGGGCGGACGACGTCGGCGTGATCCCGATCGACCACCCGGCGATCGCGCACGAGGTCGAGGAGGTACGCTACGTCTATCCGCACGCGCGCTCGCTCGTGTGCCTGATCGGCGAGGAGAACAAGGCCGCGATGCAGTCGCGCTACTTGCCGAGCGCCAACACCGAGCTCTACCGCTGCGAAGAACGCATCTGGGAGATGGGACGGCGGACGGTGAAGCTCATCAACCGC
>JBGPOW010000064.1:0-19695 GCA_041488235.1 Binatia bacterium
GGCATCGGCGGCAGCATTACCGACTTTCCGCCTCCGGATCCGAGCGGCGACGTCGTGCGCCAGGAGTTGCCGTCGCCCGCGCTCGCGAGCGGCGGCGGCGCGGTGCCGATGCGGCCCATCCTGGTCTATCGTCCGCCTGCCTTCTTCAACGGCGACGGCCATTTCCCGATCGCGTACTTCCTCGGCGGCTATGGCCAGGAGCCCGACGACTTCCGACAAATCCAGGTCTTGCTCGATGGTCTCATTCTCACCGGGCAGCTGCAGAACATGTTTGTGGCGTTCCTTCCCGGCGCAGGCGGATTTCAGGGGTCATTCTACGTGAACCATTCCGTATCCGAGGCGCAGGCCCCGGGCGTGCCGGAAGTGACGTCGGGCCGCTACGAGGATTCGATCCTCCAGGATCTCATCCCCGTCATCGAGCGCGACGTGTGCAAGGGGCGCGTGCGCTGACCAGGCGTCGGGTGATTGCCCGCGGCCGCATGAAGCCGTGGTCGATGAGACACGGCCGCACTCGCATCGGAGAGAGAACAATGCGCGCGTCGCGATCGAGCGGCGCGGGAAGGAGAAGACCAATGTCTCTCACGGTACCAAAGAAGGTGTCCAAAGCGATGAGCGCGCCCCGGCGGGCGCAGAAGGCGATGTCGCGCGAGGCCCGGACCATGTACGCCGAGATTCAACAGGGCGTCAGGCACCTGGAAAAATCGATCGGTGAGATCCACCGGGGCTTGCGCAAGGCGGAGCATAAGCTCGAGGCCGACGCGCGCGCGCAGATTCGCGAATTGCGCAAGGACGCGCGCACTCACTTGAGCGTCTTGAAGGCGAAGCGGCGTGAAGCCGCTGGTACCCTCAAGCACGTGTCCGCCGCGGCCGGCGGCTCGTGGGCAGACATCAAGCGCACCGTTGATTCCGTCCTGGTCGATGCCCGAGCGACCGCCACCGCCGCCGTCAACCGCTTCCGCGGCGCGTTGGGCGGCTAAATGCGCGTGGATGCCCTGAAACGGGAGGGTGTGCATGCATGATCGATCCACCGCGTTGCTCCTGATAACCGTCGCGCTGGCGGGATACGGCGTCAGCATCGCGGGCTACGTGCCCGCGATGCTGCTCGGCCAGCCCGTGCCGTTGCTGCTGATCGGCTTCGTCCTGCAAGCGGTGTGCGCGCTCGCGGCCGCGGTCGGCGTGTGGCGCCGTCAGCCGTGGGCCGCCGGCGTGGTGGTGCTGCTCGCGGTGAGCATCGCAGCCACGTGGCTCGTCGAGGGATTCGTCCTCGGCATCGTCGCCTATCTTCACGCCCTGCTGGTAGCGGTACTCGCCATCGTCGTCGCGTTGATCATCGCGGCGTACATCAACCGCCAGCGCGGACTGCGGATCGACTGATCGCAATCGGGATTGCAATCGCCATCACACGCAAGAATGAAAGGAGACATCCATGAAGGTAACATACGTGAGACAACTTATCCTCTTGGGGATCACGATGTCATGGCTCAGCATTCCGGCCATTCCGGCCGGGGCGCAAGTGAACATCCAGGTCGGGATTCCACTACCCCCTCCCCTTGTGTTTTCCGCACCGCCGCAGGTGGTCGTATTGCCTGAGACCTATATCTACGTTGTTCCGGATATCGAGGAGGACGTCTTTTTCTTTGACGGCTGGTGGTGGCGTCCGTGGCAGGGCCGCTGGTACCGTTCACACTACTACGACCGGGATTGGGGCTATTATTCAAGCGTCCCGTCTTTCTATCGCGAGGTGCCTCAAGAGTGGAGACATGATTACCGAGACCATCAATGGAGAGGCCAGCCCTGGAATTACGAACGCATACCCCACGAACACGTTGAAAAGAACTGGAACACTTGGAAACATGACAAATATTGGGAACGCCACCAGAGCTGGGGAGTCCAGGGGTTGAAATCCCAGCCGCAAGAGCATGGCCACCAACCCCGGGTCCCGCAGTCGGAGCATTATGGTCAACAACCCCAGGCCCCGCGGTCGGAACACCATGGTCAGCAGCGCCAGGCGCCGCAGTCGGAACACCATGGTCAACAGCGCCAGGCGCCGCAGTCGCAACATCACGGTCAACAACCCCAGGCCCAGAAACAACAATCGCAGCAACCACATCAAGGACACCAGGCTCAAGGAAGCCAGGGGCAAGGACACGGCAAAGCCGCAACGCAGCACGGAGGCAAAGGCGATAAATAAGGATCACCAACACGAGAGTTGGGACATGGGGACGATCGACGATGAAGAAATATGCGCTACCTGAACTGCCATACGGCTACGCCGCGCTGGAGCCACACTACTCGGCGCGGCTGCTCGAGCTGCACCATGGCAAACATCACGCCGCCTACGTTGCCGGCGCGAACGCGACACTCGAGAAGCTCGCTGCGGCACGTGAGCAGCGTGACTTCAGCGCGATCAACCAGCTACAGAAGAACCTCGCCTTCCACGTCTCCGGGCACGTGCTGCACTCACTCTTCTGGCGCAACATGAGTCCGCGCGGCGGTGGGCAGCCGGCGGGCGAGTTGGCGCTGGCAGTCGAGGAGGCGTTCGGTTCGTTCGACGCGCTCAAGAGCCAGCTGACGGAAGCAGCGCTCAACGTTCAGGGCTCCGGCTGGGGAGCGCTGGCGTGGGAGCCCGTCGGTCAGCGCTTGGTCGTGGAACAGGTCTACGACCACCAAGGCAACATCGGCAACGGCACGGTGCCGCTGCTGGTCCTCGACATGTGGGAGCATGCGTACTACCTGCAGTATCAAAACGTCAAAGGCGACTGGGTCACCGCTTTCTGGAAGGTGGTCAATTGGGAGGACGTGGCGCAGCGCTTTCAGAAGGTGCACACACTGGACCTCGGGCTGTAGCCCGGCTCCCAGCTGACCTGTCCCATCACCAAATAGGGAGGACCGGATGGCGAGTGACACGTATCACGAACCACTCGAGCTTCTGTCAGGAGAGACGCGCGACATGCACCGCGCGATCGTCAGCCTGATGGAAGAGCTCGAGGCGATCGACTGGTACCAGCAGCGGGCCGATGCGTGCTCGGATCCGCAGTTGAAGGGTGTGCTGCTGCACAACAAGAACGAAGAGATCGAGCACGCATCGATGGTCATGGAGTGGATCCGCCGTCACAATGACCACTTCAACGAGATGATGCGGAAGTATCTGTTCACCGAGCAGCCGATCACCGGAATCGAGAAAGGCGCAGGGACAGACGGTCCTGACGCCTCAGCCACCGAGGCGCTCGGCATCGGCAGCATGAAAGGGAGATGAGCCGTGGACCTGTTGAAACGCAATCATGCGCCGATCACCCCGGAGGCTTGGAAACAAATCGACGACGAAGCCAAGCGGGTGCTCCAGCTCGACCTGGCCGGACGCAAACTGGTTGATTTCGATGGTCCGCACGGCTGGCAGTACGCGGCAGTCAACACCGGCGACCTCACCATAAGGACCGAGAGCGGCCTCGGCGTGCCGTGGGGCGTGCGCGGGGTGGTGCCGCTGATCGAGATCCGCGTGCCGTTCGCGCTGCTGATGATGGAGCTCGACAACGCCTCGCGCGGCGCGGTGCTGGATCTTCCGACGGTGGTCAGTGCCGCCGAGAAAGCGGCGCACGCTGAAGACACCGCGATTTTCAACGGCTTCAAAGCCGGTGGCATCGAGGGCATCATCCCTTCCAGCCTGCATCCGCCGATTACCATACCGGACAATTACGCGGACTATCCGTCCATCGTGGTCGATGCCGTCGAAACGCTGCGACGGGGCGGTGTCAACGGGCCCTATGCATTGGCGCTCGGGCCGAATTGCTACGCAGGACTCGCGCAGGCCGCCGAGGATGGCTACCCGATCCGCGAGCGCGTCGAGCACTTCCTCGACGGACCGATGGTGCTGGCACCAAAGGTCGACGGCGCAGTGCTGCTCTCGCATCGCGGCGGCGACTTTCAGCTCAGCGTCGGGCAGGACCTGTCCATCGGTTACGCGGGGCACGACAAGGACAAGGTCTACCTCTACCTGACCGAGTCGTTCGCCTTCCGCGTGCTGGAGCGCGGCGCGGCCGTGTACCTCAAACCGAAGCGCGGCAAGAAGTAGCGATCCGCACGGGCGACAGCAGTGAAATCAGGGCGGGGAACCGCCAGAACGGCAGTCTGAACCAAAGCGAAATTCGGTCATCGGAATCGGCATGGAATGCTCGCGCGCTGCGCTCCGCAGGGGGCGCGGCCATTCGTGCTCGCGTCTCGCAACGGTGGGTCTCGGCTTGCTCGTGTTTGCCGTCCGTTCCCTCGGGGCGGAGGTGTTTCCCGAGCGCATCTGCGAGAAGCTTCCCGAGGTGGACCCGCGCTCTTCGACCTGACCGGCCGTGAATCTCAGTCGTGCAATGGCGACTTCTCGGCGCTGCGAACCGGCAGGGCACACGAGCCACGCCTTTCGTGGTGCATTGGAGCGATCGTAGCGCCACGCCACTGGCATGGCGGATGCTCAGCACTCCAATCGGGACACGGCTCGTAAGCCGTGGTCGCCAGCCCCGACTCGGAACTCCGGGTCGGCGGACGAATCGATCGGCCCCGCCGTGCTGCCGGCGCCGCCGTGGCTCTGGACTGGTCGTCGACTTCGACCAGATGGGATCGTCACCCTCAGGTGCGCTTCGGCTTGAAAACGTCGGTCGGCCGGCAGATGGCGCTCGCGCTCGGCTCGCTGCTCGTCGTGCTGCTCGTCACCGACCTGTTTTCCTTCCAAGCCACACGCCGGCTGGTCGTCGCTCGGAAGCAAGCCGACCGCGCCCGGGAGGTCGTCGACGAGCTCGAGAGGTTGCATCATCTGATCGTCGAAGCCGAGGCCGGCCAGCGGACGTTCCTCATCGCGGGGGACGAAGGCGAGTTGGAAGCGTTCCAGGTCGCGCGGCGCACGTTGCCCGACGTGCTCGCGCGGCTACGGGACCTGAAGGTGGATGACCGCGAAGGTCTGGCGGAGATCGAGCGGCTGGAAACCACTACCCGAACGCGGCTGGATCGCTTGGAGCACACGGTGTCTGTCGTCCGCCAGCGAGGGTTCGCCGCCGCGGCGGCCGAGATCCGAGCGGGCGACAGCCCGGAGATCATGAGGCAGCTGAAGCAGCTCGTCGGCACGATGGAGCGGCGTGAGGACGAGATGCTGAAACGACGCCTGAGAGAGGCGGAAAGACACGGCCGCACCGCCGTCGTGAGCTCGCAAATCGCCGGCCTCGGCGGGCTCGTCCTGGCAACTCTCCTCGCTTTCGTGCTCACGCGCTCGATCACCGTTCCGATCGCGAGCCTCATCGCGGGCCTCCGCCGTATCGGCGATGGAGATCTCGATCACCGGATCGAGCTCGGCCGTCAGGACGAGTTCGGCACACTCGGCGCCGCCGTGGGGGACATGGCGGCGAGACGGAAGCGAGCCGAGGAGGAGCTGCGGCGCGCCGAGACGCGGCTCGAGACGCTCCTCGAGACGCTGCCCGTCGGAGTCGTGATCGCCGACGAGAACGGGCGCATTTCGCACTCGAACCCGGCTGCGCAGCGGATCTGGGGTCGCACGCCACACGTGGAACTCGAGCGGTATACCGACTACCAGGGCTTCTGGCCGGACGGCCAGCGGCTCCGTTCCGACGAGTGGGCGCTGGCACGAGCCTTCACCCACGGCGAAACCGCCATCGGCGAGGTGGTCCGGATCGTCGACTTCGACGGCGTTGCCAAGACGATCATGAACAACGGTGCTCCGCTCCGCGACGCGGAGGGTCGGATCTTCGGCGCGGTCGTGGCGTTCGAGGACATCTCGAAGCTGGTGAAGATGGAGGAGGACCAACGGCTCCTCGCGGAAGTGACGGCGGCGTTCGTCGCATCGCTCGACTGGGAGGCGACGCTGCGACACATCACGGAGCTCGCGGTGCCGCGCCTCGCGGATTGGTGCTCGGTGGACCTCGTCGACGGCGAGGAGATCCGGTCGTTCAGCATCAGCCGCGCGCAGACGACGAGCCTCGCGGCGATGGCGGAGGCGTGGCGCCGCTACCCGGTCGACACGATCGCCGATCATCCCGTGGCGCGAGCCATTCGCAATGGAGAGGCGATCGTCGCGCCGCGGTTCGCGGATCTGATCGGCACCTTCGCGCGGGATCCGGCGCACCGGCGGCTGGTCGAGGACTTCGGCCTCGACTCCTGCATCGTGGTGCCGCTTCGCGTGCACGACAGGATCCTTGGCGCGGTCACCTTCATCACCGCCGGATCGGGCCGGAGCTTCGCGGCCGACGACCTGCCGCTCATGCAGGAGCTCGCCCGGCGGGCGGCGCTCGCGGTGGAGAACGCCCGACTCTACAGGGAAGCGCAGCAGGCGACGCGCCTGCGGGAGGAGATGCTCGCTCTCGTCTCGCATGACCTCAAGAATCCGTTGTGGGTCGTCCTTCTCAACTGCAAGCTGCTCGAGGGGATGCTCTCCGGCGCGATGACGCCGGTCCGCGAGAAGCTGAGCGCGATCGAGCGCGCCACGCGTCGGGCGGACCGGATGGTGAACGATCTCGTCGACCTCGCTGCTCTCCGAGCGGGACGGCTGCGGATCGAGCGGCGCGCCGAGTCGCCCAGCCGACTGGTGGAGGAGGTGGTGACGGGTCTCCGTCCGCTCGCCGCCGAAAAGAGCCAATCGCTTACCGGCCGTGTCGCGTCTGATTTGCCGGCGATGTCGTACGACCACGACCGGATGCTGCAGGTGCTCTCGAACGTGGTCGGCAACGCGATCAAGGCGACCGCTCGCGAAGGGACGATCGAGGTGCAGGTCGAGAGACGGGGCGAGGAGGCCGTCTTCTCCGTCCGGGACACCGGCCCCGGCATCCCCGCGCGTGATCTCCCTCACGTCTTCGACCAGTTCTGGCGCGCTCACGACGCCGGCTACAAAGGAACCGGTCTCGGTCTGGCGATCTGCCGCGGGCTGGTGAACGCCCACGGCGGCCGGATCTGGGTCGAGAGTCGGATCGGCACAGGGAGCACCTTTTTCTTCAGCTTGCCCGTAGCTAGCCCGCGCGAGCTGACCTATCGATCACAGTAGTGGTGAGAAATCAGGAGCGAGGACCCTTCCAATGGTGAGAATTCGAAGCTCGAGAACGTCTGGGTATGTTGCGCATGACGAACGCACGTCCGGGCACAGCCGTTGCTATCGAGAAGGAACGCCTGCAAGAACGATTCAGGAACGATCAAGGAGGGTCGAACCATGGCGAGCGGTAAGTCGGATGAACTGAAGGGACGCGTGAAGGAAGCTGCCGGGGCCCTGACCGGCGATAGGAAACTGAAGCGGGAGGGAAAGGCCGATCAGGCTGTCGGAAAGATCAAGCAGAAGGTGGAGAAGGTCATCGATAGGGTCAAGGATGCGCTCAGCTGAGGTCACCACGGCCGCGACGACCGTGGCATCGAGGAAGGAGGCGTGACGAATGAAACCAGTCTGGATTTGCGGGGTAGCGAGTGTCGCGATGATCGCCCTTGCCACGCTGGCTCAACCGGCGTGGGGCGGTTCGACGAAGTGCAAGATGAGGTACTCGCTCGCAGGGTGGTCGGCGGGCTACTCGACGGCGAGCGGCAGCGGCACCATCACCTGCGACAATGGCCAGTCGGCGCGCGTGTCCCTCCGGGCGAAGGGCGGCGGGCTTACGGCTGGGAAGTCCAAGACCATCAACGGCAGCGGCACGTTCTCCGAGGTCGGCGACATCGGCGAACTTTTCGGGAGCTACGCTTCTGCGGACGTCCATGCTGGGGCGGGCGAGTCGTCGGCTGCGCAGGTGGTGACCAAGGGCACCGTTTCCCTGGCGTTCTCGGGTACCGGCAAGGGGATCGACCTCGGCGTGACGTTCGGCGAGTTCGTCATCGAGAAGCAGATCGCCAAGAAGAAGCGGAGGTAGCACCCAGCGCACCTTGAGTTTCGGGCACAAAGGAGAGCGTCATGTCACTGCTGCTTCTGATCGTCCTGTTGCTCATCGTCTTCGGCGGCTTGCCCAACTGGGGCTACCATAACTATGGGTATGGACCGTCCGGGATCGGCGGCCTCATCCTGATCATTCTACTCATTCTGCTGCTGACCGGGCGGCTCAACTTCTGACGGACGCGCGGAGGTGAGCCGGCGTGGGTAGTACCGGCCTCGGCTGATGGACCGTCCATCCCACGTCTATCTGCTCCCCGGGTTCCTGGGGTTCGCGAACCTCGGCCGGATTACCTACTTCGGCCACGTGCGGCGCTTCCTCGCGACACGGCTCGCCGCGATGGGGCTCGACGCGCGCATCCACATCGTACACACGTCCCCCACGGCCTCGCTGCCGAGACGCGCCGCGCGCGTCGCCGCGACGATCGCTGCGACGGCGCGCGACGATGCCGGTCCGCTGCATCTGATCGGTCACTCGAGCGGCGGGCTCGACGCGCGCCTGTTCACCGCACCGGAGGTCGCGTTGCCGACGTCGCTCGACGTCGAGCGATTGGCGGCGCGCGTGCGCAGCGTCGTCACGATCGCGACGCCGCACCACGGCACGCCGCTCGCGTCGTTCTTCACGACGCTGCGCGGCCAACAGATGCTGCAGCTCCTCTCACTCCTCACGATGTACATGCTGCACTTCGGCCACCTGCCGCTTGCCGGCCTGCTGTGGATGGGTAGCCGCTTCGTGCGCCTCGGCGACCTCGTCGCGAACAGCGAGCTCCTCGACGAGCTCTTCGGACGTCTCCTCGAGGATTTCACAGCGGCGCGGCGTCGCTCGGTGCGGGCGATGCTGCGCGACGTGGTCCACGATCAGGCACTGATGCTGCAACTCACCCCCGAGGCGATGCAGGTCTTCAACGCTTCGGTTCTGCCGCGTCCCGGCGTCCGCTACGGGGCGGTCGTCACGCAGGCGGCGCGCCCGGGCCTGTGCTCGACGATCGCGGTTGGGCTCGATCCCGTGGCGCAGGTCACACACGCCGTCTACCGCGTGCTCTACCGGCTCGCCGCGGCGACGCCGCGTCACCTCTCGCCGCGACTCGCACCCGAGGTAACGCGCGTCCTGCGGCACGCCTACGGCGCGACGCCGTCCGCCGCCGCGAACGATGGCATCGTGCCGACACGCTCCCAAGCGTGGGGGCATGTCCTCCATGCCGCCATCGCCGATCATCTCGACGTGCTCGGCCACTTCCGGGACGCGTCGCACGACCCGCCCCACGTCGACTGGCTGGTGACGGGAAGCGGCTTCGACCGCGTGCGCTTTGAAGCGCTCTGGAACGACGTCACGCGCTTTCTCACCGCCGAAGCCGACGCAACCGAGGTGCCTGTGAGCGCGGCCCGGATGTCACGTCGCGTGCGCGGCGTGATCGCCCTGCCACGCAAACCCTGAACGGCGGGGCGCATGGCGGGCGCACGTAGGCCGACGCGGCAGACACGCTTCGAGAGTTTCTGGGACACACCGCTTGCGGTGCTGCTGGAAGGCCTCGGGACGACCGCCGCCGGGCTGACCTCGGACGAAGCGCAGCGGCGGCTCCGTCTCTACGGTCCGAACGCGCTGGTGCAGGAGTCGCGCTTTGCGGCATGGATCGGCTTCCTACGTTTCTTCGCCAATCCCCTCGTCATCATTCTGCTCGTGGCCAGCATCATCTCGATCACCCTGAGCGACCCGGTCGGTGGCCTGATCATCATCGCGATGGTCCTGCTCAGCGTGTTGCTGAACTTCTTCATGGAGTTCCAAGCGCGTCACGCGGTGGAGGCGATCCGCAAGCAGGTCGCCACCACCGCCGCCGTCGTCCGCGACGGGCAGGAGAAAGAGCTGCCGATCGCGGACCTGGTCCCCGGCGACGTCGTCAGGCTCAACGCCGGAGATCTCGTGCCGGCGGACGCCCGTCTGCTCGACGTCAAGGATCTTCAGATCCGCGAGTCCGCGCTGACCGGCGAGTCCCTCCCGGTCGAAAAGAGCGCCGGGGAGCTTCCGAAGGGAACGCACGGGGTAACCGAGGCGAGCAACAGCGTCTTCCTCGGGACCGCCGTCCAGACGGGGATCGGCACCGCGGTCATCGTCTCCACCGGATGCGAAACCGCCTTCGGCGAGATCGCCCAGCGGCTGGCGGCGCGGCCACCGGAGACCGAGTTCGGTCGCGGCATCCGCCACTTCGGGCTGATGATCACGCGGGTCATCATGGCCCTCGTCCTCTTCGTCCTGCTGGTCAACATCCTTCTCCACCGCCCGCTGCTGGAATCGTTCCTCTTCTCGATCGCACTCGCGGTCGGCATGACGCCCGAGATGATGCCGACGATCATCACGGTCACCCTCGCCCAGGGGGCGCGGCGGATGACCAAGAAGAAGGTCCTCGTCAAACAGCTCGCGGCGATCGAGGACTTCGGCAGCATCGACATTCTCTGCAGCGACAAGACCGGGACGTTGACCGAAGGCGAGATCGTGCTCGACCGCCACGTCAACATCCGCGGCGACGACGACGAGAACGTCCTGCGGCTGCTCTACCTGAACAGCTTCTTCGAGGCGGGGATCAAGAGCCCGCTCGACGCCGCCGTCCTGAAGCACGAGACGCTGGCGATCGGCGAGTACGCGAAGGTCGACGAGATCCCGTTCGACTTCCACCGCAAGCGGCTCTCCGTGGTGGTGCGGCACGACAGCGAGCACCTGCTCGTGACGAAGGGCGAGGCCGAAGGGGTCTTCGCCGTGTGCACGACCGTCGCCATCGACGGATCCGCGCAGCCGTTCGACGAGACCCGGCGGGCCCTCGCGGAGGCGACGTACCGCACGCTGAGCGCCGATGGATACCGCACGCTCGGCGTCGCCTCCCGAACCGTGGAGAAGCGCGACGTCTATAAACCCGACGCCGAGCGCGAGATGACGCTCGTCGGGTTCGCCGCCTTCCTCGACCCGCCGAAGGACGGCGTTTCCGCCGTGCTGGACGCGCTGAAAGCGAACGGCGTCCACGTGGTCGTGATGACCGGGGACAACCAGTACGTGACCCAGAAGGTGGCGCGCGACGTCGGGCTTGCCGCCGACCTCGTCGTCACCGGCAATCAGGTCGACACGATGGACGACGCGGCCCTCGCCTACCAGGCGGAGAAGGCCGCGATCTTCGCGCGCGTGTCCCCCGAGCAGAAGAACCGCGTCATCCTCGCCCTGAAGGCGCGCGGGCACGTCGTCGGTTACATCGGGGACGGCATCAACGACGCGCCCTCCCTGCACACGGCCGACGTCGGCATCTCGGTCGTCAACGGCGTCGAGGTGGCAAAGGACGCGGCGAAGATCATCTTGCTGGAAAAGGATCTCGCCGTCCTGAACGACGGCATCATCGAGGGCCGGCGCTGTTTCGCCAACATCATGAAGTACATCGTGATGGGGACGAGCTCGAACTTCGGCAACATGTTCAGCATGGCCGCGGCGTCGCTGTTCCTGCCGTTTCTGCCGATGCTGCCGACGCAGATTCTCCTGAACAACTTCCTCTACGACGTCTCGCAGATCAGCATCCCCACCGACACCGTCGACTCGGCCCTCCTCCGCCAGCCGAAGCGATGGCAGATCGGGTTCATCCGCCAGTTCATGACGATCATCGGCCCGATCAGCTCGATCTACGACTTCCTCACGTTCGGCCTCTTGTTCTGGGTGTTCCACGCCTCCGCGAACCCGCCGCTCTTCCATACCGGATGGTTCGTGGAATCGCTGGCGACGCAGACGCTCGTCGTGTTCGTGATCCGGACCGCGGGCAACCCGTTCCAGAGCCGCCCCAGCTGGCCGCTGCTGATCGCCGTGCTGACCGTCGTCACCATCGCGACCGCGCTGCCGTATAGCCCGCTGCAACATCCGCTGGGGTTCACCCCCCTGCCGCTTCCGCTCGTGGGAACGATCGCGCTTCTGACCCTCACGTACCTCGCGCTGGTTCACGTCGTGAAGACCTGGTTCTATCGGAGGCACGCGCTGCTCTGAACGGATCGCGCGTGCACACGTAATCCTACGCGCGTAGTACTCCGACCTTACAACGCGGGTGCTCGTTTTGTACAAGTACGGACAGCTGGAGCAGCGAATCTCTGCACTTTCTCGATCCGTCGAGAGAAGGACGCATTATGCCGCTCGTTACCTTGGTATTCTATCTCATCATCGTCGGTATGTTGCTGTGGCTCATTAACAATTACATTCCGATGGATCGTAAGATCAAGCAGATCATCAACGTACTCGTGATTGTCGTGGTCGTCGTTTGGCTGCTGCAAGTGTTGGGAGTAATGGGCCCCTTGAATCGCATCAGGGTCGGTTGAACGCTGGTCCCGTTCCTGTCCTCACGCCCCGGCGGCGCGCGCCGCGGGACCGCGAGGCCGGTGACCTCGAGGATCTCGCGCTCGTCGAGCGATTCGGCCTTCAGGAGCGCGGTGGCGAGCGCGACCAGCTCATCGCATGGCCGACGTAGAACTACGCACGTAGTATTCCGGGTTACCGCACCAGCGCCATTTTTATACAAGCACGTGCGATGAAAACCAATATCTTGTCAATGTCGAAATCGCTGTGCACTGTCGCCCTCGCGGTCGCCGCGGTCGCAGGATGCGGGAGCAGCACGGGCACGGCACCGACCATCGACCAGGCACCGGCGCAGACGCAGTTGGATCAGCCGGTGCAGCACGTCTTCGTCATCTTCAAAGAGAATCACACCTACGACAATTTCTTCCTCGCGTATCCGAACGCGAACGAGCCGAGCCCGCCGACGCAGGGGCTCGCCTCGGGCGGGCGACTGGTGACGATCACGGAGCCGAGCAAGGACGACTGGTCGCCGGGCGACAACACGTTCGAGGCGGCCCACCGCGATTTCGATGGCGGGATGATGGACGGTTTCGACCAGGACGCGCACCAGCCCGACGTGACCGGCCTCGACCGCTTTCTTCACGCCGATGGCGACGACGGCGCTTACGTGAGCTATGGGGTGACGTCCGAGGCGGGCCGCCGCCGGGTCGGCTACTACTGGCACCTCGCCGATCAGGGCGTGCTCAGCGATCGCTGGTTCACATCCGAGCTCGGCCAGAGCTTCCCGAATCACCTCTACCTGCTCGCGGCGACGGCCGGCGGCGCCATCTCGAACCCCGGCCTCGACGGGAACTTCGACGTCTTGGACCCGCAGACGGGCCAGACGAGGCAGGAGAGCCATCTCAGCTCGGCGGCGCTCGCCACGGCGCTCCCGGTCGAGCTCGAGCAAGCCGGCCTCACCTGGACCGTCCTCCAGGAGACCGACAACATTCCGATCCTCAACTTGGGAGCGAACTTCATCCTCGACCTCGCCGCGAGCGTCGGCGACGTCGACGTGATCCGCGCGCTCTCGGACTTCAACGACCGCCTGATCGAGACCCCGGACCTCGACATCCACATCGACGAGTACCTCGCCAAGGGCTGGGCCGGCCACGTCACGTTCATCAAGCCGAACGACCTCAACAGCGAGCACCCCGGGGTCGGCGACGTCGGACGGGGGCAGAAGTGGACGCGGGACGTCATCAACGCCATCGGCAACTCCCCCGAGTGGGCGCACTCCGTGATCATCCTGACGTGGGACGACTACGGCGGCTTCTACGATCACGTCGCTCCGCCGCAGGTGGATGGCTTCGGTCTCGGGTTCCGGGTGCCGGCCATCATCATCAGCCCGTTCGCGAAGCAGGGCGTCGTGCAGCACGAGCGTCGCGAGTTCTCCTCGATCGCGAAATTCTGCGAGCGCGTCTTCAATCTCCCGGCGATGACGGCTCGCGATGGGGATCCGGCGACCGACGACCTCATGAGCGCGTTCGACTTCGCGCAAGCGCCGCGGCCGTACTCGGACTTCATGCAATGAAGCCAGTCAGATTCGTCGTCGCGGTTCTCGGCGCCGGAGCAAGCGTGCTCGCGACGATCGTCGCTGCTGCCGCTGGCCCCGCGCCGAAGGGCGCCGATGCCGAGATCGTCCGCCACTCTCAGGCGATGCTCGATGAAGGACGGAAGACCTTCCGTTTCGACACCTTCGGCAGCGAGGCGTTCTGGGGAGACGCCCTCCAGCTGCACAAGGCCATCGCCGGCGAGAAGAACGGCGGCGTCGGCCCCGGCGTTTCGCCGAAGACTGCGCTCGCGGTGGGTCTGAAGGTAGACGCGGACGCCCTGCCTGACGCCCTGAAAAAGCAGCTGAAGTCGGGGAAGGTCGACCTCGACGATCCTGCGACGACGATCGCCCTCCTCAAGCTGAACGCGGTCGTCGGCGTCGCCGGCTTCACCAACCCCGACGGGAGCGTCAAGTCGATGGGCCTCACGTGCGCCTTCTGCCACTCCACGGTCGACGACTCGTTCGCGCCCGGAATCGGCAAGAGGCTCGATGGTCGGGCCGCCCGCGATTTGAACGTCGGCGCAATCATTGCGCTGGCGCCGAACCTCAAGCCGTTCACGGATCTCCTCGGGGTGGACACGGAGACGTTGAAGAAGGTCCTCGCCAGCTGGGGACCCGGTTGCTTCGACGCGGAGCTGGACAAGGACGGGAAGGCGTTGCGGCCCGACGGGAAGCGGGCGTGCACCCTCATCCCGCCCGCCTTCGGCCTCGCCGGCGTGAACCTCCACACGTGCACCGGCTTCGGGTCGGTGCCCTATTGGAACGCCTACGTCGCCGCAACGGAGATGCACGGCTCGGGCACCTTCTTCGATGCGCGGCTGAGCAACAAGGAGCAGTTCCCGGTCTCGGCCAAAAGCGGCTCGCATGACACACGCGGTACGCCTGACAAGACCACGGCGAAGCTACCGGCGTTGCACTACTATCAGCTCTCCATCCCCGCTCCGCAGGCGCCCAGCGGCTCCTACAACCCAGCCGCCTCCGATCACGGGAAGGCGATCTTCAACGGCAAGGCGAAGTGTGCGAGCTGCCACGTCCCCCCGCTCTACACCGAGCCGGGAAACAACCTGCATGCGCCGAGCGAGATCGGTGTCGATGCGTTCCAGGCCGACCGCTCGCCCACGCACATGTATCGCACTGCGCCGCTGGCCGGGTTGTGGTCACATCAGAAAGGCGGCTTCTATCACGATGGGCGATTCGCGGCGCTGCTCGATGTCGTCAACCACTACGACGCGCAGTTCGCGCTGAACCTCAGCAGCCAGGAAAAGAACGATCTCGTCGAATTCCTGAAAGGGATCTGACGAAGCCAGGCCCGATCGCGTTAGCGAATCCTGAGTGGGAAGAAGAGGTTGATGCCCCACGACGGACGCGGTGGGACGTAGACGACCGGCGGTGGCGCGTAGTAGACGTACGGCGACGGTGCAGCCCATCGACGTGCAGCCGCTCGGCGATCACGTGCGCGGCCGCGTCGAGAATGCGCGTCAGCGAATGCGCTTGCTCCACGACCTGCAGCAGCTCTGCGGTGACGTTCATCCGCTTTTCAGCGCTTTGCTCAGAGCGCTTCAACAAACACGAAATCCGCAGCGAATGCGAGCGCGGGGTCGACGACACGCAGATATCTTTCGCGCAGTCGCGGCTCGTCACACGCCGAAGCGCGCGCCGGTCCGCTCGCGGCCGATCGCGGCCACGACGGCGCCCAGCGTGAAAACCGTGAGCGCGGTGACCGCCATCGTGTTGGCGTAGCTCGTCCGCGCCGCCAGGACGGCCTCCACCCATGCGATGCTGCTCGCGAGCAGCACGCCGCATTGGTACGCGAAGCCGGGAAGGAATCCGCGTACCGCGTCCGGCGAGAGCTCCGTGATGTGCGCGGGGATCACGCCCCACGCACCCTGCACCATGAACTGCATGATGAAGGCGCCGCAGACGAGGAGACCCGTCGTCGGCGCATAGGCCCAGAGCGGGATGGCGAGCGTCGCAAGGAGGAGTGCCGCGACGAGCGCGCGCCGCCGGCCGAAGTGATCCGAGATCCGGCCGAACACGATGCCGCCGATGAGCGCACCGATGTTGTAGATCACCGCGATGATCGCGACGTGTCCCGGCGCGAACCCGCGCTCGAGCTTGAGGAACGTCGGGTACATGTCCTGCGTGCCGTGCGAGACGCACGTCATCATCGTCATCAGGAGCGTCAGGTACGCGAAGAGGCGCCACTCGGCGGCGATGCCGCGTCCGAGCGCGCCCCACGTACGGTGCCGCGTCCGCTCCCAGACCGCCGACTCTTTCACCCGGGCGCGCACGAAGAGCGCGAGCAGCGCCGGCAGGCCGCCGATGTAGAACATCGGCCGCCATCCCCAGCGCGGAAACACGAAGAAGTAGCAGCACGCGGCGAGCAGGTAGCCCACGGCGTACCCCTCCTGGAGGACGCCGGAGAGGACGCCGCGCCAGCGCGGCGGCACCTTCTCCATCGCGAGCGACGCGCCGACGCCCCACTCGCCGCCCATGCCGATACCGAAGAGGGCGCGCAAGACGAGGAAGCTCCAGTACGTCGGCGCGAGCCCCGAGAGCACCTCCACGATCGAGTAGAAGACGAGGTCGATCATGAGCGGCAGGCGGCGCCCGTAGCGGTCGGCCATGAGGCCGAAGAGCAACGCGCCGACGGGTCGAAACGCCAGCGTGACCGTGATCGTCAGCGCCATCGCCGGGACGTCGGTGTGGAACTCCTCGGCAACGCTCGGCAGCACGAAGACGAGGATGAAGAAGTCGAAGGCGTCGAGGGTCCAGCCGAGAAACGTCGCGACGAGCGCGCTGCCGTAGTCGTCGTGCGCGTGAGTGGTGTCGAGCGGGGGGACGTCGCCCGCAGAGGACGTCATGCGGAGGTCGGCGGACGCGCGACGGGCCGAGGCACCGCGAGGCTCATACAGCGGCGGCGGAGCGGTCGTCTACAGCGCCCGACCGCACGGCTTTCCGCGCATTAGCAGAGCTCATGACATAGCAAGCACGGGCGCCGCCATCCGAGTCCTGCGAAGCGCAGCCCGTACCGCTCGCAGTCGTGAGAATTCGCAACGCAGGCGACGCCGCAGCATGGGGAGTCGCGCCGGCAGACATCTTGCAAGGCTGCTCGCAAGGAGGACCCGCATGGATAAGCGAACGTTCATCCGCGAGGTATCCGATCGGCTCGGCTGCGACGAGCGGCGCGCCGTCGGGATCACGTTCGTCGTCCTCCAGGAGCTACGCAACCGTCTCACGCCCGCGGAGGTCCGCGACGTCGCCGCACAGCTGCCGCGCGAGCTTCGGCGTTGGTGGCAAGAGTACGACGACCCCGAGCGGCGCGTCGCGCAGACGCACCGCCACGAGTTCCTCGGCCGGGTGCGCCGCTGGTCCGCGCTCGCCGACGACGGCGAGGCGGAGCGCGCAGTGCGCGCGGTCTTCGCCGTGCTGCAGCGGCTCCTCGGCAGCCCGACCGGGATGGAAGGCGAGGCGTGGGACATCTTCAGCCAGCTCCCGAGCGATCTGAAGTCCCTATGGGTGACGTCGGCTCTCGCACCGGCGGCATCCGCACGCTGAGCAACGAGCGCGGCGCCCGCTGCCTCGTTGCGCGCGCGGTCGCGTCATTTCCTCCCCCGGAGTGACGCCGCCGCGCGCATCCCCTTTGCTCGATCGCCTCGTCGGCCCGCCCTTGACGAGCCGGCGCATCGCAGCCAAGTTCAGGGACTATCCGCGATCGGCGGCACGAGACCACACGAGGGGAGAATTCCGATGACGATGATCGGCCAACCAGAGCCTGAATGGAAAGCCGTCGCCTATGTGAACGGCGAGCAGAAGACGCTCAGCAGCAAAGACTACAAGGGCAAGTGGCACGTCCTGTACTGGTACCCGCTCGATTTCACGTTCGTCTGCCCGACCGAGATCAAGGGCTTTCAGTCGCTGCTCGGCGACTTCCGTGACGACAGCGTCGAGGTGATCGGGGTCAGCACCGACTCGTTCTTCTCGCACAAGGCCTGGTTCGCCGACCGCAAGACGTTCCCCGAGCAGATCACGCATGCCGTCCTCGCCGACACCAACCACGCCGTGAGCCGCGCCTTCGGCGTCCTCAAGGAGGACCAGGGTATCGCCTACCGCGCGACGGTGATCGTCGACGACAAAGGCGTCGTCCGCTCCGTGTCGCAGAACGATCTGAGCGTCGGCCGCAGCCCGCACGAGATCCTGCGCACCGTCCAGGCGCTCCAGAGCGGCGGTCTCTGCGGCGCCGACTGGAAGAAGGGACAGTCCTTCGTCGGCTGACGTGGCGACGCTCGAGGCGATCGACGGCGGCAATTGGGAGGAGTTCGTCCGCGCCCCCGTCGCCGTGCTCATGCTCGGCAAGAGCGACTGCCCGGCATGCGCCGCGTGGACGGACGAGCTCACGCGCTTCTTGGAGAGCGACAGCGAGTGGCGGCACGTCCGCTTCGGGAAGATGCTGCTCGATAAAGGCGGGCTCGTCGCGTTCAAGCGCGCGCATCCGTGGATCGCCGAGCTCGACGTCCTGCCGTTCAACCAGATCTTCGTCGCCGGCGAGCGCGGCAAGTCGTTCGCCGGCGCCGGCGTCGAGCGACTCGTGAACCGGCTGCGGCAGGTACAGCCGAGCTGAGCGTCCCGGCTGGTGTGAGCACCGCACGTCCTTTATGTCGATTCCCGTGACGACCGCCGTCGACGACCCCTCCGCCTGCCTCGGCGCGACCACGCTCCTCGATGCCGACCACCCGGACGTGCGCGCGTTCGCGGCAAACGCGATCGGCGACGCGACCGACGACGTCACGCGCGCCGTGCGCCTCTACTATGCGGTGCGGGACGGGCTCCGGTACGATCCGTACGCGCTCGAGTTCACCCCCGACGGCTTCCGCGCGAGCGCCGTCTTGGCGCGACGTCGCGGTTACTGCGTCACCAAAGCCGGCGTGCTCGCGGCGGCGGCGCGCAGCATCGGCATCCCGGCGCGGCTCGGCTTCGCCGACGTCCGCAACCACCTCGCGACCGAGCGTCTGCGACAGACCATGGGCACGGACGTGTTCTACTACCACGGCTACACCGAGCTCTGGCTCGAGGACGGCTGGCGCAAGGCCACGCCCGCGTTCAATCTCGAGTTGTGCCAGCGCTTCCGCGTGAACGCGCTCGAGTTCGACGGCCGCAGCGACTCGATCTTCCAGCCGTACGACGCCGACGGTCGGCGTCACATGGAATATCTGCACGACCGCGGCTCGCGCGCCGACATGCCGCTCGACGAGATCCGCGAGGCAATGGCGCGCTTGTACCCGGGGCTCGCCGGCACCGCAACGTCGGGCGATTTCGACGCGGAGGCGGCGGCCGAGCACTAGGGAAGCCGCGTCGCGTCCGCCGGCGCGATCGAGCGGCGAGGACGTCACGATCACGGGAGCGGGCGACGTCCGCGTCGAGTCGAGAGTCCCTCGGTCGACGGTACCGTTCGTGCCCGAGGGCCGGTATCATGCTCGAATGAGTGGACGCGCGGCGGATTGGTTCCGGCAAGCCGAGGCGGATATCAGCCACGCACGTCACTCCCTCGCGGACGGCGATCACGAGTGGGCCTGCTTTGCCGCGCAGCAAGCGGGAGAGAAGGCCGCGAGAGCAGCGCACGCGGCGATCGGACAG
The DNA here is from genome assembly GCA_041488235.1 of Binatia bacterium. Taxonomy (GTDB): domain Bacteria; phylum Desulfobacterota; class Binatia; order UTPRO1; family UTPRO1; genus DP-19. The sequence goes on from JBGPOW010000064.1 coordinate 19,426, forward strand.
GAGGCGTGGGGGCATGTGGTGACCGAGCTCCTCGACGCCTTACGCTCGCAGCAGCCCGCGATCGATGATGGTCTGCTCGATCGCGCTCGAGCCCTCGATAAGCTCTACATCCCGACGCGGTACCCGAACGGCCTCGCGGGCGGAGCGCCCGCGGACTTCTACACCAGGCCGGAAGCGGAACGCGCCATCGCCGACGCGGAGGCAATTCTTGCGGTCTGTCGAGCAATGTTACCGCGGACGTGACGTCCGCGTCTTCCGGTTGGACCAGGA
>JBGPOW010000065.1:0-19502 GCA_041488235.1 Binatia bacterium
CCCGAACCCGCCACGAGGTCCTTCACGGTGCGCGAAACGAGCACCTCGCCCGGACGGGCGAGCGCAGCGACGCGGGCTCCGATGTGGACGGCGATGCCGCCGACGTCGTCGGTACGGAGCTCGATCTCTCCGGTGTGAAGACCGACCCGCACGTCCATCCCGAGTCCTCGAACGCCTTCGCGGATCTCGCGCCCGGATAGAATCGCCCGCGCCGGGCCATCGAAGGTAGCGAGCGCCCCGTCTCCCGTCGACTTCACCAGCTTGCCGCGATGGGATGCGATGCAGTCGCGCACCAGCACGTCGTGGTCGTCGAGGAACAATCGCCAGCGCCGGTCGCCTAGCTCGCTCGCTTTCTCGGTGGAGCCGACGAGATCGCTGAACATGATGGTTGCGAGGACGCGGTCGACGACCGCCTCGGCCCGTCCTCCGGTGAGAAAGGCCTCGATCCTGTCAGCCAGCGCATCGACGTCCCCGCTGTTCGGAAGGTGCTCCCCGGGCTGCTCGAAGTACTGCGCGCCAGGGATGTGTGCGGCAAGGTAGCGGCCGAAGCGATGCACTTCGAGAAAGTCGTCGGTCCGGGACACCACGAGCGTCGGGACGGAGATCGTCGGGAGGATCGTCCGCACGTCGGTAGCTCCGATCACCTCGAGCATCGCGCGGACGCTGCGCGAGCTCGCGGCGCCGCGCTCGATGCGCGCCATCTGCGCACGCCCCCGTTCGTTGGACGCCCACTTCTTCGCGAAGAACTCCAGGCTGGCGCCGGTGCCCCATTTGGTGGTGAACGCCTCCATCAGCGGCTCGATCGAGTCGAAGCCCGCGTAGCCCGGCTCGGCCAGCCACTTCGCGAACGTGCCGTACAGCGTCAGCGCGAGGGTGCGCTCCGGGTAGGTCGCGGCGAACATGATGCTCATCGGGCCGCCTTCCGACACGCCGAGCAGCGCCGCCCGCTCCGAGCCGACGGCGTCCATCACGATCCGCACATCCTCCATTCGCTCCTCGAGCGTCGGCGCCCCGATCACTCGTTCGGAGAGACCGGACCCCCGCTTGTCGAAACGAATGAATCGAGAGAAGGCGGCGAGGCGGCGGAAGAGGCGAGCCATCCGTGGCTCCTCCCACTCGAGCTCGAGGTGGCCGATCAGGCCTGGAACCCAAACGAGGTCGAAGGGCCCGTCGCCCAGCACCTGGTAGGCAATCGTGAGATCACCGCTCCGCGCGTAGCGTACGATTGGAGTTTCGTCGGGCATCACCTACGCGTCCACGGGAAGCCGCGATTGCCCGGCATGGAGGCTACAAGCCACATCGATCATGCAGCACGCAAGCGCTCGTGGTCTCGGTGCGCGTCCACGCCCGCTGTTCCTGCAGTGAGGCGATCGTTATCGACGGATGCGACACTGTGTCCGCTATTGATACGGATTGCGGCCGCAGCGCGTCAATTTGCGCCCGTTCGGGGCGATGTCGCGGGTTCCGGATTGGGTCAGGTCCGGGTCGTGTTCCAGCGGCGATTCGATGAGATGGTACAGACACAGGGCCCCCTCCTCGCCGGCTCGCCTATGAGGCGCAGCGTGAGCAGCGCGATCTATTCGATGCGCAACGCCGCCAGCTCGCGCGCGAGATCCCAACGCGGCTTTGTACGGATCGCATCGAACCGGCGAAATACGCCCTCGAATCCACCGCTCGTCGGGTTCGCGCGCGTGATGGCGTCGTCGAACTGAGCCTTGAATGCCGCCGGCGGCACCGGAAACATTCCCATCAAGTGCAGTTGGTTCCAGTCGGGCATCGGCGCGGATTGCGACAACACTCGATCGGTTTCCAAGGGCATGAAGTTGTACGCGACGCCGGCGTCTACCAGGAGCCGCATGGCGGGTCCGCTGCTTTGCACCATGAGCCGCTGGTATTCCTCCAAGGCTTCGGGCGTTGGCGTTACGCGGATGTACTCCACGCTCATGATCACGTCGTCGCGCCGCGCCAGGCACGCTGTCGTGGGCGTCGGGCTGTGAGCATTCGGCGTCGTTCGTAAGGTTTCGCACCTGAGCGTCACCACCGACGGATCGTCGGTCTCCGTCCTATGCCCCGTGTGCCCGAGTCGACCCACTGCCTCACGTTCGGTCTCAAAAAATGTTGTTGCGATGGCGCCGTCGGGAACCCGACCGACTTGGAGAATGTTCCATCGCGGCAGCTCGGGAAATTGCTCCAGGGTCTGGGTTGTCAGAAAGGTCGCGATGGACTCGATGACGCGGTCCGCTCGCATCCGGTCCCAGGCGGGCACGTAGTACTGGTGGAGATACGCTGCGAATGTGAGTGGATCCTCTGCTCGGATGGTCCGCGCGAAGTAGACGGCCGGCTCCTGAACGATCAACTGAGCACCTCCTCCGCAAACGGCGCCATGTGGCGCTCCGCTCCGTCCCGAACCACCCCATAGAACCGCCTCCGCGATCACTCCACTTCGTCGAGAAAACAGTCGGATGGTGCGTCCTGGTCGTCTCGGGTCGGATCTTTTGAGCAGCAGGTCGCGTCGTTGGAGGCAATGGGACCTATCCCGGGCAATGCACCCACGGACATCGGCGCACCACGCACAGGTGGAGGAGTTGTGCCACTTCGATGGCGTGTCGCACGCCCCTCTCACCTGACGCGGGCGACCCTCATGGGAGGAGGGTCTTCAGGGACGGCACGCATAGGACCTGAGGCTTCACGAGCGTCAGTGTCTGCTCGCCGAGCGCGTTCCTGACCAGCGCGTTGCGCTTGACGAACTTGCTCTGCCCCTTAACGTCCTTGATCTTGTAGCACACCATCTGGAGCTCGGGATTGGTGATCGCGGTGCCGTTCTTGGATACCGGAGTGCAAACCGAGATCGGCGCCATGACACTGGTATTCTTCTCGCCGAACTCGTCCTCGAGGACATTCTCTCGGTTTTGGAACTTGGGCGAACCCTTAGCCCGCCTCGCTTGGTAGCACTTGTAGTGATCAACGCCGACGATATAGCGCACCTTCGAGATACGATGATTGTCGACGTCAGCCGTCACCTTGAAGGCGGAGAGGGGTACGTTGCCGAACATTCCGGAGACATCGAGCGTTCCGGAACCCGACACCGCGACGGTTCCGAGCGACGTTCCTCCGACGTCGAAGGCCTCGAGGATGGCGTCGCCGGCTGTGCCATCGCCATCTTGGTTTCCTGCGGATGAGACATCGTACGAGACTTCCAGCGCAATCCCCGCGCTGAACGAGAACTCGAGAAATTCGGAGCCATCGATGGTGTCGTCGAAGATCCCTCCGACGACGCCGAGTCCGTTCAGGTTCAATACGTTGATGTTCGCCGACCCCGTAACGACGATCCCACCCACGTCCAGCGAGGGCGTTTGAAAGGTCCCGAGCGTCGTGAAGTCGGCGACCGTGGGGGGATGGGCATAGACTCTCTCTGTCCAGACGACGACCAGAGAAGCCGCGATCAGAACGAACGCCGTTGATCTCATGTCGTTCCTCCCGTGCGTCCCACGCGGGCTACTTGATGACGTCCTTGAACTGGACGGCGTCGTTTCGCGTCGCGGGAGCGGCGAACACGCTTTCGAAACACTCGCCACCGCCGATGCTCAGTTGAACCGTCACGGCGGGACTTTGATCGAGCGGCGTCGCTGACACATCGAGCAATGAGCCCTTCGCCTTGAGGGCGATACTCGATTTGTCCGCGGCTCCTGCCTTGAGGGTCACGGTCGTGACGCCGTCGGGCCGGGCATCGCGGTTGCGGTAGCGGTAGACATCCGTACGGGCGTTGCTCCAGCACGGCTTTCCACGGCAGACGCCGGCAGTGGGTATGACCGCACGTGAGACGATGCGCGACGATGGAGCGGAGGCATCGTACACGCACAGCGCGTAGTCGAACGGCTGGTGGACTGGATCGCCCCATTGCGCGAACGTGATCGCGGCGCCCTTTTTCCACTTCCAGAGCAACCGATTCTTCGTCAAGTACGCGCCGCGAACGAGCTTCACCGAGCCGGTGAGCGCAGGGTAACAACCGGCGCGCGGGGTTTCGCTGCCGACGCACGTACCGCTGGCGCAGATATCGAGAGTGGTGCATGGATCGCCGTCGTCACAACCGTAGCCGTTCAACGCGGTAGAGTGGCAGCCGACGCAGCAGTCGCTGTTGTAGGGGGTGCCGTCGTCGCATTCCTCGCCGGCGGTGACGATGCGATTTCCGCAGCCCGTCGTCGTGCAATTCGAGTCGCAGCCGTCGCCGTCGATGGCATTGCCGTCGTCGCACTGTTCGATTCCCTCTGGGATGCCGTTGCCGCAGAGGGTCGTCTCGTCGGCGCCGGCGTCGACGGCCGGACCGTTCAGGCGCGGCTCGCCGTCGAGGTCGACCTCGCCGGGCGCGGGGACGAACGCCTCGTTCTGGAAGTCGATGGCGTAGGAGCCGGCGCTGAGGTGGAAGTCAGCCGTCCCGGCGTCGACGAACTGAGGGTCGATGAACGACGACTGTCCGTCCTGCAACGTGGCGGACATGTAGTCGGAGAAGCCGGTAGGGCCGCTATAAGGCGTCCCGTTCCACAGGAACTCCGCGGCGCCTGGACCGCCGGGCGTGAACCAGATGTTGAAGTTGAGGGCGTTGTCGACGTTGCCCTCCTCGGACGTGAGCAAGCGCGGCTGTCCGACGGCGTAAAAGATGTTGCCCTCGACCGTGTTGCTGTCGGCGAACTGAATCCACAGCTCACCGAATTCGGTGCCGAGCGTATCGTTGCCGTAGAGGGTGTTGTTGTGGAAGCTGCAGTGGCGTACGCGGCCGACGTTCGCCGCGAAGCCGCCGAAGACCAAACCCGCCTTGTCGTTGGCGTAGAGCACGTTGCTCCGCACGATGATCCCCGAGGCGATGATCCCGGAGTTCTCGGCGCCGATCTCGATGCCGAGGTCGGACTCGGTGACGACGTTGTTCTCGATGACGATGTCCTTGCCGCCGTCGACGTAGATGCCGCCGGCGAACCCGCCGCCGTAGCTCGAGCGGGCGCGCGCCACGGAATTGCGGCGTACGACACCGTTTCGCGCCACCTTCGTGGGATCCGGCTGGATGTCGGTTTCACCACCGATCAAGTCGATCCCGATGTTGTCGACGTCGTGCACGACGTTGTTCGTCACCGCGAAGTCGGTCACGTTGCCGTTCAAGGTCAGCGCCTCGCTCGGCGCCGGCTCACAGTCGTAGATCTCGTTGGCGTCGATGACGAGATCCGAGATCGGCGACGCCTCCGTGCCGTACACCGTGATGCCCATCGCATTCTGATCGCGGATGTCGTGGATGCGGTTGCTGCGAATCTCGATGTGGGAACCGGAGCCGAGGACCCGGACGCCGGAGCCGTCGTTGACTCCAAGGTCGTTCCGGATCTCGAAGCCGATGAGCTTCACGTAGCTCCGCGAGTCGATGAGGACCATGTTGTCCCCGGACACGCCGGTGCCGTCGAGGATCGGCGCGTCGCCAGGAAACGCCTCGAGCGTGATGAACCCCGCCCCGGCGTTGCCGCTCCGTGGAAACGCGATCTTCTCGAAATACGGCGTCGGCTTCTGGCGGACCTGGATGGTATCGCCGGCGACGGCGACGTCGAGGGCGGCTTGCACCGTCGTGAAGTCGCCGCCCGACGCGGCGACGGTGTACGTGGTCGCGGCGGCTCGCGTGGCGGCGAGCAGGATTGCGAGGGTCGCGACTGAGACCGAAGCGCGGTGGGCGGGTGGTAGAGACATCACGGCACGACCTTTCCCGGGCGGCTACGGCTACGTCGCCGCCGGAGAAGCTCCGGGGCGCGGGAGAAACCTACGCTCCTTCGTGTCGACCTGTCCAGACCGCAGCTACCAACACTACGCAGTCGCGGTCGCGGCGACGCAATGGCGCGCGATGGCGGCCAAGAGCGCGTCGACATCGAGCGGCTTCCGGATGTACGCCGCGGCATTGAGCGCCTGTGCGCGCGCCGCGAGATCGTGGGCGCCGGAGACGAGGATCACCGGGATGTCGCGCACGGTCGCGTCGGCGAGTTGCGCGTGGCGGAACTCGTCGCCGCTGCCGCCGGCCATCATGAGATCGAGCACGACGACGCATGGGCGCGGCTCGTGTCCGACGAGCGCCAGCGCGGCGCCAGCGCTGCGGGCACACACGACGTCGTACCCATGTGTCGTCAGCAGTGCTTCCATCGCTTCGCGGGTGCCGGTGTCATCCTCGACGAGCAGGACGGTGTGCGCGTGTGACTGCGGGGGGGAAAGGGTCATGGCGGCGACCTTATAGCGCGTTCTAGGCATCGAGCGCGATCGTGGATGCCACGAGCAGCGCCGCCAGCGCGAGCAGCGCGCAGAGCGGAACGTAGACCCACGTATCCCACCACGCGAACGGCGTACCCGTGACTCGCTTGAAGACACCAAACCACCGAAAGTCGCCGACGACCCGGCCGCTGAACACGACGACGAGCGTCCACGTCCCCATGACGAAGAGCCAACGCGGCAGCCCTCGTCCCCAGAAGCCGAGGCGTCCGAGCAGGACCAGCGCTGCGGCATAGAGCAGCAGCGCAACGAGCAGGGTTCCTGCCGGGCTTGGCGTGAACAGAGCTTCGCCGCCGCGCTTCGGGATCGTCACATCAGTCGCCCATCGGCCGCCTGCCGCCCAGTAGCAATGCAGCGCCCCGAGGCCGACCAGCACTGCCGCGGCGAGCGTGCCGACGATGCGCGGGACCATCGCGGGTCAGCTCTTCGTCTTCAGACTCGACTCGTTCGCGCGGATGAACGTGCGGATATCCTCCGCCATCTCGAGGAGTTTCAGCCACTGCTCCTTATAGAGCGTCACCGGGAAGCGTCCGAGCCCGTAGACCGAGACGCCGCCCTTTTCGCTCACCTTGAGCGTCACGCCGCGACTGGCGGTATGCTTCAGCTGTGCGTTTTCGGCGCGGAGCCGCTCGAGCTCTGCGCTGACATCCTCGTCCGGCATGCGACAGGCATAGCAAACCGTGACGAAGAGAGACACTCGCGGACGACCCGCGGCCCGGGCACACCCCTGCGCTGGGTCTCCCGCCTGCCGTATTTCCCGTAGGGAAGAAATTTCGTTGACGCCGGCATTCGATGGGTGCAACGTCGGGCGACATCGATGAAGGGAACGACCGCCGCCCCGGGCGGTGGTCGTGAGAGAGGTGACCCATGGGTGACGACCAAAAGCGGGAGACTGCCGGCGCGAGTATCACCGCACCGCTCATCGAGACAGCCGGCATGATCGTGACGCCGCTGCGCGCGGCGGCGCTCATCGCGCTCGGCGGCACGGCGCTCATGGCCGACGCGGCGCGCCGGCGGGTGTCGCACGCGGCCGACGAGGGTGAGCGGCAGCTCGAGCTGTTCTCGGAATCGTTCCGGCGCAGGACGGCGCGTTTCTGGCGACGGAGAGGACCGCATTCGGCTGCATCATCGGGCCGATCGTCTCGCACGAGCGCCGCAAGCTGACGGCGCGCGATCGGCGCCGACATGTTCCGCCAACCGCGACGTCGAGGAGCACATGCGCGACCGTGAAGATCCGACCGCTTTTGAAGTGCTGATCCTTGCGCTCATGCTGGAAGACGACCCGAGCGCCGAAGAGGTCAAGCCGGAGGAGTTGGACGCTTCGACCACACCCGGCGAGACGCACCGCGCGCGACCCGAACGCGGGCACTAGTGTCCCGAGTCTGAAGTTCGTCACCAAATTCGGGGGCGTCTCGACGTCGCTGCCTACGTTGCTCCTCCTCGGAATAGCGACAACTATTCCTCGTCGTCGCGCCTTGTCAGCGCCGTCGAACCACCGCCGACTTTGGCAACGAACTTCAGATTCGGGACACTAGGCCGGTTGCGCGACCTGCCGATTACGGAGCACGCGTTTCACGGAGCCGTGTGAGCAGCGTCACGCCGGCGTAGCCGTCGGCCGGCGTCAGGCCGAGCTTGCGCTGGAAGTCCTGCACCGCGCGCATCGTGTCGTTGCCCACACGCCCGTCGGTGCCGCCGGTGTCGAAGCCCAGCGCGGTGAGGCGGCGCTGAATCTCCTGCACTTCGGCCAAGGTCGGTGGACGCTCGCTGCCGGGGAACTGCTGCACGAACGGCTCGCCGCCGACGACGCGGTCGCCGAGATGCACGAGGCAGAGGGTGTAATGCATCGATGGATTGTACGAGCGCACGGCGTAGAAGTTCGGGCCGAGCAGGAACGCCGGACCATTCTTCACGGGCACCCACAGCCGTGCGGTTGCGTTCGGCTGCGGAAATGGTCGGCCGTCGGCGCGCACGACGCCCGCCTTCACCCACGTCGCGTAGCTTCGCGGCTCGGAGGATGCCTTCGAGTCGGGCGGCAGCCGTACTTCGTACCCCCAATGCTCGCCGCGGCGGTAGTTGCCGCGCTCGACGAGGTAGCGTGCGGACGAGCCGAGCGCGTCGTCGGGCAGGCCGAATGGTGAGACGCGACCGTCGCCGTCGTAGTCGACGCCGACGGTGAGCCACGTGCCGGGCATCCATTGCGTGTGGCCCATCGCGCCCGCCCACGAGCCGCGCATCTCATCGGGCGTCGCCCATCCGCGGTCGACGATCACGAGCGCGTCGAGGAACTGCTGCTCCCAATATTGACGGCGCTGCGGCTCACCCCAGGCGAGAGTCGCGAGCGCCGGGATCACGGCGCGCGCGTGGTTCTTCTGGACGAGCGGGTCGCCATACGCGGACTCGATGCCCCAGAGACCCAGGATGACCGACCGCTCGACGCCGAAATCGCGCTCGATGCGGCCGAGCAGCGCGGCATGCTCCTCGCGCTTCTCTTTCCCGGTCGTGACGCGCCATTCGGAGACGCAGCGGTTGAGATATTGCCAGAGCTGCTCCTCGAACTCCGGCTGGCTGCGAAGCTGCACGAAGACGCTGGTGTCCGGCTGCACATCGCGCGTGACGCGGGCATACGTTTCAGTGGAAACGCCGCGCGCAAGTGCGCGCGCGCGGAACGACCGCAGCCATTGCTCGAACGGTGCGCGCCCGCCGCGTGCGAGGGCGCCGGCCGCGCAGACCAGCATGACGGCAGCGGCGCATATGTGAAGTAATGGTCGGCGAGCGCGCGCGCCGGTGCTCACGCGAGCGAGCACGCGCCGAGCGTGTCGGCGCGTTGCTGGTCGGTGGTGATGAGGAGGACGTGCATCGGCAGCTTCGGTGTGCGGGGGCAGCCTAGTGGAGAAGGCGACGCTCCGACAAGTCGCGCGAGGTCGCTGCGGCACTGTGCGCGTCAGCGATGGCGCTCAGCGGAGGCCGCGCTCGCCCTTCGCCGCTCGCCGGAACGCGCGCGGCGAGACGCCGGCGGCGCGATGGAACGTGCGCACGAAGTTCGAGAGGTCGCCGAAGCCGACGTCGAACGCGACGTCGGTGATCGAGCGCTCGTCCTCCGCCAAGAGACGGGCGGCGTGGCGCAACCGCGAGCGGACGAGATATTGATGCGGCGTCACGCCGAGGACGTCGGCGAAGAGCCGCAGGAAGTGAAAGGTGCTGAGGCCGACCTCGTGCGCCGCACGCTCCAGATCGATCTCCTCGTCGGAGTGGGCCTCGATCCAGAGCGCGGTATCGACGGCACGTCGGCGATCGCGCGGCGACGGCGCCGAGGCGGCGCGATTGCGGCCGGCGACGACGTCGACGAAGCGCGCGGCGAGCGCCATCCCCACCTCTTCGACGGCGACGTCGGCCTTGCCCTCTGCGGCGGTCTGCGCGAGCTCACCCAACACCATCAGCTCGGGAACGGGCGGCAGGCCGCCGGCGCGCCACATGTCGGTGCGGCCGATCGTCTCGACGAACTCCGGCGACAGCTGGAACGACAAGCATTCGTCGCCCTGCACGTGGTCGTGCGTGCACACGAACTCGTCTCCCGGATGGCCGACGAGGACCGATCCCGCGACGAGCTCGAACGACGCACCGCGGGCGCGGTACCCGAAGCTGCCCTTGCGGACGTACGCGAGCGCGAAGCCGTCGTGACGCTCGACGAACGGCTCGTCGCCGGCCGCCGCCGTGCAGCGGTAGTCGCTCACGACGATCGCGCCGCTGCGGGATAGCGTCGTCCCCGGCATCAGGCCGACGCTACCTGCGACGCGATGTCCGAGCAACCGCGCGAGCACGCGCCGGAGCCCGTGCACGCGATCACGACGGCCGCGGTGAGCGGCCGTGACGACCGTCTCACCGCAACCGCCGCCGACCGTCGTGGTGCGAACGCGAGGCCACGACGGTCGGCCCGCTGACTACGGACACGTGTTCGGCGCCGTCGGACACGCACCCGGTGGGAGCGCGTCTTTGGCGATGAACTGTCCTTTGCCACCGGGGTTCGGTGGATTGGTTCCCGAGTCGCGCGTCACGGTGCCGCCGAAGTTCGCGCAGAGCACCGTCGAGCCGCTGGCGAAGACGACGCCGACACTCCCCTGCGCCGGCTCACCGAGGCGGTACGTGATCGGGATCGACCCGTTGCCTTTGGCGGTGAACTGGAGCCGGCCGTTCTTGAACGTCGCCGTCTTCACCGGCGACGCGGTGAGTGCGCGATCCTTGTAGCGGAACGTGCCGCGCGACAGCAGCCAGTTCGTGCTCGGTAGGTGGAAGCACGCCGAGTCCGTGCCGCCGGCGCTGTTGAAGACGTGAACGTAGGCGCCGTTGACGGTCGGATTCGTGCCGGCGGTCGTGAGTAGCAGGTCACGCGAGTTGAAGACGATGCCCGTCGTCGGGCCGACGGCCTTGTCCTTGATCGTGAGCCTCTTGCCGCTGATGGGCGTCCCCGGCGGGACGGCGCCGCCGACGTTCACCAACACGGCGCCGAGATTCGAGTCGGTCGATCCGTCCCACGCCGCGAAGGTGAAGCGGTCGATGCCGGCGAAGCCCGACTCGGGGAAGTACGTCGCGCGCGTGCCGACGAGACCGACGGTGCCGTGGCTCGGCTGCGACACGATGCGCAGCGTGAGCGGTTCGCCGTCGGGATCGCGCGCGCCGAGAGTGACCGTGACCGGTTGATCGACGGCGGTCGCGACCGAGGCGCCGGTCACGACGGCACCGTGATCGGGGTTCGGATCGCCGTCGTGCGGTCCACGATGGCAGGTGTAGCAGCCGATCTGGAATCCCGGCCACACCTGCTTCGTGCCGGACTCACCGGAGAGCGTGCGCGTCGCCTTGGCGCGCGACAGCACCGTCCCGCGGTAATCGAGCCCGTGACACGCCTGGCACTGCGTCGTGTCGCCGCCTTCGCCGATCAGATCGTGATGCATCGTCACCCACACTTGACCGACGGGGTGCATGCCGTGCGGACCGCCGCTCACGGTCGACGGCTGTACGCCGCCGTGGCACGCGCCGCATTCGACGAGCATGCCGTTGTGGCCCTGATGCTCGAGGCTATACACGTTGTCGTTGGCGTGGATCGAGGTGAACTCGGCGTGCGTCGAGCCGTGGCAGGCCTCGCACTTCAAGCCGCCGTGACCGGTCGAGAAGCGATACAGTGAGAGCCCGATCGCGGGCGCGTTCGGCGTCGTCGCGAACGTCTGGTCGGCGGCCTGGCGGACGTGATCGGGCGCGTCGAAGACCGAGGTGTAGCGGATCTGACCGGCGTTGTGCGTCGCCGTGCCCGTATGACAGCTCTGGCAGGCCGGCTCGTTCAGCCAGCCCATGCGCGTCGACGCGCCGACGGCGCTCATCCTGCCGTGGCAGTCTTGGCATTGGATCGCGAGCGACCCGTCGGACGCGACCGACGCGCCCATCACGCCGCGCAGACAGCGCGTGACGGAGCCCGGATGGCAGCGGTAACAGGCGGAGCGATCCGCGGCCGCGTCCAACGTCAGGCCGTTCGTCGGATCGACGACGGTGCCGTGTCTGGCGTGCATCGCCTCGGTCAGCGGCATCACACCCGGTTGTCCGCTCGTGCCGAGCGCGGCCGACGCGTGACAGAGCGCGCACAGAATCGGCTTGCCGTTCGTGGTGACGGTCGCGAACAAGCCGTCCGTGCTGTAGCCCGACGGCGCCAGCGCGGAGAGCGCGGCGGCGAACGTTGGATCACTCGCCTGCAGCTCGTCGTGCTTGCGGACGATGTTCAAGCGCATCTCGCGCTGCGGGTCGGGATCGAGGACCCAGCCGCCGGCCGGCATCGCCGGCGCCGGGGTTCCGGCCGCGGGCGTGTGGCAGGCCCGACAGTCCATCTCGTCGGAGACCGGCAGCACGATGTCGGTCATGGCGAGCATCGCGCCGCCGGTCGTGCGCGCCACGAGGCGCATCATCGGATACGGGTTCTTCTGCAGCAGGTCGTCGTAGGGCGTGAGCGGGATGCCCTCGGCGATGAACCATCCCGATGCCGCGTCCCACGTCATCGGCCGCGCCGTGTTGCCCGGCCCCGGCATCATGACGCCGGTGAGGCCGACGTCGACGGGCGGCGCGCCGCCGAAGAGCGGCAGCACGAAGTCCCAGAAGTTCGTCTTCCCTCGCGAGGTCGTATTGATCGAGCCGTTCGGATCGGCAATCGCTTCGTAGGTGACGACGATGCCGGCTGCGACGGGATCCTGCACCCGCAGGCCGTTCGGATCGATCACCTGCGCGTGAATCGTGTTGTACGGCGGCAGCAAGGACAGGACCGAGAAGTCCGCGTCCATGCAGTGCATGCCGAGATTGTTCCACCCGACGATCGTGTAACCGGCGGCGCCGACGGATTGCGCGGCGGCGACGACGACGACGACCGAGATCACCCCTGCCCACAGCAACTTTCGCGTTCGCATGGCGTCCTCCCTCACTCGCGGCGCTCGCGGCGGGCGCGGACGACAATCGTCCGTCGGGGGCGTCGTCAAACGCGGAAATGCTAGCCACGATGCGCGATCGACCGAGTGACGTGCGACGCGCGCGGGCATGACGACGATGCCGCCGTTTCGCCGTTGACATCACTGTCGTCACTGTGGGAAGGCCGACGCTGCGTTTGCACGTTCGCGTGAACCGTGCGCGTCGCGCACGTCCGGCCACAACGGAGGGAACCCATGCGCCCGATCCGCCTCGCTCTTGCCGCTCTCCTCGCCGCACTCGTGGTTGCGCCGGTTGCCCGCGCCGACGAGCAGCAGATCGCGCCCGGCACCGGTCTTCAGAGCAGCGTCGTCATCAACACGGGAGCCGACGGCATCTGCAACACTACGGCTGCACTCGGTGACATCCAGGCCGCCCCGGTCGGGCAGGGCACGCCCTTTCGCAACGAGGTGCGCTGCGGCGCCGACAAGATCGTGCAAACCGTCGCGGCCGGCGATGACACGCAGCTGATCGCGGTCGGCGCCACGTGCAGCAACGCCAACAAGGTGGTCATCGATACCGGTGCGAACGGCGTTCCCGAGTCGACGCTCGCCGGCGACGATCCGTACGTCTCCGGCATCGCGCTCGGTGTGCCGCCGGCGAACACGCCATGCGTGATTGCGGGCGCGAACGGCATTGCCGACACCGGACTTTCCGCCGGTGACGACAACCAGGTCCTCGCGATGGGAACCGCCGAGGCGAACAGCGCGGTCGTTCTCTGCGGCCCGAACCTCGTTGCGGACACGACCGCCAACAACGTGAACCCGCTCGGCGACGACGTGCAGGTTGTTCTCGTCGGGAATGCGTGCGCCACCGCGAACGACGTCGCCGTCGACTCCGGTCCGAACGGCATCGCCGATACCCGCGCCGAGGGACCGGATCTCGTGCTCGCCGTGCAGAAGCCGGTGAAGGTGAAGATCCCCGCGGGCTCCGCGACCGGCAGCAAGACGGTGAAGGTGAAGATCTACAACGCGGAGTTCGGCGCCTCTGCGCCGGCGAGCCGCACCTACAAGCTGACGTCGACGAACGGCTCGTGTCCCGGCGGCACCGTCACGCAGCTCGACGCCGACGCGGCGATACCCGGGCTACAGGCAACGAGCACCGTGCTCCTGGGTGCCAAGATGAAGGGTACCTTTGTCGTCACCGCGCACCTCGAGGACGTCACCTCGTTTTCGACGAAGGTGCCGTTCCGCTGCACGTTCAACGTCTCGGTCGTCGCCACCGACACCGCGCCCGCCGTCGACGACGCGGCGAATCCCGAGAACAACACGACGACCGTCGATCTCGAGATCACCGACAAGAACGACTTGTAGGAGAGACGCGCCGCCGCTCAGTGAATCGTCGCGAGGGACTGCGACGGCTCGAGCGGCGTGATGCGCGTCACGAGCGCGTGCAGCGCGTCGGGCTCGACGGGCTTTGCGAGGTGATGATCGAAACCGGCGCGGTGCGCGGCCTCGCGGTCCTCGTCGCGCCCATAACCGGTCAGGGCGACGAGCACCACACGCGCCAGCTTCGGATCGTCGCGAACGCGGCGCGCCACCTCGTAGCCGTTCATGCCGGGAAGGCCGATGTCGACCAACATCACGTCGGGCGGGCTCGCCTGCGCCGCGCGCACCGCCGATTCACCGTCGTGGACGATCCGCACCTGGTGTCCGAGCACCTCCATCAGGAGCTGCAAGCTCTCGGCGACGTCCGGATGATCTTCCACGATCAACACGCGTGCGACCGTCGGGCTCGCAGTCGGAGGCGTGCTCTCGCCAGCGTTCGCGGTCTCCTCCGGTAGCGCCGGCACGCGCACGACGAACTCGGCGCCGCGGCCGAGGCCGGCGCTGTGCGCCTCGACGCGGCCGCCGTGCAGCTCGACGAGCTTCCGTACCACGGTCAAGCCGATCCCCAAGCCGCCGGGTGCGCGATCGAGGGCGCGGTCGCCCTGCATGAACAGATCGAACACGCGCGGCAGCACCTCGGGCGCGATGCCGGCGCCGTCGTCGCGTACGCGCAGCACGAGCTCGGCGTCGTCGCGCTCGGCCATCACCTCGATGCGTCCGCCGGGCGGCGTGTATTTCGCAGCGTTGGTGATCAAGTTGACGAGCACCTGCTCGAGGCGGGTCGCGTCGCCCTCGACCTGCACGTCGTGGCGCGGCAGCGTGATCGTGAGGAGGTGCCCGCGCTCCGCGATGAGCGGCCGCGTCGTCTCGAGCGCGCGCTCGACGATCGCAGCGCAGCGTACGCGCTGGACGTGCAGCGTGATCTTCCCCTGGCTGATCCGGGCGACGTCGAGCAGATCGTCGACGAGGCGGCCGAGGTGCTCCGATTGTCGGCGTGCGATGTCGAGGGCGCGCTCGCGGCGAGCGCCGCCCACGCGCGCGGCGACGATCGCGTTCCGCACCGCTGCCAGCGGATTGCGCAGCTCGTGGCCGAGCATCGCCAAGAACTCGTCCTTGGCGCGATTCGCGGCCTCCGCCTCGGTACGCGCGCGTCGCTCGGCGTCGTAGAGACGCGCATTCTCGATCGCGACCGCGGCGTGCGACGCGAGCCCCGTCACGATCCGCTCCGACTCCTCGGTGAAGACCGACGGCTGCGGGTGCGCGAGGAAGAGGCCGCCGAACACGTTCCCGTTCCGTCCGACGACCGGCACCGCGAGGTAGCTCCGCACCGGGAGATGCGCGGCGAGCACATCGGGGCGCGGCGTGCTCTGCACGTAGCGCGGGTCCTTCGTGACGTCGTCGAGGCGGACCACGGCCTCCCCGGCGAACGTCGGGGCGAACATCTTCGTGTTCCGCGGCGGGCCGAACCGCTCGAACGCCTCGCGCGACGAGCCCGAAACCGCATAGAGCAGGTAGTGCCCACCGCGATCGCCGGGCGCGTTATCATCGAATGCGTTGTAGAAGAACGCGCCGAACTCCGCGCCCGAGAGCTGCGTCGCCGTGTCCGTGAGCACCTGGAGCAGACGCTGCAGATCGAGCTCCGCTGACAGCGTGCGGCCGAGGTCGTGCAGCGTGTGGAGCTCGCGCACGGCGCTCTGTCGCGCCGACTCGGCGCGATTGCGCTGCGTGACGTCCTCGAAGAGCAGCACCATCGACCGCACCGTACCTTCGTCGTCGCTGAGCGGGGCGGCCGAGATCCGCACGTCGACGGGCGCGCCGTCACGGCGGAAGCGATGCGTCTCGATGCCGGCGAAGCTCTCGCCGTGCGTGACCGCGTCGCGGACGCCGTCGCATTCGTCGAGCTTCTCCGGCGGCACGATCGGGATCTCGTGTCCCACGACCTCGTGCTCCGACCAGCCGAAGACGCGCTCGGCCGCCGGGTTCCACAGGCGCACCGTCTTGTCGACGTCGATCACGACGATGGGCGTCGGTGACGCCGCGACGAGCGCCTGCAGCATGGCGTTGCGCTCCCGGAGCGCCGACTCGGCGTGCTTGCGCTCGGCCGCGACCGTATCGAGCGCCGTCGCCTTCTGCTGCAGGTGCGTGACGACGCGCAGGCGGTCGTCGTCGCTCGCGAGCGCCGTGTAGCTCTCCGCGGGCACGACGTGGGTGTGCGCGGCGGTGATCTTGCCGAACGCCGCGCTCGCGTCATCGCTGCGGAACGTGCGCAGCGGATAGGCGCAGAGGAGCGAGAACCCCATCCTCTGCGCGAGGCGATTCCACAGCTCCTCGAGCTGGATAGCTGCGGCGTGGTTCCCGTCTGCGGCGAGCAGCGCGACCATCTCGCCGAATGCGTGCACGACGGCACCCGGGTACGCCGCTACGAGACGGCCGATCGGGCCCCCGATGACGTCGGTGAAGCGGTCCTCGTCAGGCCGGCCGTCGACCATGAACGTCGCGAGCGTCTCGGCGGCGTCGAGCGTGACGTACCGCCCCTGAGCCGCGGCAGCGGCGACGTCGATCGCGCGGGCGCGCAGCTGCGCCTCGAAGCGTGCGCGGTGCTGGGGCGTCGCAATGCTGACCGCGACCTCGCCGGTCCCGAGCGCGCCGCCGATGAAACGCGTGACCGCGTCGACGAGGAACGCGTCCGCCTCGTAGAACTGTACAGTGTGCGGGCGTTCGCGCTGGGGAGTCCGCGCCAGTCGCTGCGTCCGTGCGATCGGTTGCTTGTCGCCGCGCATACTGCAGGGAACGCTAGAGAGCGGCCAGATCGCAGTCAAGTTTGGGGTGCGCCCGCCGGAGGCAGGACGCGTGACCGCGCGTCCTGCTGCCTTGGGCGCCACGCACCCGGAACGGGTGCGTGCGATTGCCCACGACTATGGAATCGCGATCAGCACCCGCCGGTCGCGATCAGCGGGGCGAGTGGCGATCAGCGCCAGCGGTGGCCGCCGCCCCAATGGCGACCGCCTCCCCAGTGTCGTCCGCCGCCCCAATGCCGTCCGTGACCGAACCGGCCGCCGAAGTAGACGCTGCCGACGACCGGCGGTCCGTAGTACGACGGTCCGTAGTAGCCGCTGTAGGAGTACGGCGAGTAGTAGGGCGCCGGATACGGGTAGTACGCGGGGCCGTAGTACGCGGGACCGTAATACGCGGGGCCGACACCGACGACGACTCCCGGGAGGCCGATGCCGATCGAGACGTGGGCGTCAGCGGGGCGCGCGCTGCCGACGAAGATCAGTGTGGCGAGGGCCGCGACTGCCATCATGTGCTTCATCATGTCTGGACACCTCCTGACATACCTTCTCAACCCATCAGACCGCAAAAGGTTGCGTGCGTCCAGCGCCCGGCGTTGCGGACGACCGGCGTCTCCGCCACCATTGGGGTAGAGCAGCCTTCGACAGGGCGCGAGCGCACGCGGCAAGTACGGCGCAACTCGAGCCCGCCTTCGCGGTTTGAGGCTTTCGACGACGATGTGCGACCTAGCTACGAGAGGAGTGCGACCATGCTACGCAGCCGTCTGACCCTCGGTTTCCTCATCGCGATCCTGCTGGCGGGACGAGCCCCCGTCGTGCTCGCGCAACACGAGCGCGCCGTCGGGGCGACGCCGCCGCGGCTCGCGTTCGTCGACCACGAGGTCTCGTATTGGCGTCCCGGTGCCGAGGATTGGGCGCCGGCGCAGGTCAACACGCCGCTCGCGGCAGGCGACGAGCTCTATGTCGGCGAAGGCGGCAGCGTCGAGGTGCAGATCGGCGGCCGTGCGTACGTGCGCGCCGGGTCGGGGACGCGCATCGCCATCGACTCACTCGAGACCGGGTACCTGCAGCTCGAGGTCACCGCGGGCCATTGCGCCGTCGACCTGAAGCGTCTGCCGGAGGGGCAGGTCATCGAGGTGGACACGCCGCATGGCGCGTTCACGATCGAGCGCGCCGGCTACTACCGCGTCGACGTCGGAGACAACACGACGTTCCTCACTCGTCGCGGCGGTGCCGTGACCGTCATACCCGCGGGCGGTGAGACGATGGACGTCGGCCCCGACCAGCAGATCGTCCTCGAGGGCGCCGACAACGCGACGGTCGCGACCTACGCGGCTCCCGACGTCGATGATTGGGATCGCTGGAACTTCGATCGTACCGTGCGCCTCGCGGAGCGTCCGCGCAGCGCCGAGTACGTGGCAGCACCGATCGCCGGCGCCGACGACCTCGACGCGTACGGCGAGTGGCGTGAGACGCCGCGCTACGGTGAGGTCTGGGTGCCGCGCGACGTGCCGGCCGATTGGGCGCCGTACAGCACGGGCCGCTGGACGTACGATCCGTCTTACGACTGGACGTGGGTCGACGACGCGCCGTGGGGCTGGGCGCCGTATCACTACGGTCGCTGGTGCTATGCCGACGGGTACTGGGGCTGGGCGCCGGGTCCGGTCGTTGCCGTGCCCGTGTACGCGCCGGCGCTGGTCGCGTTCTTCGGCGGTGGCGGCGTCTCGGTCGGCATCGGCGTGCCCGGCGTGAGCTGGGTCGCGCTCGGCTGGGGTGAGCCGGTCGTGCCGTGGTGGGGGCCGTCCGGATTCGTCGGTCACGCGTACTGGGGCGGGTGGGGCGGACCGCGCGTCGTGAACAATACGGTCATCAACAATACGACGATCGTGAACGTCACCAACATCAATCGGTTCTCGAACATGGAAGTGCGGAACGCGGTCGTCGGCGTGAACCGCGAGCAGTTCGGCCGCGGCCGCGCCGAGCACGTACGCATCGCACCCGAGCAAGCGCGCCAGCTGCAGCCGCTGCGTGGCAACCTCGGCGTCCGTCCTGTGGCGGCGAGCCTCGTGCCGCGCTCCGAGCGCGCCGCGCGTCCGCCGGAGCAGATGCGGAACCGCCGCGTCGTCGCGACGCGCCCGCCGCAGGATCCGTCGCCGCGTCTGCGTGCTGCAGGCATCGAGACGCGCGGCGCAGCGCGTCCGGTCGCGCCGCGCATCCAGCAGCCCACGCGCGGGCACGGCGCCGGCGAGCGGCGCGGCGCCGAGCGCAGCACCGCGCCGCCGCCGGGCGCGGCGCCTGCAGAGGAGCGCGGCGGTCGTAACGTCGAGCGCGGCGGTCCCCACGGCGCGCCACCGCCTCCTGCGAGCGTCGAGCGCGGCCGTTCGCACGGCGCACCGCCGCCGCCTCCTGCGGGTCTCGAGCGCGGCGGTTCCCACGGCGCACCGCCGCCTCCTGCGGGCGTCGAGCGCGGCGGTCCCCACGGCGCGCCGCCGCCTCCTGCGGGCGTCGAGCGCGGCGGTTCCCACGGCGCACCGCCGCCTCCTGCGGGCGTCGAGCGCGGCGGTCCTCACGGCGCACCGCCGCCGCCTGCGAGCGTCGAGCGCGG
>JBGPOW010000066.1:0-19448 GCA_041488235.1 Binatia bacterium
CGCGCGGGCGAGATCGACTTGAGCGGCGATCTGTGGGGCGAAGTGTTCGAGCCCCTCAGGGATCCGGCGCTCTTCAGACAGTTCCGTGTCGATACGGAACTGAACACCATCTCGTGGGAAACCGGCGCCGACCTCGCACCGGAATACCCCTACGAGAAGGTAGCGGAATCGACCGGCGCAACCGAGACGCGTTCATCCCGTCGCTGAGGATGCGCGTAGGGTCAGGGACTACCGATTATCTGGAAGCCCGCGACCCGCTCGAAGCGTTCCTCCGCGATTTCCCCAGTGTCTCCTGCGAGCACGCTGTAGCCGTTCTGGAATTGGCGAAGTCGGCGCTCCTCGCGAAGGCGGTAGCCGCGTAATCGCCCGGCGGTCCACGGATACGCATCCTCCTCGATGCCCGTATCCCGGGAACTCCCGACGCGCGAGATCACGCAACGGCGAGGCGTGCCGCGGCGTCGTCGCGCACGACCCTCGGGTGCACGATGCTCTCGATCAGCTTCCGTCCGATGCGCGCGTAGACCGCTTGCGCATCATCAGTTGACGTAATTACAGTGTGCACATGGCGACCATGAAGCTCAAAATCGCGCGCATCGGGAACTCGCGTGGCGTCCGCCTGCCCGCGGCTTCCCTGCGACGCTATCGCATTGGCGAGAGCGTCCTCATGGAAGAGCGGAGCGAGGGGATCCTGCTGCGACCGACGGGACCGGTCGTGCAGAAGCTGTCGTGGGAGGATACCGCACGAGAAATGGCGGCGGCGGGCGAGGACTGGGGCGCGTGGGACGCGACGGCGGCGGACGGTCTCGACGAGATCCCGTGGGACGAGAAACAGAAGACGCGGGTGGCGGAGTCGCGCGGCCGGTATCGCGCCAAGAAGCGTCGATGAGGCGCTACGAGGTTCGATGGACCACGTTCGACCCGGCGCGCGGCGCGGAGATGGCGAAAACCCGTCCGGCGGTGATCGTCAGTCTCGACGTCCTGAATCGTGCGCTCCGGACGGTGACGGTTTGTCCATTGACCACTCAGCTCCGCCCGACGTGGCGCTCTCGACTTCAGGTGCGATGCGGCGGGCGGCCGGCGGAGGTCGCAGTCGATCAGATCCGCAGCGTGAGCAAGGTTCGATTGGGTGACAAAGTCGGCTCGCTGACCAAGGATGAGGCCGCGGCGTTGCGGCGCATCATCACAGAGATGTACGGCGAGTAAGCGACTGGCCGCCGAGGACCGTATCGACGTCACGCTGGTCCCAGGAGCGAAGCGATGATGCCCGACACCTCTCTCAACGCGGATTGCTTGTGCGGTGGGATTCGAATCGAGGTATCCGGTCGGATCGGGCCCCTCGTCTACTGCCATTGTTCGCGATGTCGAAAGGCCAGCGGGACGGCGTTCGGAGCCAATGTCGACGTGCGGCGGCCTGCTCAACGACGATCCCGGTCGGCGCGCGCTGGCGCATTTCTGGGTGGGATCGAAAGCGGCGTGGTTCGAGATCACGGACACGTTGCCGCAGTTCGCCGCCGGTCCCGCCGACCATGCGGAAGAGCTCGCCGCCATTTTCAACGAAGGGCCGAAGGAGCGCTGAATGCTCTACATGATCCTCGAAAACTTCAGGGGCGACCCGGTGCCCGTGTATCGTCGCTTTCGCGATCAAGGCCGTATGGCGCCCGAAGGACTTCGGTACGTCGACAGCTGGGTGACCCGGGACCTGCAGCGCTGCTACCAGGTGATGGAGTGCGATGACCCCGCCCTTCTGCAGCAATGGATGGATCGCTGGAAGGATATCGTCGACTTCGAAGTGATTCCCGTCGTGACCTCGTCGGAAGCCGCCGCTGCGATCGCCCCTCGACTATGATGCTGGCGTCGCGCGCCGTGTGCTACCCGAGCGAACGGTCTCCCGGCACGACGATGGCGAAACGGTTCTGCTTGCCGAAGGTCACCGCGTCGTCCTGCGTGGCGGTCAGAATGTCGAGGCGGAAACCCTTGATGGCCGCGCCGCAGTCCTCCGCCCGGTACCAGCCGAGATCCTCGATCCAGACCCACGAGCCGTATGGGATGAGCGTCGGATCGACGGCGATGATGCGCGCATCCGGGTCGGCGTCCACGAGCGTTGCGGTGCGGCCATCGTTGAACTTGCCGTAGCGCGGACTGCGCGGGATGTATTTGGTAACCGTGAAACGCCGGCCCCATGACTTGGTGCCGACCGACGGCGCCTGCTCGGTTGCGGAGAGGATCTGCTCGTGGCTGCGGGCGAGCGTCGTCAGCGCCATCGTTGTGCGGACGGACGTCTTTCGAAGCTGACGCGTCTCCTCCGATTGCGTGGTCAGGCGCGTGGATTGAACGCAGAGGCCGGCGGACGCCGCTAGGGAGATTGCAAACAGCGCGGCGCAGGCGAACCGTCGCCTCACGCTGATGGTGCGAAGGCGCGCGATCTCGTCTTCGAGCCGCTTGAGCGCGCTCAGATCGACGACGACCGCACTTGCCCATTCATTGCTCAATGATGCACCTCGTGGGCTCGTGTGGGTTCAAGCGTCGTGCCGGGAATTCTCTCGCCGTTCCGTAGCTGACGAACGGACGGAAACGCACGGCGGGGCAGGGGTGCACGGCGAACGGCGAAATGACGGGGAAGTCGCGGTAGCAGGTGGGTACACGCCGTTCGGCGCCGCGCACGCACAGGATGTGATGGAGCGTTCCGTGGCGGTCCGCGAGTTGACTGAAAAATCGCCGCGGTTCATCTACGGTTCAGGCAGGCAGCTCAACCCCCAGCCCCGCGGAGGTCACAATGCGCACTCTCACGTTCACCGTCACGTTCGCGCTCGTCCTCTCTCTCACCGGCACCGCCGCAGCAAAGGTGATCAAGGTTTCGCCCGGCGATTCGATCCAAGCGGCGGTCGATCTCGCCGCCGCCGGCGACACGATCCAGGTGAAGCCCGGCACCTATCACGAAGCCGGTGTCCCGTGTCCGAGCGATGCGAGCAGCACGTGCGCCGTCGCGGTGACGAAGAACGGTATCAGCATCGTCGGGCAGGGGTCGGGCGCTGTCATCCTCGAGAACGCCGGTGGTCAGGATCGCGGCATCGAGGTGGCGCGGAACGGCGCCGACGGGGCGTCGTGCCTGAGCGATGCGTCGCACCGGGTCACGGGTAGCCTGATCCGAGGAATCACCGTGAACGGGTTCGACGACGACGGGATCTTCCTGCTCTGCGTCGACGGCTGGACCGTCGACCACTGCAGCGCGAACGACAACGCCGAGTACGCGATCTTCCCTTCGCATTGTGGGAGCGGGCGGGTGACCGGGAACGTCGCGACCGGCGCCAATGACACCGGCATCTACATCGGGCAGTCGCACGACGTCCGCATCGATCACAACGTGGCGACCGACAACGTCAGCGGCTTCGAGATCGAGAACTCGACGCGGGTGCGCTGCGATCACAACACGGCGGTCGGCAACACCGGCGGCATCCTCAGCTTCACGCTTCCCGGCCTCGACGTCACCTCGAACTCCGACAACCGGATCGACCACAACGTTTCGCGCGACAACAACCGAACGAACACCTGCCTCCATCCGGACGACGCCGTCTGCGGCGTCCCAGTGGGAACCGGAATCCTGCTGCTCGCCGTCGACGCCAACCACGTCGACCACAACACCGTGCTCGACAACGACTCGTTCGGCATCGCGGTCGCCAACTTCTGTCTCGGCAATCACTTGCCGCCGGGATGCACTGGCGGCGCGATCGACGAGGACCCGAACGACAACGTCGTGGCGCACAACAAGGCGTTCGGCAACGGCGGCAACCTCGATCCAAAGGTCGATCCGGTGTTCGCGGTCGACCTCGCGTGGGACACGAGCGGGACGGGGAATTGCTGGGAGCACAACAAGAATGGCACCGAGTTCCCCTCGCCGCTGCCGACCTGCCACTGAAGACCGGCCGACGCGGCAAGCCGCATCTCGACGCGCCGAGGAGGGCGCGTCGAGATGCAACGATACGACGCGGTCAGCGGTAGACTTCGCGTCGTCAGAGCCGAAACACGCGGCGCGCGTTCTCGCAGAGGAAGAGGCGGGTCGTCTCCTCATCGAGCTGCAGCTCGCCGAGCCGCTCGAGACAGCGCGCCGCGGAGAGCATCGGCCAGTTCGTTCCGAACAGCACGCGCGTCCGCCCGTGGCCGCGCATGAACGCGACGAGCTCGGGCGGCAGGCGATGTGCGGCGTACGCGGAGGTGTCGACGAAGAAGCGCGGGTACTTCGTCGCGAGGGAGATCACCTCGTTCACCCACGGGAAGCCGACGTGGCCGCCGACGACCGTCAGCTCGGGGAAGTCGAGCAGCACGTGGTCGAGGTACGGGATCGGCCGGCCAGGCTCTGACGGGCAGAGCGGGCCGGTGTGGCCGATCTGCGTGCAGAAGGGGACGTCGAGCTCGGCGCACGCGACGTAGACCGGGTAGAAGCGGCGGTCGTCGGGCGGCAGGTTCCAGAGCCACGGCAGCATGCGAACCGCGACGAAGCCGAGCTCGCCGACGCAGCGCCGGATGTCGCGCACGGCTTGCAGCGGGTGCGTGAGATCGACGGAGGCGACGCCACGGAATCGGTCGGGCGCGGCGCGCACCACCGTCGCCACCTCGTCGTTACTGATCAGCGTGCCGCTCGGGCCGACCCAGGCGCTGAGGAGCGCGATTTCGACGTCGGCCTCGTCCATCGCGGCGAGCGTGTCCTCGATGCGCGGCGTGCGCCGGTCGCCGCCGGTCCAGCGGAGCAGCGTCGCGAGCCAGGGCGCCTGCATGAAGGCGTCGTTCGGGTGCTGTGCCCACGCGTCGATCGCTGCGGGGCGCGTAGTGGCGGTCGGCATGCGAACGTCGTCTCTCGGGTACCTTCAGCTGCGAAGGCGCTCTTGGCGAACGTCCCGCGCTCGTGCGAACTCCGGATCCTTATGAACGAGCACCGCGTCCTTGGTGATCGCGGTCGCGGCAATCCAGGCGTCGGCGACGGACAAACCGCCTCGAGCTTTGAGAAGGGCCGCGGCGTCGAGGATGTGAGGCTCACAGGAGATCCAGGCGACGCCCGCCACGTCGAGGAGCCGTAGTGCCGCGCGCGCCGCTGCTTCTCCCTCGCTTGCCGTGACGCGATACAGAATCTCCATGCGACTCATGAACGAGAGCAGCACCCGTGTCTTGCCGTGTGATCCGAGTCGAAGGATCTCCTCGACCCGCCGCGCTCCGGGCTCGTCGCTTCGAAGCGCCAGCACCGCCGAGGTGTCCAGCACGAAGACGTCAGCCATCGCGGCGCCGATCGCGACTGCGGTCGGCGAGCAGGCGCCGGACCTCTCCCTTTTTCCCCGAGCCTCGCAGGGCGGCTATGGGATCCTCGGGGATCGGAACCACGCGCGCGGTGTTACCCTCGACGATCCACTCCAGCAGCATCTCAGGCTTGATCTGCAACTTTCTTCGGACGTCTGCCGGGATCGAGATCTGTCCGCGAGTCGTCACCCTGGTACGCATGATACCAATATATCATGTAAATCCTGTACAAACAAGAAATGTGAGCCAGGTACGTACCAGACTCTCGGACCACGAACTCTGATGGCGCCGACGTTACTTACCGGGCAGGTCGAGATATCCCGGACGACTATGTGCGATGCCGACGTCAGGCGGCGAGCATCTTCTCTTCCGGGTCGATGAGGTCCTCGATCTCCGCGGCCTGTGCGCGATGCACGCGGTACCAGGTCGGAATGTCGACGCCGATCACGAATCCAGCAAACAGACTGTTGAAGACGACGCGCGGCAGCGGTGGGACCTTTACGGTGACAGCTCCCTGCACCTGGTTAAGGAGTGACCACACGAGGATGCCCGTCAGCGCGGTGACCGCCGCTTGGCCGACGCCTTCGAGCCAACGCAACCGCGGCGGGACGTTGATCGTATCGCAGTTGAAGCACGTCGCGAGCGCGGTGACGAACGCGAGGAGACTCCACGGCAGCGTGATCCGCAGCCCCTCCGCGGCGGCCTTGATCGTTCCCGTGAGAATCACCGTCATCCCGAAATTCGTCATGATGGAAACGGCGGCCGCGACCAATGCGGCGAGCAAGTATCGGGACCACGGGCGCTGGCCATCCTCGCCAACGTGACTGTCGCGTGTCGCATAGAGGGCGCACACGACCGCGGCGCAATAGATGGCCGCGACCATGAGACCGAGGAGAAATCGCTTGCCGACTCCTGGCACCTCCGTCGCAAACTCCACCATGACGACGGTGAAATATGCGGCAAGAAGCAGGAACAACCCGATGCATTTGTCGAACAGCCCGCCACGTTCGTGGTGGGACCCGATCGCGAAACCGAGTCGCTTGAGTTCGCTCGAGCGCTTCGCGTCGGTCATGCGGCAGCGCAGCACACCCATCGCGATGAACTGGCAGACATCTTTGTGCAGCGCTCTGATCTGCGCCCCGAAGCGCGATCGCATTTCGTTGAGAGCGGTGTTGAATCGCACGTCGTTCACCAACGTCGGCGAACTCGTCACCATCGAGAACACGGTCGTGAGCTGATGATGCCGGTCGAGCAGCTCCGCATAGTCGCCGCGGAATGCGCGGCGAAACGCCACGAGGCGCCGGTCCTCGTTGTCCCAATCCCGGAGTACGTGGATCAATGAACAGATGCGCGTCCATGTCGATTCCAACGTTCGGCTGTTCTCGAAGACGATGAGTTGCGGATCGATCCCGTCGTTCACCATGACGTCCGTGATCTCGGTACGGATGTGACTGCTGAGTTGAAGGTCTGCCGCTTGGAGGCGCTTCGTGAGCCGGACGGCTTGATAGGGGATCGCGGCGAGATCCTGCAGAACGCCGCGAAGCCAGATCTCGGGCTCGGAGAGAACCGGGATCGCAGGGAGCAACACGGTTACGAAGAGTGCTCCGAAAAACGGGGCGCCGATGCCTCGTGCCGCTTCGGAGAACAACGCTTGCGCCGCTTGCGGCATTACATCGTGCATGAACTCGGGAGACAGGGCGAGAAGGGAGTAAGCCGCGAGCGACGCGAACACGTACGCGGCGAGCGCGACATAGTAGCGCTCGGGTGTCGTCGAGGCGCGATTCGTTGGCGGCGTATCGAAGCGCCGCCAAGAATGGAAAACGACGAAAAGGCCGGCGATGATCCACGAACTCGTCAGATAGTGCTCGACGTTCGGCGCCATGATTGTCTCCTTCCTCTTGAGGCGTCCTGCCGATCAGCCGATTACCATAGGGTCGACGTGTCGAAAGGGGTTCGCGTGTCATCTGCGCCGAATTGAAACAGAGAAACTTCCACTACGGCGAGCCGTGAGCTGATGTCTCGCGTGTCCTTGAGGCCACTCGCGCGCCGCGGTACTTGCAGACGCAACGCCGCGTCGCGGAGGAACCGCCAATGACAGAGCTCGCTTTCCCCGCCATCTCGATCGCTCAAGCGCACCAACTCCTCACCGCTCCCGGCTCCCTCTTCGAGGTCGAGGAGCGCGACATCCGTGGGGCGCGCATCAAAACGTGGAAGAACGCGCCGCCGTCGCTGGCGACGATCTTCGCGATGAGCGCTGCCTACGCCGGGCGCACGTTCCTCGTGAACGACGACGAGCGCGTCACCTTCGACGCGCACCGCCGCGCGGTCACGCGTCTTGCGCAGCGATTGGTGGCCGACGGTGTTCGCAAGGGCGATCGCGTCGCGATCATCATGCGCAACCTGCCGGAGTGGTCGGTCGCGTTCTGGGCGGCGTCGCTCGCGGGCGCGATCGTGACGCCGCTGAACGCGTGGTGGACGGGACCGGAGCTCGAGTACGGCCTCACCGACTCGGGAACCAAGGTGGCGCTCGCGGACGCGGAGCGCTGGCAGCGCCTCCGCGAGCACGTCGACAACTGTCCGGATCTCGCGCGGGTGTTCGTGAGTCGGACGAGCGAGGACGTTGCCGACCCGCGGGTGCAGAAGCTGGAAGAGGTGATCGGCGCCCCGAACACGTGGGACTCCCTCGCAGCGGCCGATCTGCCGGCAATGGACTTCGATCCGGACGACGACGCGACGATCTTCTACACCTCCGGCACGACCGGGAAACCGAAGGGCGCCATCAACACGCACCGCAACATCGTCTCGAATTTCTTCAATGCTCTGTGCGCGCAAGCGCGCGCGTACCTGCGGCGCGGCGAGCAGCCGCCGCCTCCGGATCCGAGCGCGCCGCAGCGCGCGATTCTCATCTCCGTGCCGTTCTTCCACGCGACGGGCTGCTTCGCGGTCATGATTCCGGCGTTCATGGGCGGCGCGAAGCTGGTGATGCAGCGGCGCTGGAACGCGGAGCAAGCGCTCGAGCTGATCGAGCGCGAGCGCATCACCAACGCCGGCGGCGTGCCGACGATCGCCTGGCAGCTGATCGAGCATCCGCGCTTCGAAGAGTTCGACCTCTCGTCGTTGGACAACATCTCCTACGGTGGCGCGCCGTCGGCGCCCGAGCTGGTGCGCCGCTTGAAAGCGCGCTTCCCGAAGCTCACGACGGGGCAGGGCTGGGGCATGACGGAAACGTCGGCGACCGCGACGAGCAACGTCGCGGAGGACTACGAGCGCAAACCCGAGAGCTGCGGCGTGCCGTCGCCGACGGGCGAGGTGCGGATCGTCGGCGACCGCGGCGAGACCGTGCCGCCCGGCGAGGTCGGCGAGCTCTGGTACCGCGGGCCCGTCGTCGTCCGCGGCTACTGGAACAAGCCGCAAGCGACGGCCGAGACCTTCGTCGACGGCTGGGTGAAGACCGGCGACTTGGCGCGCGTCGACGAGGAAGGTTTCGTCTACATCGTCGATCGCGCCAAGGACATGCTGATCCGCGGCGGCGAGAACATCTACTGTGTCGAGGTCGAGAACGCGCTTTACGATCACCCGGCGGTGATGGACGCCGCGGTGATCGGCGTTCCGCATCGCACCCTCGGCGAGGAGCCCGCCGCCGCCGTGCATCTGAAGGACGGCGCCACGGCGAGCGAAGAAGAGCTCCGCCACTTCGTCGCGCAGAAGCTCGCCGCCTTCAAGGTGCCGGTGAAGATCCTATTCCTGCCCGAGACGCTGCCGCGGAACCCGAGCGGCAAGATCATGAAAAAGGATCTGAAGGGCCTCTTCGAGGCGCCAGCAACAGCTGTATCATCGAAGTAACAGATGTTGCACGGGCGAAGGAATCGCGCTAACCCAAGGGGGTGGCCGGCATTGGGCACGACGGTGTGTTGCCGAGCGAGGCCAGCGTCGACTCGGCCGACTTTTTCCAGGCGCACCGCAAGCGCGTGTGGGGGGTGGCCTACCGTCTGACCGGAAGTGCGCACGACGCAGACGACATCGTGCAAGAAACCTTCGCCCGGTGGATCGAGCGCTCGCCGACATACAACGCGCCACCGCCCGAGTCGTGGCTCCTGCGCGTCGCGACCAACCTCGGCATCGATGCGCTCCGTGCGCGCAAACATCGCGGGTATGCCGGCCCGTGGCTGCCGGAACCTGCCGAGGGCTCGGACGAGGACTGGCTCGACGCGCATCCGAGCGACGATCCCGATCCCGAGGTGCGCTATGGTCTCGTCGAGAGCGCCACGGTGGCCTTCCTCGTGGCGCTCGAGGCGCTGGGCGCTCGCCAGCGTGCCGCCCTTCTTCTTCGTGATTTGCTCGGATACTCGGCCGCGGAAACTGCGACGCTCCTCGGCACGACCGAAGGAAACGTCCGCGTCCTGCACCTCCGGGCACGCGGTGCGATGGAGAACTACGACCGCGCTCGCTGTATCCCCACGCCGGAGCTGCGCGCGCGCCATCGCGCCGCGCTCGAGCGCTTCTTGAGCTGCCTGCTTTCGCAAAACGTGCGCGAGCTCGAGTCGTTGCTGGCAGAGTCCGTTCGAACGGTGACGGATGGAGGCGGTGAATACACGGCACTCACGACGCCACTCTGCGGGCGCGCTCGGGTGGCGCGGTTCTACCTCCGCGCGGCCCTCAATCGAGTGAGCGGCGGGCCCGCGTCCGAGATTCGCCTCCTGAACGGCCTCCCGGCGATCGTGATCACGCTCGCGAGGCCCGTCCGACGACAGGCGCCGCGCACCGTGATCTCGCTGCAGCTCGCGCCGGACGGCCGCATCGAGGCGATTCAGACGGTTCTCGCCGGGCGCAAGCTCGCGACACTGCACCTCTGACACGCCACCCGAATGGCCCTGTAACGAACGGGACGCTCCCAACGTTCAACTCGTAAACGCCCCGTGAGAACAGGAGATCACTATGACGACATCCGCAGCATTTCAGCCCACCTTTGCAACCATCGGTGTGATCGTCGCCGCGATGCTCGCGGTGTCGCTGATCGAGACCGCGATACCGCTTCACGCCCGCGATACACGAAACAAGAATCATCTCGGACCGAATCTCACGCTCACCCTCATCACGTTCGCGACGAATGCGGTGTTGAACGTCGCGCTCGTGATAACGGTGGTATGGCTGCAGTCGAATCGCTTCGGGTTGCTGCCGTTGCTGGCGCTTCCGCCGCTCGCCGCCGCCGCGCTTGCCGTCGTGACGCTCGACTTCTCGTTTTACGTCGCGCACGTCGCGATGCATAAGATTCCGGCGTTCTGGCGCTTCCACCGCGTGCATCACTGCGATCCCGTGGTCGACGTCACGACGGCGATCCGCCAGCATCCCGGCGAGGGCCTGATCCGCTATGCATTCATCGGTGCGTTCGCCGTCGCGCTCGGGCCGAGCCCCGGCGCGTTCGCCGTCTACCGTGCGTGGTCGGCGCTGAATGCACTGCTCGAGCACGCCAACCTGCGGGCGCCGCTGTGGCTCGACCGGGCACTCTCGCTCGTCACCACGTGGCCGCACATGCACAAGATCCATCACTCGCGGATCTCCGCCGAGACCGACACCAACTACGGGAATATCTTCTCCTGGTTCGACCGGCTGTTCTCCACGTTCACCCCTTCGAGCCGCGGCGTGAACGTCGTCTACGGGCTCGACGGCTTCGACGACCCGGCGACGCAGACGACGGCGGGACTCCTCGCGGTACCGTTTCGCGGCCTCGAAGCATCACCCGAAAAGGTCAGCGGCACGACCATGGTCCTGAATCACTCGCGCTGAGCGGCGACCCGCCAGTGCTCGTACGACTGTCGTACGCGCAGACTCGCGCGGTCCGACTCGACGCTCACCCGCGATGCCGCATCGCCGTCGGCGGCGGCGAGGATGAGATCGGTCTCGAGCTTGCCTTCGGCGAAGATGCGGTCGATCACCCGCCGCTGGATCCAGTCGCCGAGCGCGTGGGGGGCGCGAGTGCGGGCGGACGCGACAAAGAGCCAGGTGCTCGTGTCGTCAGCGGGCGTGAAGTGGGTGACGAAGAGATCGTACGTTCCGTTCGGGTACTCGAGATAGACGTGCACGTCGCGCGGCGGCGCGAAACGCACGTACTGCGTCACCGGCGGCCGCAACCCGAGCACGCCGGCGAGCGCCCCGAGCAATCCGCGGGGTAACGCCGGCGCGGCGTGCCACGGCGAATCGGGATCGTCGCGCGCGATCAGGCCGCGGTCGTCGGGGTCGAGGTCGATCCGCTGCCGGGCGACGAGCGGATCGCGGTTGCCTCCGAGCGTCCCGCGGTGAATGAACGGCACGTGCGCCTTGTCGAACGCGTTCTCCAGGGCCTGCAGGATCGGTGCGTCGACGAGTTGCGGCGCGAAGAAGAGGCGCCGGACGTTCGGACCCGCCGCCGCTGGGGGATCCGCAAGCGGCCCTTCGCGCGGGATTTCGGCACCGGTCCACACCCAGACGGTGCCGTCGCGCTCGACGGTCGGCAGCGCAGGAACGCGTGCCTGCGGCGGAATCTTGAGCGCCGCCGGCTGGGCCGGAACGCGCGCGCAGCGCCCGTCGCCCTCGAATCGCCAGCCGTGGAACGGACACTCGATACAGCCGTCGACGATCCGGCCGCGCGCCAGATCGGCGCCGCGATGCGGACAGCGAGCGCCGATCGCGCGCGCCGCGCCGCCGGCGTCGCGGAAGAGGACGAGACGACGGCAGAGCAGCAGTCGCCCGAGCGGCCGCTCCCCGAGCTCGTCGCTCCATGCCGCACATTGCCACGTATCCATGGGAATCGCCTCCGATATGAAGAGGCGGGAACCCCGGGGAAGGTTCCATGCCTCTTCTAGTCGTGGAGCTCGCCGACCTCGTTCGGCGCGCGCAGCGAGGAGACGCGATGGCGATGAGCGGGCTCCTCGACGCGCTGGCGCCCTACGTCGGCCGCATTTGCGGCGCAATCGCCCTCGATGCGGGAGAGGACGCGGCGCAAGAGACCTTGCTCACGGTGTTTCGCCGGCTGCGGTCGTTACGCGATCCCGACGCGCTTCATGCGTGGGTGCGGACGATCGCCGTGCGGGAGGGCGTGCGTGCGGCGCGTGCCGCGTCGCAACCCCCGCCGGCGCGCGACGTGCCGGTCGCGCCGCTCGGCGTCGATGTGGCGCTCGCGGGCGACATCCGCGCGGTGCTCGAGCGCCTCTCGCCCGAGCACCGCGCGATCCTCGTCCTCCGCGATGTGCACGGCCTCGACGAGGCCGGCGCCGCCGGCCTGCTCGGGGTCGCGCGCGGAACCGTGAAGTCGCGGCTGCACCGCGCGCGTGCGCTCTTTCGAAGGAAGTGGGCGACATGAGTACGACGTTCGACCGCTGGCCGTCGGTAGAGCTCGATCCGGTGCGGCGGATGCGCATCCTCGTCGCCGCGCTGCCGCATGCCGCCTATCGCGAGGGCGTGCTCGACGCGCCCTTCGACGACGTCTGGCGGATCGCGAGCGACCTCGAGCGCGGGACGCCGCTCTGGGAGAAGAACGTCGCCGCACTCCACGTCGTCGGCCGCGACGGCGAGCAGCTCGAGGTCGAGATCCGCTCGCCGTTCGGTCTGCGCCTGCGCGCCGACGCCGTCCTGCGGCACGGGTGGTGCATCATGCAGGGGAGGCTCTTCGCGGTCGGCATGGCCGCCGCGCCCGAAGGCGAGCGGACGCGATTCGCGCATTTCGAGGCGCTCCGCGTGCCGGGCGCGCGCGTGCTCCGCCCGCTACTCCGCCATCGCATCCATCACGAGTTCGAGACTCTCGAGCGTCTCGCCCGAGGATGATGGTGCGCCTTGACCGGCGTCGTCGCACGGCAGTAGCGTCGCCGCGTGGTACGAAGCCTCGCCAAGCACGCGCGCGCTGCGCTCCTTCCGCCGGCGCTCGACCTCGACGTCTTTCGGCAGATGGCGGACCGATCGAACGAGGGCTTCTACCTCCTCGATCGTCGCGGGCGATTCCTCTACGTGAACGCCAGGGCGCACGCGCAAATGGGCGGCTACACGATGGAGGAGCTGCTCGCGCTCACCGTGTCCGACATCTGTCCGGACGTGCCGCCCGAGCGGTTCACGGAAAACGTTGCGGCGCTCGAGCACGGGCCGCTACCGCTCGTCGAGGCGTGGACGCGACGCAAGGACGGCACGAGGTTTCTCGTCGAGGTGAGCATGGCGCGCCTCGACTTCGGAGGCGAGGCCTATCTCTTCGGCGTCGCGCGCGACATCACCGAGCGGAAGGCGGTCGAGGCGGTTCGGAAAAACCTGGCGCTCCAGCTTTTGCAGACGATCGAGCGTGAGCGTCAACGCGTCGCGCGCGAGCTGCACGACGACGTCGGCCAGGCGCTGGCGACGATCGGCGTTCTCCTCGACGCGATCGAGATGGGGCCACCGGCGGTGCCGGAGTCGGTGCGGCTTTCGCTCGTGGCGACGCGATCGACGATCGCGACGATCGCCGAGTCGTTGGCGCGCATCGTCCGCGAGTACCATCCCGTCGAGCTTCTCGGCCTCGGTCTCGAGGACACGCTGCGCTCGCACGCGCGCCATTTCGCCGATCGCCACCAGCTCGTGCTGCGGCTCGCGACCGAGCCCGTCGAGGGCTTGCTCACGCCCGAGCAGGAGCTGCACGTGTACCGCGTCGTGCAGGAGGCGCTCGCCAACGTCGCGCGCCACGCAGGCGCGACGTCGGTGCGGGTGTCGGTCACGCGCGAACGCGATCACCTCGACGTACGCGTCCGCGACGACGGTGCCGGCTTCACGGCCGACGTGGCGCCGAGCGGTGGCGTCGGTGTCGCGACGATGCGCGAGCGGGCGATGCTGCTGCAGGGTGAGCTCGCGATCGAGAGCGCGCCCGGGCGCGGCACCACCGTGCGGCTCGTCGTTCCTCTCGCGGGAGCCGAGACGTCTCCGACGGGCGCGCCGGTCGTGTCCCCTGCGGATGCATTGCCGATCGCGAGTCGCGCGCCGGCCCCTGACCAGCAGGTGTTCCGTGGACCGCTGCCGGAGGCGCTCGATCGCGAGGTGTTTCGGCGCATGGCCGACATGGCGAGCGAAGCGTTCATGCTCGCCGACCATGACGCGCGATACATCTACGTGAACGATCGCGCGTGCACGCTATCGGGATTCACCCGCGGCGAGCTGCTCGCGATGTCGATACCGGACCTCAATCCCGACTTTCCGCTGGACGTCTGGCACAAGTGGGCGGCGACGGCGACCGGCGCCCTGACGCCCTTCGAGTCGCGACATGTGTGCAAGGACGGATCACTGATCCCCATCGAGGTGAGCGCCGCGCGCATCGAGCGGCCGGGCGAGCCGTACTTCTTCGGCGTGATTCGCGACATCCGCGACCGCAAAGAGGCCGAGGCCGCGCAGCATGGCTTCACGCGCCGGCTCCTCCACACGCTCGAGGCGGAGCGGCGCCGCGTCGCGCGCGAGCTGCACGACGAGGTGGGGCAGGTGATCGCCGCCGTCGGCGTCTTGCTGCACACGCTCGAGAACACGCCGGGATCCATTCCGCGCACGCTCGACCGGGAGCTGGCGGCGACGTACGGGACGATTGGACAGATCACCGAATCGATCGCGCGGATCGTCCGCGACTATCATCCGGCCGATCTGCTCGCGCTCGGCCTCGAGGAGACGCTGCGGACGCACGCGCAGCAATTCGCGCAGCGACACGGATTGATGCTCCGCCTGGCGACGATCTCGACCGCCGGTCTCCTTTCGGACGAGCGCGCGCTGCACGCCTATCGCATCGTGCAGGAGGCGCTCGCGAACGTCGCGCGCCATGCGCGCGCGCGGCGCGTGAGCGTGAGTCTCGCGCGCCGCGGGCAGCGCCTCGTCGTCACGGTGCGCGACGACGGCGTCGGCTTCGATCCGGCGTCGACGCGCGCCGGCAGCCTCGGCTTGGTGGCGATGCGCGAGCGCGCCGCGCTGATGGAAGGCACGCTCGAGGTACGCTCGTCGCGCGGCAAGGGTACCGAGGTCCGGCTCGTCGTGCCGACGTCCCACACGTCCGGA
The DNA here is from genome assembly GCA_041488235.1 of Binatia bacterium. Classification (GTDB taxonomy): domain Bacteria; phylum Desulfobacterota; class Binatia; order UTPRO1; family UTPRO1; genus DP-19. Next base: position 15,304 of record JBGPOW010000066.1, read on the forward strand.
CGTGGAGCGCGATGAGCGAGCACCGGTCGGCCCCCGACGCGGTGCAAATCCTCGCCATCTCCGGGAGCCTCCGTGCCGCGTCCTCGAATACGGCCGTGCTGCGCGCCATGACGAGCGTGGCGCCGGCCGGCGTCGCGATCACGCTGTACGACCGGCTCGGCGACCTGCCGCCGTTCAATCCCGATCTCGACGTCGAGGGCGCGACGCCGCCGGCGATCGTCCTCGATCTGCGGGCTCGCATCGGGCGCGCGGCCGGCGTGGTGATCTCGAGCCCCGAATACGCGCACGGGGTCCCCGGTGTCCTGAAGAACGCGCTCGACTGGCTCGTGAGCAGCGTCGAATTCCCGGGCAAGCCGCTGGCACTCGTCAACGTGTCGGCGCGATCGACGTACGCGCAGGCCCAGCTCACCGAGATCTTGACGACGATGTCGGCGCGCTTCGTCGACTCTGCATCGGTGACGCTGCCGTTGGACGGCAAGCGCCTCGACGCGGCGGCGATGAGCGCCGACGCCGCGATCGCACGCGTGCTGCGCGCCGCGATCGACGCGCTCGTGCGTGCGATCGAGGTCCGCCCGCGGGTGTGAGGGTATGTCGGTCCCGCCGTTGCTGACCGACGTCGTGCTGCGTCCGACGGAGCTCGACGATCTGGACTTCGTCCTTTCCCTCGAGCGCCATCCCGAGAATGCGCCGTTCATCGGGCAGTGGTCGCGCGAGGAGCACGCGGCCACGATCGAACGACCCGACCGCGAGCACTGGATCATCGAGGTCGTCGGCGCACCCGATCCGGTCGGCTTCCTGATCGCGTACGACCTCCGCGCGACCGGCTTCAGCGTCCACGTGAAACGCGTCGTCGTCATGGACAAGTCTCGCGGCGTCGGGCGTCTCGCGCTCCGCCGGTTCATCGAGCACGCGGTCCGTGACCTCGCGCCAGCGCGCATTTGGCTCACCGTCTTTACCGGAAACGTCCGTGCGCAGCGCTGCTACGCCGCGCTCGGATTCCGAGAGGTCGCCCTCACGAGAGCCGAGCGGCGGGTGTATCAGGATGCCGTGGAGTTTTCGGACGAAAGCAAGGTGATGCTTCTTCACGTCGCGGCCGCGAGTTCAGGAGGCGCACAATGTCGCGAAGCGAGAACGTTGCGGTCGTCGAAGCATTCCTGAACGGCATCGTCAGCGGGGATCTCGAGCGGCTGCCGATCGACGGCGATCTCACGGTGCAGAGCCCGCTCACCCCGAAGCTGAGCGGTCGAGCGGCGCTGGAGTATCTGAAGCGCGTCGGCGCCGGCGTCACCGCGATTCACGTGCGGCAGCACATCGTCGAAGGCGACTGGGTCGCGACGTTGTTCGACGAGGAGACCGTCTACGGCCCGATCGCGGTCTTCTCGAAATTTCACGTCGTCGCCGGACGGATCAAAGATGCCGCCGTGTTCTACGATCCGCGCCGCATTACCGCGTCGGCGTGACGCCTACGGCGAGTTGACTGAACCTGCGTCGGGGTTCATCCGTCAGGGGAGCCCGCCATGGCCGTCGCTGCGCGCACGCTGATCGACACCCGGTACGACCAAATGTTCCCGACGCTGCAGCCGGCGGAGGTCGCGCGGCTGCGGCACTTCGGCGAGGTGCGGAGCTTCGCGGCGGGCGAGCACCTCGTCACCGCCGGCAAGACGAGCGCCGGGATGACCGTGATCCTGAGCGGCGACGTCGCGGTCACGCAGCACGACGTGCTCGGCCACGAGAAGCCGATCGTCACGCACGGGCCGGGCGGATTCATGGGCGAGCTGGCGGATCTCGCGGGGCGGCCCACGCTCGTCGACGCGCGGGCGACGACCGCTGTCGAAGCGCTCGTCATCCCGCCTGGGCGGCTGCGCGACGTGCTGGTCGCGGAAGCGGAGCTGGGGGAGCGGATCATGCGCGCGCTCATCCTTCGCCGCGTCGGGCTGCTCGAGTCCGGTGTCGTCGGGCCCGTGATCGTCGGGCATCCGCAGGACGGCGCCGTGCTCCGGCTCGCGGACTTCCTTGCGCGCAACGGTCACCCGTACCACACGATGGACCCGGACACCGACTCGTGCGCGCGCACGCTCCTCGATCGCTTCCACCTCGATCCCTCCGAGCTGCCGATCGTGCTCTGCGCGAACGGCGCGATCCTCCGCCGCCCGAGCGAGGTCGAGCTCGCCCGCTGCATCGGCCTCGTCCAAACGCTCGATCCGAGCAAGGTCTACGACGTCGCGATCGTCGGCGCCGGCCCGGCGGGTCTTGCGGCCGCCGTCTACGGCGCGTCCGAGGGGCTGTCGACGGTCGTGCTCGATTGCCGGTCCTTCGGCGGACAAGCCGGCGCGTCGGCCCGCATCGAGAACTATCTCGGGTTTCCGACCGGCATCAGCGGGATGGCGCTCATGGGACGCGCGTACAGCCAGGCGCTGAAATTCGGTGCCGAGATCGCGATTCCCGAGGCGGTCGTGCGGTTGCAGTGCCGGCAGGAAGCGAACGGCGCACGATTTCAGTTGGCGCTCGCCAACGACGAGCGCGTCAGCGCCCGTGCCGTCGTGATCGCGAGCGGCGCTCGCTACCGGCGGCTCGACGTCGCGAACATCGACGCGTTCGAGGGCTCGTCCGTCCATTACTGGGCGTCGCGGCTCGAAGGGACGCTCTGCACGGGGCAAGAGGTCGCGCTCGTCGGCGCCGGCAACTCCGCCGGCCAAGCCGTCGTGTACTTGGCGTCGCAAGCCGCGAAGGTATGGCTCGTCGTGCGTGGCCGCGGCCTCGAGGCGAGCATGTCGCGCTACCTCGTCGATCGCATCAGGGCGCTGCCGAACGTCGAGGTGCTGTTGCAAACCGAAGTCACCGCGCTCGAGGGCGAAGCGGGCGTCTTGCACGCGATTCGCTGGCGCCACGTTCCATCGGGGCAGGAGACGCGGCGCGCGATCCGCCATCTGTTCCTCTTCATCGGCGCCGACCCGAACACCGACTGGCTGGCACAGTCCGACGTGTCGCGCGATCCGAAAGGATTCATCCTCACGGGCGCGGACCTCGGCGACGGCCGCCGTGCGCTCGAGACGAGCCGCGACGGCGTGTTCGCGATCGGTGACGTGCGCGCCGGATCGATCAAGCGCGTCGCGTCCGCCGTCGGCGAGGGCGCCCAGGTCGTCGCGACGCTGCACACCTTTCTCACCGGTCAACCGCCATGACGAAGAGGCGCATCGAGCGTCCGAGCGTCTCGGACGGGTACGATCGTTGGTCGGCGACGTACGACGCGACGCCGAATCCGCTGGTCGCGCTCGATCGCCGCGTCACGCTCCGAGCGCTCGACGCGCGGCGCGGCGAGCGCGTCCTCGATGCGGGTTGCGGCACCGGGGCGTATCTCGCCGCCCTCTGCAGGGCCGGGGCGCGCGCGGTCGGGCTGGATTTCTCACCGGGCATGCTGCGCGTCGCACGCCGTGCGGCGCCCGCCGCGGGGCTCGCCCGTGCCGATCTCGATCAGGACCTGCCGGTTCGGCGCGCGGTCTTCGACGTCGTGCTCTCCGCGCTCGTGTCGGAGCACCTGAACGACTTGCAACGATTCTTCACCGAGGCGTTCTGCGCCCTGCGTCGCGGCGGGCGCCTCGTGTTCTCCGCGTTCCATCCCGAGTTGGCGCACTCCGGCATCGAGGCCAATTTCGAGCACGAAGGCACCGAGTATCGCTTGGGAGCGCACCGCTACACGGTCGCGGAGTACCTGTCTCACATTGCCGACGCGGGGTTTCGCAACGTCGACTGGCGGGAGTACCACGGCGACGAGCAGCTCGTGGAAGAAATGCCGTCGGCGACGAAGTACTTCGCTAGGCCGCTGCTTCTCCTGGTACGTGCCGAACGCGCCGTCTGAACGCGGCTTCGTGAGGCGCCGCCGCGCCGGCCGCGAGCTGCGCGTAGGGCTTGCGAGCGCCGGCGACTCCGTGGATCATCCGTCCATGTGTCGGAACATCAAGACGCTGCACAACTTCGCGCCGCCCGCCACTGACGACGAGATCCGCGCGTCGTCGCTGCAGTTCGTCCGCAAGCTGAGCGGCTTCACGCGGCCGTCGAAGGCGAACGATCTCGCCTTCGCGCGCGCGGTGGATCAAGTCACGCACGCGGCGCGGGAGCTGCTCGCGTCGCTCGTCACCAACGCTCCG
>JBGPOW010000067.1:0-19417 GCA_041488235.1 Binatia bacterium
CCTGGTGCGCCTCTTCGTCCGCTGCCCGCCGCTCTGGCGCCTCGTCGGCAAGCAGTTCGTGATCGTCGCGAGGCGGTGATGCGATGACCCCCACGACCGTCCTCGTGACCGGCGGCGCCGGGTTCGTCGGCTCGACGCTCGCGCTCCACTTGAAGCGGCACGACGTCGCGCGGCGGGTGGTCGCGCTCGACAATCTCCGCCGCCGTGGCTCGGAGCTGAACGTGCCGCGTCTGCGTGCCTGCGGCGTCGAATTCGTTCACGGCGACATTCGTTGCCCTGAGGACCTCGACGTCGCCGAGACGGATCTTCTCCTCGAGTGCTCGGCGGAGCCGTCGGTCCTCGCGGGTTACGACTCGTCGCCGGGATATCTCCTGAACACGAACCTCGGCGGCACGCTCAACCTGCTCGAGCACTGCCGCCGACGCGGCGCCGCGATGCTCTTTCTCTCGACGAGTCGCGTGTACCCGATGGCGGCGCTCGCGGCGATTCGCCTCGAGGAGACGGCGACGCGCTTCGAGATCGCGCCCGCGCAAACGCTCCCCGGCATCTCCGCGCGCGGCGTGAGCGAGGAGTTCCCGCTCGCGGGCGCGCGCTCGCTCTACGGCGCGACGAAGCTCGCCTCCGAGCTTTTCATCGAGGAGTACGCGTACGCCTACGGTCTGCGCGCCGTCGTCGACCGCTGCGGCGTCCTCGCCGGTCCGTGGCAGATGGGGAAGGTCGATCAAGGCTTCGTCGCGCTCTGGCTGGCGCGCCACCTCTTCGAGGGGCGCCTGAGCTACATCGGTTTCGGCGGCACCGGCAAACAGGTGCGCGACGTGCTGCACGTCGACGACCTCTGCGACCTCGTCACGCGCCAGATCGCGCGCCTCGAGGATGTCGCTGGGCAGGTCTTCAACGTCGGCGGCGGACGCCGCGTGTCGGTGTCATTGTGCGAGCTGACCGAGCTCTGCCGTCGCGTCACCGGCAAGACGATCGCGATCGACCCAGTCGCCGCGACGCGCACCGCCGATGTGCCGCTCTACGTCACCGACACGGCGAAGGTCGAGGCGGCGCTCGGCTGGTCGCCGACGCGCGACCTCGAACGCATCGTCGTCGACACGCACGACTGGATGCGCGCGCACGCGGCGTCGCTGCGGTCGATCCTGACGTAGCGTCGAGCGAAGGTCGGTAGGCGCACGTTCGTCGCAGCGTATCCAGGTTACGGGGAATCTTGGCTTCGCGCGAGTTCAGGCCGAGCGGCGAGCGCGGCGGAGATCAACGATCAACTCGAGGCCCAGCGCTTCGGCGATGCGACGAAGCGTGTCGAGGTTCGGCGTCACTCCGCCCGCCTCGAGCCGCGCGATGGCCGGCTGCGTGCTGCCGATGCGAGCAGCGAGCTCGGCCTGTGTAAGTTCCAGACGCTCGCGTGCTTCGCGGACCCGTGCGGCAATCTCGAATGCTTCCTTGGCATGCCGGTAGCCTGCGCGTCGTGCGACCGAAACCTTACGCTCGCGCTTGAGGGCGCTCCAACTCCGTCGGTCAGTCATCCGAGTCATCCTCCGCCGTATGCCCTTCCGTGATGCACCGCCTCATCGCGCGCTCGGCGCGAGCGATCTCCGCGCGTTCTCGTTGGCCGACCCGAGGTAGAACCGGAGCTCACGAAGCTTGCCGCGCAACTGGCGCGTGTAGGGTTGGTCGAGGTGAACACCTTTCTCTGCCAAGAGGTCGATGTAGAACTCCGCGCGACCGAACTCTTCATCCGGAAGGCCTCGGATCCAAGCCACCACCTCCGGCTCCAGCTCCACCGCACCCCAAGTCACGCTCCGTACGATGACATACCATACGTGGTATGTCGACCAGCCGGCTTCGGGCAGCGAAGGGATACTGATGCACCGGCGGGTCGTCGCTGCCAGTGGGACGAGCCGTTATTGGGAGCACTCAACGACCTGCGAATCCAGGTTTTCGCTCCAACCTGGCGCAGGTCGTGCATTGTTGCCAGATTCCGCAGGGCCGAAAGCGTCCCGATTCCGGCCCCGCTGGCCGCTTCTCTCGAAGATCTCGTTGACGGCGACGACGGCGTTGTCAGATGATCCCCGCACAACTCGCCGCACCCCGTGGTGCCGGAGGTTTACCATGAGAGCGAACCGATCCACGTTCCTTGCAACACTAGTAGTAGTCATCGGCCTGGCGGCTACCCGCGCGGAAGCGGCAACTCAGATCCTGAGGACAGGGACGCTGAATACCGTAAACATTGGCGGCGGTGGTTTGGAACTAACTTGCTCAGTAGTGAATGTGGGGACGCAACCGCTGACGGTGACCGTCACGTTGCTCGACTCAGCGCAGAACAGATCCTTTCCGACAAACTGCCCGCAGCTACCGCCCAATGCATCTTGCAACTCGATGGCGTCTTCGGCCCTCTTTGGCGCCCCATTCTGCACGGCGTCGATCTCGGGCGGAAGCAAGAAGAACGCGCGCCTGGTCTTCGAGTTGGATGATGACCAGAATGTGCCGCACGTAGTCCTTCAGGGTTATTGATCATCCGTGGTCATTGTGGGCGAGAATCGGACGAATGCGCTTATCGATTGGCGCGTTGGAACCTCTTATTATAGGTTGGCGGCTTCCATCGCTTCCCATTGATTTTCCGTGGACCGCTGCCGCTGACGTATGCAACTCTTGCGCGCCAACTCAGGTGGCGTTTCGCCCCGCTGCTCAAAGGAGGATTCGCTGATGTTCCGCACCGTCGTTGCCGCTGCCACACTCGTCTTCGCCGCCACTCTCGCCCGCCCTGCGTTCGCACAGACGGTTGACTCCTGCGGCGGCGGCTGCCCGAAGCCGCCGACCAACAGCCGAGCCGTATCCGCAGACGGTGTCCCCCTTGCGACCTATCCCGGCAACACGCTGAACGCGACACTGGCCAAGGGCAAAAAGAAGACGATGCCTCATCGCGGACGGAATGTTGACCGATGCTAATTCCCCCAACTCCATTTCTAGAGAGTACGATCTCGGTATCAGCGTGAATGGCCTTTTTGGGATGGCACCGCGGGGCGTGCCGGGAAGCTCCGAGGCGACCGAAGACTGCGGGGTCTTCCGCTCGGACCCCGATCGGACATGCACCGTCACGGGGCACTGGTGGCTCGACATGGACGACCCGGCCAACGCGGCGCTTCTTGGCGTGCCCATCACCGTGACCTTGGTCGGGGGAGACCCTAGCGGTGGCGTTGCAGTTGGCGTCGTACCGGTCGATATTTCTCTGCGCGTACGGCTGGAGAAGAAGTAGTGAGTATGCTTCACGGGCCGCCATTGGTCAGAGGTACATTGACCTACCAGCCCGATTGAGACGAACAGAGGAGACTTCTGTATGGGCGGAGCTCCGGTCGCAATTGTTGTTCGAAACACCCGATTCGAGTTCTCTGGAACCTATGGTGCCCTTACGGACATGGTTGTTGATGGCAACTCGCTCCTGTTGAAAAGCGCCGACCCGCGGCCGTTATGGTCCATCGGGATCGGCACCGACAAGACGTATGTCGCCCGCGTCGCCGGCGTGGGGGCTGTCGATCCCGACACCTCACACGTTGCAGCGGCCTCTTTCGATGCGCAGGTTGTGGAGATGGACCGGTATCTCGTCCTGACGTGGTCATTCGCGGCGAATTCCGGCAATCCCCCAATTGACGTGACCGTCAATATCAGCGCCCACGAGGAACAGCCGGTCGTTCTGCTGAGTCTGATAGCAAGCAGTCATGACTCGCCGTTCGCGGTAGGGGACGTCGAGTTCCCGAAGGTAGCCGGAGTGACCGGAGACTCGGACAACCATCTGGTCTGGCCATATGATGCTGGATTCCTACAGAGCCCGGTCCTGGGTCTGGGGAACGTGTACACCAACTCCGACAATCGCGCCAACCCCGGAATCAACACCTTCCCCGGACTCGCGATGCAGTTTCTCGCGTTTTATAGCACAATGGGAGGCTTCTACCTGTCGGCTCAGGATGGCGATGGCTACCTGAAGAAATTCCTTGTCAACGGTGGCGACCCGTCAAGTGGCTTGTCATTGTCGTGCGGAGTGCGCCACTACCAACCGGACCCCGGAACGCTCGTCTACAACTACGTGCATCCTTATTCGGTTGCACTGGCAGGATTTCAGGGTGACTGGCAGGATGCCGCTGACATCTATCGCGCTTGGGCGCGCAAGCAGAAGTGGTGCCGGTTCGGACGTCTGTCCGAGCGGAATGACTGCATGTGGATCAAGAACTGCGCCATGTTCTACTACGCCAAGAACTGGGCGCTACCGGTGGCCGATCAAAACGACAAGCCGCTGATTCCCTCGAATGACCCAGTATATCAAACTTGTCACCTACCAGTTCCCCGGCCTGCCGACTGGCAGCCGGGTACCGCCTACGTGCCTTGGGCCATGGTCCTTTACAACAACCAGGTATACATATGCAGGACAGCGAACCCAGACCTCAGCCAGCCCCCGTCGAAAGCAAAAACACAAGAAGAGTTCTGGTGGGCCTGGGGGCTACCGCCGACACTTTCTCCACTCTCCAAGGCTGCGGCGTCGCTTCGCAGTATGGTTGGCGCGTCTCACCCGATCGGCATGCACTGGAGTGATTGGTGCGGTCGGAGCAATGAAGACGGGCCTCTCTATGAGCCCCGACCAGAGGCGGTTGATCCCCAACAGCTAGGTACGAGGGGTCCGGGAACGCTGTGGGGGGAGGTGGGCGCCATGCGGCAGCAAGACTTCCATATCCTCGGTTACATCTCTGGTGTCGAGTGGGCCATTGGCGCTACTGCCGTGGCCGAACCTCCTCCACCGTGTGGCTGGGTCGCTCCGCCGGACGCCGGTCCGTCGCACGACGGTTGGCATGGCTGGAACGCAGAGGGCAGCCCCAACGCCGTGAATGTTCTTGACAGCACAGACTGTAAGCTTGCCAGGGCCGGGGGGGATGCGCGCCCGGCCGATTATGTACCCGTCCTGCCATACCAAGGGGTGGTGATGTGCCCGGGCACCACGTACTGGCAGAACCGCATCGCTTCAGAGGCGTCCCGCATCTGCACGTACGGCGGCGACGGCGCATACATCGACGGGGGAGGGATTGCCCCCGCCCTCCCGTGTTCAGCCGACCACGGGCATCCCATAGGTGGCGGGACCTGGTGGAGCGATGGGTTTCACACCGCCATCGCGAAACTGCGGGCGATGGCTACGAATCTCGACCAGGCGGATTTCGCAATATCCACCGAGGGCTGCGTCGAACTATACATCGACATGTACAATCTCTTCTTGACGCAATATCGGAACGAGTGGTGGCGTGGAAATCCAAGCGAGCCGGTATTATTTCCCGATCCCAACGCCCTGCTTCCGCAACCAATCCCGCTCTTCCAGTACGTCTATCATCCTTACACATATGTCTACAATATGGCTGTCTGGCTAACATCCGAACTCGGAGATCTGCGAAAGGTATATGCGCACGTGCTGAACGAAGGCTCGATTCTCGAGGAGGGGGAGGAAACTCAGGCCGCAAACAACGGTGCGTATTTCAACCCGGGACTTACCAGCGCCATTAATGGCCAGGCGGACCCCGAGGTAAACAAGAAAAAGAACATCGCCTTGCTCCGGAGTTATGTTCAGCTTCGGGGGACATTGTTGAAGTATCTTAACCTTGGCGACATGCTGCGCGTCCCGAAGGCTATTCCCAGCGGGGTGGTCTCCTCGGCGTGGGAAGCGCCGGATGGCGACTTGGCATTCATCTTCTCAAACCCGAGCGATCAAAACCTGACCGCGAAGTGGATCGCGCCAGCCAATCAGTATGGCCTCCCGACGCCCGGCAAATGGGTGGCGACCTACAATGGGAAGCCGCTGGCAGTGTCTCTACCGCCACCGTGGCACGCGCAAGACTTCATCATCAATCTTCCATCAAGTCCGAACGACATCCAGAGCCAAACGCTGGTGCTGGAGTGGCGGCGAGAAAGGTGCCGCTTCGTCATTACTCCTGAATGCGAGGAGATACCACATTCCTCTTACGAATCGCCTTGGCTTGGATTCGCCTCGTCGCCGCCGCCAGGGCCGGCAGGGAAACCGCTACGCGCTGATCTTGCTAGGTGGATCGACATTCTCCATGAAGTCATGATCGAACATGGCGTGGGCGGGGGGGACAGTCGCCTTTCAGAAGCGGAAGTTGCGAGGATTCGCGATGCAGCGACGCATATTCTCGAAGTCACTGCGACATTCAGAAGGTGAATGGGTGCGTAGTGGCGCGGTCGCCCGCACCGGGGCTCGGACCCGCGGGTCGTGCAAGTGGTTCGCCCGACGAAGGCGTAGACACGGAACAGCTACAGGGCGCGGGCGGTCCTCCGCATTCCTAGCGCCGCTGGCCACTCCATCCCAAATTCGGACACGTTCGCCTTTTCTGCGCTTGCGGCAAGTAGCTGAAATCAGACCATCAGGAAATGTAAGTGGACGCGCCGGCCGGATCCTAGACATTCGGACAGGGGTCACGAAAACGCGAAGGATCTGGCCATTGCGGCCGCTCTTTTCGCGGATCAGGTGACGCAATGAAATCGCGTTCGTAGCGGACGACGCGCGCATCAGTGCATCAGCGGGCAGGTCGTGGAGGATATCTGCGCGTGGGCGTCTTGCGTGGGACGCTGCGCTCGAAAGGATGCCGTGGATTGCGCGACGTCGGAGTGTGTTGCACTACATCCGGCGCCATGGGCCTCACCGTGCGGTACTTCTGGCTTGATGCACGCGACGAGGTGCATCGGATTGCCGCGCGCAAGTGGCACCGCGTCATAGAGGGCGATGATCCGATGCCGGCGTTCGCCGATCAACGTGTGACCATCGTCCAAGCGATCGTGCACGTCGACGGTCGGGACGTCATTGAGGTGATGCAGCTTGACGGCTGGCGACACGCTTTCGACACACGCGGGTATTGGGATCGAACGCGAGGGTTTCGTGGGGCCGGACTGGTTCTCGACAGCCTCGAATGGGCCGATCTCATGGGGCAGCCGACGAACGTGCGGACGATCGTGCCTCGCATTGCCGAGCGCCGCGTCGCCGAAGAGTTTCGGGTCATGCTGACTGTGAAGCAGCGCGATGCTGTCCTGCGGGCAATCTGGAAGGCGTAGCGGGCATGCGTCGTATGGTCGCGCTGTGCGGGGCAGGTCGGTAGGCGGTACAAACGGCCTCTTTGGTCCGCCTGCTGTGAGTCCGGATACGGTCTCTACGCGCTCATCGCCGCGTCGAGGAGCCGACTGTCGACGCTCACGAGCTCGAGGCCTTCGAGCTTGCGACGCGCGAGCACGAATGTCGCGAGGTGCAGGGCGTCGAGCGAGCGCAGCGCTTTTGTCGGCGCCACGTGGCGAGCGAGGTCACAAACGGCGCGCGTCAGCTCCCAGATGTCACAACGTGTCCACGCGGCGTCGGTCTCTCGCTCGGCGTCGGCCAGGCGCTGTGACGCGGGTCGCGACCAACAGCCGAGCGCGCCGTCTCACTCGCTTCGGCGGCGGTACAGATGCGCGTTGCGCGCTCCGACGAGCTCCTCGTAGTCGGCGAGCTCAGGGAACTGCTGCGGCGGGTAGCTCTCCACGACGACGTAGCGCGGGTGCTTGGCGAACGCCGCCGGCAATGCGTCCATGCCGCGGGCGCGGCCGTTGCCGCTCCAGATGCTCTTCGGATCGTACTGCGGCGTGACGAGGTCCACGGCGACGCCGGAACCGAGCGCGACCTCGACGCTGTTGATCGACGGGGAGATGTTCAGCACGTGCGTCGAGTAATCGAGGCGGCCGGCGGCGATCTCGGCGCGGAGCGTGCGCTCGATCGCGCGCCAGCCGTCGTCGAGGACCCAGCGCCGGTCGGGGCGTCCGCTGTGATAGCCGTTGGCGGCGATCCAGAGATGAATGCCCCACGTCTCGGCGACTGAGAGCTGCGCGCCGTCGTACTCGACGGGCGACTCCACCTGCCGCACCGGGTAGATCACGAGCAGGAGCGCGAGGATGAGCGTCGGGGCGAGCGCCCAGCGGCGCGCGAGCATGGCGCACCAGATCCCGGCGGCGACGGTCATCGCGTACGGCCACCAGTAGACGACGTTCTTCGTCGTCACCTCGGCCGCGAGCGAGCGGATCTCGAGCGTCTGGCCCATGAAGCGATACGGCGAGGCGACGTCGTGATTGACGAGACCGACGAGGAGCATGATGGCCGGGAGCGCGAGCACCGCGCGGGTGCCGGGCCGTCGCCAGACGGTGTGCGCCGCGACGGCGACGCCGCAGACGGCGAGCAGCGCGAGGATGTAGTAGCCGGACCACTGGTCGCCGACGAGCTCCGATTGTCGGGTCGCGTGCTCGTACAGGATGTAGGTCGGCACGCCGACGAGCATCGCGAGGCGTGCGACTCGCGACTGCCGCGGGTGCTCGCGCGGCGCAAAGCGGGCGACGAACGCGAGGAGCGCCGCGCCCACGACGGCGATGAGCGGCAGGACGAGCGGCGGCAACTCCATCCCGAGGCCGATCGTCACCTGCGGCCCGGCGAAGAACGAGCCGGCGGCGAGCGCCAGGATCGCGGGAAAGAGCGGGCGTCCGACGTCGAGCCATTCCACGAGCGACGCGAGGCTCGCGACCTCCATCCCCTGCACGCCGATGAGCGCATTCACGGGAATCGAGACGCCGAGCGCGAGGCCGCCGAGCGCCGTCCGCAGCGGCGTGCGGCGGCGGCTCAGCAGGAACGCGAGGCCGATCGCCACGGTGGTGAAGGCGATCGCGGTGCCGCGGATGTCGGTGTTGCGGCGCCAGACGAACGTCTGCAGCAGAAAGAGCGTCGCGAAGCCGCCGGCAAGATGGCCGCCGGCGGTTCGACCGAGGAGGTAGAGGGCGAGCACTTGCAGCGCGGCGAACGGCACGATCAGCGACGTCATCGCGAGCTGCGCGGAGGTTCCGGCGACGAGCGCGACGAACGAAAAAATCGCGTCGTGGCCGCTCATCTGGCGGGTCTGCGCCCAGAGCCCCGCCGGGTCGTTGTGGTAGGGATCGTAGAAGCGGAATGTCACGATGCGCTCGGGCGACGCCGCTTGCGGCAACGTGTCCATGAACGGCGACACCGGCGATCCGAGCTGCAACAGGAAGAGCGGCACGAGCGCGAGCGCGAGCGCGAGGACCGCGATCCACGCTCCCGACGGCCAGCGGCCGCGACGCGCGGCGCCGCCGCCGCGCCGGCGCACGGTCGCGACGACGAGCGCGACGACGAGCGCGCGCAGCACCGCCGGACGGTAGAGTCCGAAGGGTCCGAGCACGAGCAGGCAGAGGTACGTGCCGCTCCACAGCAGAATGACCGCGGCGGCGACGGCCTCGCTCCGCGCCAGGTCGGGGGCACGGCGGCGCAACCAGCCGGCGAGCGCCGCGAGCACGACGCCGACCAACGTCCACGTCCGTGCCGCCGCCGGCGCCGTGGCGCCCGCAGTCGTCGCCGCGCCGTGGATCGCCGCGCGGATGTCGAGGTGGTACGGATAGGCCCGCAGTCGGGAGACGGCGAGCGCTGCGATGACGATCGTCGCGGCGACGACCACGAGGACCGTGCCTGCGTCGAGCGAGACAGTGTGACGTTTTGGATCGGCCATTCGTTGCGCTGCTCTCGGGGCGTCCTTAAACGCCACGATGGCGGACCGAGTCAACGCCGGACGGCGCGTTCTCCATCTTCTGCGCGGTCTTGTGCTAAACGGTTGAGGCGAGGAAAGGACGCCCTCGCCAACGGAGCCCTATGATCGACTACCAGGCTGAAGCCCGACGATCCACTACGTCTCCGGCGGATTGTGAGCACTCTGCCGACGAACCGCCGCGGCGAGCGGTCGCGGGTCCTTCTTTGACCATTCTCGTCGTTCCGTACTTCGTCGCCGCCGTCGTTGCGACGTACCCCATCATTTGGCAGCTCGGAAAGGCACTCCCAGGAAGGTTCTCGGATCAGCCGTTCTATGTATGGGCGATCGACACGTTTTGGATGCAGGTGCGTGCAGGGACGACGCCGTTTTGGACCAACCGTGTCCTCTATCCGGTCGGTGCAAATCTGATGCATGCGACCATCGCGCCGTTCGTATCGGTCTTCGCTTATCCGTTCGGGTCGCCGATCCTGTATTTGTCCATTGCCGTGCTCGCCAGTCTCGTGGGGGCGGCGATGGGCATGGCATACCTAGTGAGATTGCTCACGCAGAGCATGGCCGCCGCGGCGGTCGCGGGACTTTGCTACGCGTTCAGTCCGGCAGTGCTCTCGGTCATCAAGGCCTCGCACTACTACACCGCGGTCGCGGCAGCGCTCATGCCATGGGGCTTGGCGGCGCTCGTCACATTCTTGTCCACGGGGCGGATGGGGCCACTCATCGCACTGAGCATGACGACCTGGGCGCTCGTGTTCACCGACTATTACGTAACCGTGATGTTTCTGATCGTCGTCGTCGTCGTGGGCGTGCCCAGTCTCGTAGCACAGCCCGCCCGTTTTCCACGCGTTCTAGTTGCCGGTATCGCGAACGTCGCTCTGGCGCTGTTGATCGTCCAAGCATTGCCTTCGTTGAATACGAGCGATCTTCCGCCTGGCGGCCTGGGCTTCACGTCGATGTCGAACACGAATATCGCGGACTTTTTCGTTCCGAACCTCGACAATCCGCTGTTGGGAGCCAAGTTCGGACGATGGGCGTACGATCACTACAACAATGACGTCGACTCCTACTTTCTCGGGTGGGGCATTCTAGCCCTTGCGGTTGCCGGTATTGCGGCGAATCGTCGGGGTATCGTTCCTTGGCTCGGGGTCGCGGCGCTGATGTGTGGCGTGCTCGCCTGCGGCACGGCGATCCGCTGGGGGTCGCACGAGCTCCTGGTCGAGTCGCGCACGCCATGGCATTGGTTCGCGCAACTTCCCTCGTTTCGCGCATTCGACTCGCCCCGCCGTTTTGCGATCGGAGTACAACTCGTGCTTGCCACGCTGGTCGGTGTCGGCCTTGCAACGATTGCGCAGCGCACTGGCCGGAGCCTCCTGGCGCTTTTCGCTGGTATTCTGCTGTTTGCCGTCGAATACGGCCAAGTCGGCATGCCTTTGGTGACGATGGATGTGCCGAACGTGTACCGCCTGCTTGCGAACCAGCCGGGGGATCGGACTCTCCTCGAGCTGCCGTCAGGTATTACCGAGAGTAAAGGTGGCTTCGGACTGGACATGAAAGGCGGTGTTCAGAACGGACCGCAGATGTATTGGCAAACGATCCACCGCAAGCAGCGCGTGGGCGGCTATCTGTCGCGGATTCCGATCTCGACGTACCGGTGGTTCGAAAACGAACCGATCATCGGCGACCTCTTCACGCTCACGAGCACCGACGGATCATGGGGGCCGCGCCACCTCGATACGCTGCCGGACTATCCACCCGACGTCGTGCAGAAGTTCTCGGAGGTCTTCCGCCTCGGTTGGGTGGTGCTCGGACCCAATCCGCGGCAGCCCCGCTTCGCCGCCGACGTCGAGCGGTTGTTGGGCGCGCGCATCGTGCACCGCGAAAACGTCGAGGGGTATGTCCTCTACACGTTGGCCGAGTGAACCCCGACCTCGGCGCGCCGCTGCGAGTGCCCGCGACTACGGTGCGGGCACCTTGCCCATGCGATCCCAGACGAGCGTGCCGGTGCCGGCGGCGCGGAAGCCCATGTTCGTGTAGCGCTCCGGCGCCGTGAGGAACGATGACGCCGGCACGGTGAGATGCACCCAGCCACCGGCGGGCGGCACGTCGCCGACACGGATCGGGATCCCGCTCCAGAGGGGGCCGAACACGTTGTTGCCCCAGTAGAGGGTAGCGCCGCCGCCGTACCACGCGCCGAGCTCGATCGCGATGCCGTCGAGCGACGCGCCCGGCGCGATGTAGAGATACGCGCTCACCTGATCGCCCGGCGAGAGATACATCGGGTTCGGGTAGTCTCCGTACCAGGCGTTGAAGCTCTGCTGCGACGGCGTTGCCTCTTGGTAGAGCGCCAATTCGCCGCTCGTCTTGATGGTCGTCTGCCACGCCCAATAATCCACCGTGTAGGACTCGGGCGGCCTTCCGTCTTCCCCCCACACCCACTCCGTAGGGTCGACGGCGATCGGCGGCGGAATCGGCGGGATGCTGTCGACGACTTGGAATGATGCGTCGCCTCCGGCCCGGTTCGAGTCGCCGTCATAGATGATGTAGCCGTACGCGTAGTTCCCGTCGGCGAGATCTCCCGACCCGGGGAACGTGTACGGGAGCGTGAACGACGATCCGAGACCGCGGACGTCGATCGAATCCCAGACGACGTCTTGGAAGTAGACGTGCAAGAGCGCCGGGTCGCTCCCCCCCGTATCGCCGATCTCGATCGGAATCGTCACCGGCTGCCCGTGCAATGCCAGCGGCGGCAGCATCTTGATCGTCGGATTGCTGTTATCCGCGAACGGGTGGTCGCTGCGGAACATCGCGCTGTTGTCGAATCCCTGCGCCGTCGCCATCGCGATGTCCGCCACCCACCCGTACGGCACGGGAACGAAGTAGTCGCGGAATTCGAAGGCCCCGAGCGCCATGATGTCGTTGAACTCCGGCGTGTGCTGCATGCCGAACGCATGCCCGAGCTCGTGCGCCATGCCGCCCATGAGGATGGAGGCATTGCCGCCGCGCGATCGCGGGCCGTAGTCACTGTCCTCGGTCGGATCGTCGAAGATGACCATCTGCTCCGCGACCGACGTGCCGAACCAGCGAAACGGGTTCGTGACCATGGCGATGCCGCCGCGCCCGGGGAACGACCTCCCACCGGTCCACGGGCCGACGTCGCCGAGCCACGACGGGTCGTACCATTGCACGTCGGCGATCACCATGAGGCACTCGTGCTCCTCCATGTCGGTGATCGCCTCGAGCTCGTGTTGAATTTTCTGTCCTGCGCCGGCGTCGGTATCGTATGAGCCGTACGGTAGGTAGTAGGCGTCGTCGTGCTGCGCGGTGATGAGACGGATCACCGCCTTACCGTTCGCGTCGCGCTCCATGTTGAGCGGTCGGTAGCCGAAGCCGTTCTTCTCGAGATTCTCGGCGTAGAAGCGGCTGATGAAGTCCATCGCCGTCTGGAACCTCGCCTCCCAGTCCGGAGACGGCGTGCGGTTCGTCGGGACGAAATAGACGGGCGTGACCCGGTAGTTGTCGGGACCGAAGCCGTTCGTCTCGATCGTCAAATTGGCGCTGTCGCTCGCGTCGTTCTGGTCGAAAACCGTGAGCGTCACGTGGAATCGTCCGTAGGCGCCGAAACGATGCAGCACGTCCGGGGTGGTAGTCGTGACGGGCGCCGTGCCGTGCCCGAAATCCCACACGTAGCGAACGATGCTGCCGGTCGACGACCAGGCGTCGAACGCGACGCTCAGGTCGCCGTCCGCGCTCGTCGGGCCGTTGATCGCGGTGTGGAGGGGCCCGGGCGCTGGTGTCCGGATTGGCGTGGTGGTTGCCGTTCGGGCGACGGTTGCCGTTGGGACGGTGGTCGGCGTCAGCGGGATGGTGGCCGTCGGCGCGGTGCTTGGCGTCGGCGTCGCCGTTGGGACGCTGACGGTTGCGCCGCATTCTGCAGGATACGATCCCACCATCGGTCCGGCGATCGCGCCGGCGCAGCTGCTCGCGACGTCGCTGATGCAATCGATGCACTGGACGGCGTCGGACAGCGTCGCGACAGACGCCCCGCACGATGGAGGATCACACGTCGAGGGGAATCCGATCTCGGTGGGCGAGAGATCGTCGGCGGTGCCGCAGGCTTTGTCGGCGCCGCCGCAGGCCGAGCAGATCGCGCGTAGTCGCTTCGCCGCGGCCTTCGCGATCTTGGCGCCGGCGTTCGCGTCCGGACAGGGCCCGGGGCGCGAGCCGCCGAGGACGGCCGTCGCGCAGCTGCGCAGCGCCTTGCTCTCGGCGCCAAGGAACTTGGCGGTGGCTTTCCCGACGGCCCGCCGGCAACTCGCGACCACCCTGTCCGCCGCCGGCTCGAGGTCGTCGAACAGGCCCATCGCCTGCTCCACCGCCGTCGTGTCGACACACGCCACGCACGTCGCGACGTCGGCGCAATTGTTGATCGCGGCGGTGCAGCCATGCCCCTGAAAATCGGGACAGGTCCCGATGGCCCAGCCGATCGACGAGAGCGGCATGTTGTCGGCGGTGGTGGCGCATTGATGATCCGTACCGCCGCAATCCGCGTCGATCGACACGACGAGCTTCTGCGTCGCGGCGGCGATCTTTGCGCTGGTCGCCGGCTCGGTCCGACAATCCGTCGTCACCGGCAGATCGCGCTTCACGATCTTGTCTCGGCAACGTCGCAAGGCTGCCGCCGACACCTGCACCAGCTTGGCGGAACGAACGAGGATTTGTTTTTCGCACTTTGCGGCGTCGGCATGGGCCGTCGCGGCGCTGACGAGAATGAGTGCGAGGGCGAGAGCCGGGACGGCACGTAACCGGATCATGATGGTCACCCTCCGTGGAGCCGGATGAACTAACACCTCGTCCGATAGCACCAATCTCCCGGACCTCTCACGGTAATTGGTGGGAAGCGCCGTGAGGAGCGACAGGAATCATCGCTTCAAAATGGCGCGCTGGGTGCCGGACGTCAGGGCGGGTCGGTCGCCGGGGACGACGCTTCCCAGTGCCACGGGTAGGTCGTCGTCGCGCCGTCACGCGTGACGGCACCCCAGAGCATGCTGACGCGCGGGGCGTCGACCGGCCCGTTCCAGTCGTACAGACGCCAGAGCGGCGCGTACATCTCCCGCACCGCGGCGTCGTGGGGCAGCATCGCGTCGACGAGCGCTGGTGAGCCGCCGCGGTCCCACGTCGGGTCGCCTTCGTCGACGACCGCGGGAAAAAGGGCGCGCACGTGCGCCGTCTTGCCGGTCGCGAGATCGGTCTCGCGCTCGTCGTGGGCGAGGACGACGAATCCATCGGTGCGTCGATACGCGTGTCTGCCGTCGTCGAAGCGCTGCTCGCGGTAGAGCGGCCAGGCGACCGTGCGCGTCGCGAGCGGGCCGTCGCGGCGGGTCTCGTAGAACGGCAGCAGGCGCAGCGTCAGCGCGGCGCCGGTGGTCGGCTCTCGCTCGTACTCCCAGAGCGGCCACGGGAACGCGAAGCTCTCGCGGGCGGCGGTGGTATCGAGCGTGTGGACGTAGAGCAGCGTGCCGTACGCGCGGCTCGTGCGATGCGGACCGTCGACGCTGGCGTACAACGGGAACGAAATGAAACGCCGCTCGGTTTCGCCGTCGTGGGTGTGCTCGTCCCAGACGTAGAACGGCCAGCCGGCGAAGCCGCCGCGGTACGTGTCGTCGATCGCGGTGCGTCCATAGATCGGCCAGACGTCGTAGCCGCTGCCGCCGGCGCCGCCGACGCGGCTGTAAAACGGAAAGAGCCAGTACTGCCGGTCGTAGCGCGGCTGGGTGAGACGCAGGTACCCCGGGAAGAGCACCATCTGCACGCGCTCGTACCCCGCGAGGTTCTCGACGTCGCCGTAGATCGGCAACAGCGACGCGCGCTGGCCGTGCTCGCCGTCCCAATCGTAGAAGTACAGCGGCAGGACGCGCAGGTGCTGGCCGGTGAGCGTCTTCCCATCGCTCGTCGTGCTCGTGCGATAGGTCAACAGCCCGCCGAGCGCGCGCGTCGTCTGCTGCTCGGGACCCCAGTGTGAGGTCATGAGCGGGTACAGCACGCGCACCTCGTCGTCGTGGCCGACGCGCGCTTGGCGAATGGAGAGGAGCGGGCGCAGCGCGATGCGCCGGTACTGCGGATCGCTCTCGTACTCGGCGAACGGCCCGAAGATCTTCACGTGCGTCGTGCCCGTCGCGGCGTCCGACGTGTAGTCGAAGAGCGGCCAGATCTTCAGCTGGCGCGCCCGCGCGGCGGACGGCGCGGCGATGAGGGCGGCGGCGCATAGCGCGAGGACGAGCCGCGCGCTCCACGCCGCTCCACGTGCGGCCGGGACCCGCATCCCGCCGTCGCGTGCCGGTGTCCGCCGCGTCCGCATGTGACGCGAATAACAAGGCGCCCGGCGACCCGCAACGCGCACCTCTCGTGGCACCGGGCGTGGTTCCGAACCGAACTGATCCGCGCCGGAATGAAATGCGCCTCGTCGCGTACGAAAGATTTGCGTCGCGTATAACGTCGGTAGCTATCGTCACAGTATGCGAAACACGTTCACAGCGATGCTACTTCTCTCGTGGCTCGCTGCGGGATGCGGCAGCGCATCCCAGCCCGGCGCGGAACCGGTGGAGATCGGTCCGACCGACGGCGAGACCACGACGCCGGCGGCCACCCCTTCGCCGACCTCCACTGGTCCGACGCCGACACCCGGCCTCGTCGACGAAGGAGCACGGCTCTTCTTTCAGGAGACGTTCGACGGCAACGGGCGCACGTGCGGGACGTGTCATCCGGCGACCGCGAGCTTCACGCTCACCCCCGCGTTCATCGCGTCGCTGCCGGCGGACGACCCGCTCTTCTTCGCCGAGCGCGTGCCGGAGCTCGCCCAGCTCGAGGAGCCGGCGCTGATGCACGGGCCGCGCGCGTTGATCCTCGAGAACGTCGACGGCTTCGATCAGCCACCCGTGTTCCGCGGCGTGCCGCACCTGTTCGACGTGGCCGTGACTGCGCCGTTCGGGTGGAGCGGCAACGTCCTCACGCTGGAGGACTTCGTCACGCGCGCCGTCGTGCAACACTTCCCGCGGACCCTCGCACGCGTTCCCGGCGTCGATTTTCGATTGCCGACGTCGCACGAGACCGACGCTCTCGCCGCGTTCATGCGCTCGCTGACGCTGCCGCCCGACGTCGGCGCGCCTCCCAGCAGCGACGCCGCGGCGCGCGGTCGTGACCTCTTCTTCGGCCGCGCGAAATGCAGCTTCTGCCACGGCGGCCCGCTCTTCACCGACAACGGCTTCTTCGATACCGGCGTGACGCAGCCGCCGGTGAACCTCGCGCCCGCGTCCGAGTGCGATCCTCCGTGCGCGGCGATCGGCCCGCGCGAAGCCGGCGGCACGCGCGCCTTCAATACGCCGAGCCTCCTCGGGCTGCGCGACACCGCGCCGTACTTCCACGACAACTCCGCGTCGACGATCCGCGACGCCGTCGCGCACTACACGTCGCCCGCGTTCAACGCGTCCCCCGGCGGCGCGTTCGTCGACGGTATCGCGCTGAGCGACGCGGAGATCGACGACGTGACGGCGTTCCTCGCGACGCTCACCACCTCCGGCGAGGACTGATCGAGGGTTGACATCGGCGCTTCGCTCCGGCGAACTGCGATCGGCGGTACGCACGTCGCCATAGCGCCACGTGCGTGCCAGTCGCACGTCGCGCACCCCGAAGCCGGAGGATCCATGTCAGCGTCCGATATCGAATCAGTTCTGAAGGAGCAGCGCGTCTTCCCGCCCGACCCGGCGTTCGCCGCCGCCGCGCACGTGAAGAGCCTCGCGGACTACGAGCGGCTCTATCGCGAGTCGGTCGACGATCCCGAGCGCTTCTGGGGCGACGTCGCGCGCGAGCTGCACTGGTTCACGCCGTGGACGCGCGTCCTCGAGTGGAAGGCGCCCGATGCGAAGTGGTTCGTCGGCGGCACGCTCAATCTCTCGTACAACTGTCTCGATCGGCATCTCACGACGTGGCGGCGGAACAAGGCGGCGATCATTTGGGAGGGCGAGCCGGGCGACCGTCGCATCCTGACGTACCAAACCTTGCACCGCGAAGTGTCGCGCTGCGCCGCGATGTTGAAGATGCTCGGCGTCCGCAAGGGCGATCGCGTCGCGCTCTACATGCCGATGATTCCCGAGCTCGCGATCGCGATGCTCGCATGCACGCGCATCGGCGCGACGCACTCGATCGTCTTCGGCGGCTTCAGCGCCGAGGCGCTGCGCGATCGCATCAACGATGCCGAGGCGAAGGTCGTCATCACCGCCGACGGCGGCTTCCGCCGCGGCGCCGTCGTGCCGCTGAAGGCCGCCGTCGACGAGGCGGTCACGCAGACGCCGACGATCGAGAAGGTCGTCGTCGTGCGCCGCACCGGCACCGACGTCGCGATGCACCAGGGACGCGACGTCTGGTGGGACGACGTCATGCACGAGGCGCCGCCGACGTGCGCCGCCGAGCCGCTCGACGCCGAGCACCCGCTCTTCATCCTGTACACGAGCGGCACGACGGGGAAGCCGAAGGGCGTCGTGCACACGACCGGCGGCTACCTCGTGCACACCTACCTCACGAGCAAGCTCGTCTTCGACCTGAAGGACACCGACACGTTCTGGTGCACGGCCGACATCGGCTGGGTCACGGGCCACAGCTACGTCGTGTACGGTCCGCTCGCGAACGGCGCGACCACGCTCATGTACGAGGGCGCGCCGAACCAGCCGCAGCCCGACCGCTTCTGGGAGATCGTCGAGCGCTACGGCGTGACCGTGCTCTACACCGCGCCGACGGCGATCCGTACCTTCACCAAGTGGGGCGAGGAGTGGCCGAAGAAGCACGACCTCTCGAGTCTGCGTCTCCTCGGCACCGTCGGCGAGCCGATCAATCCCGAGGCGTGGATCTGGTACCAGCGCGTGATCGGCGGCAATCGCTGCCCGATCGTCGATACGTGGTGGCAGACGGAGACCGGCGGCATTTTGATCACGCCGCTCCCCGGCGCGACGCCGACGAAGCCCGGCTCGGCGACGCGTCCCTTCTTCGGCATCGTCCCCCAGGTCGTGACGCGCGAGGGCAAGCCCGTCGGCGCGAACCAAGGCGGCTACCTCGTCATCACCAAGCCCTGGCCCGGGATGCTGCGCACCGTCTATCGCGATCACGAGCGCTACAAGCAGCAGTACTGGAGCCAGATCCCCGGGATTTATTTCACCGGCGACGGCGCGCGTTGCGACGAGGACGGTTACTTCTGGGTGATGGGCCGCATCGACGACGTCGTGAACGTCTCCGGCCACCGCCTCGGCACGATGGAGGTGGAGAGCGCGCTCGTCAGCCACCCGCAAGTTGCGGAAGCCGCGGTCGTCGGCCGTCCGGATGCGATGAAGGGGCAAGCGATCTCTGCGTTCGTCACCCTCGCGCCCGGCCGCAAGCCGGACAACGCGCTCAAGGAGGAGCTGCGGAATCACGTCGCGCACGAGATCGGTGCGTTCGCCAAGCCCGACGACATCCGGTTCACCGATTCCCTGCCGAAGACGCGCTCCGGCAAGATCATGCGCCGTCTCTTGCGTGATCTCGCCGCTGGAAAAGAGAGCGTCGGGGATACCACCACGCTCGAGGATCTCTCCGTGATCGCGAAGCTGCGGGAGGATGAGGAGTGACGCGCGGCCGTCGGCGGCGGGACGGCGGGGGAGTCGTCCTGCGTGCTCAGCAGATCTGGCGGGGCGCGGCCCCGTGGGGATCCTTCCGTACGTCGGGGTTACTTCCGCCTATGCACGATCTATTCGCACTCCGGACGACTCCCCCGCCGTCCCGGCGAC
>JBGPOW010000068.1:0-19382 GCA_041488235.1 Binatia bacterium
CCGCCCGACGACGTCCCGCGGCAGGAGCGGCGGCTCGGGATAGCGCTCCTCGAGGTACTCGAGGATGAGCGTCGAGTCGTAGAGCGCGAGGTCGCCGTCGATCAGCACCGGCACCTGCGCCTTCGGGTTGTACTCGAGCACGTCGGGGTGCTTCGGCTCGTAGCCGCGCGCGCGGCTGAACGGTACGTCGACGCGCTCGTACGCAAGCCCCTTCTCGTCGAGCGCGATCCGCACCTTGCCGGTGAAGAGACTGAGCGGTCCAGAGAGTAGCTTCATGGCATCGCCTCCCGAGACGCGACTGAACGCCGGCCGCGGAGCTGAGTCCACGGTCGCGATCGCGTTGGCAGCTTCGGAGGGGTGAACGTCCGCGAGCCGCGCTTCAAACCACGCCCGACGAGTCGTCGGACGCTACCGCGCGGGTCCGACCGTCGCCGTCCGTGCCCTCGAGATGCGCGATGCAATTCACCAGACGCGCCGTCCACGGCGGCGTCTGATCGAGCTCGGTGACCGACGTGTTGTGCCAGCGCGGCGGCACCGGCTCGGCGCAGTGGGCGTGGCGATCGAGCAACGCGTTGCATACGAGGCCGTGCGTGACGACGACGAGGTGGCGCTCGGCGGCCGCGCGCGACGCGTCGAGGACGCGCTGCCACGCGACCGCCACGCGTGCCCAAAACGTCTCCCAACTCTCGCCGCCCGGCGGTTCGTAGCCCGGCGCGAAGATGTCGGTCGCAAGCTCGGCGTACGGTGTGCCGCAATGGTCGCCGAAGTGGCGCTCGCGGAGCGTCGGCTCGTACGTGACGGGAGCGCCCGTGCGCGCCGCGATCGCGACGGCGGTCTCGGCGGCGCGCACCAGATCGCTCGAGAGGATGTGCCCGACGTCGAGGGACGCGAAGCGTTCGGCGACGCGCTCCGCTTGCGTGCGTCCGCGGACGCTGAGCGGCGTCGCGGGAAGCTGCACGACGTGCGTCGCGTTCAAGTCGGTCTCGCCGTGGCGAATGATGTAGATCGACACGCGGCGACCCTAGCAGAGCCCCGGCCCGATCACACTCGCGCGCACGACAGCCTGGCGCCGAAGTTTGACCATGCTCGGCGGCTGTGCGACCGCTTGGCGCATGGCGAACGCGGGCAACCAGGAGTCGCTCGATCTGCTCGTCTCGGTTCTCGATCTCGAGGAGCTCGAGCTGAACCTTTTCCGCGGTCGCACGCCGAAGGAGGACCGCCTTCGCGTCTTCGGCGGTCAGGTCGCGGGGCAGGCGCTCGTCGCTGCCGGGCGGACGGTCGCGGACGGCGTGGTGCACTCGCTGCACGCGTATTTCCTCCGCCCCGGCGACCCGTCGATCCCGATTCTCTACCAAGTGGATCGCCTCCGCGACGGCCGGAGCTTCACCACGCGACGCGTGGTCGCGATCCAGCGCGGCGACGCGATCTTCAACCTCTCGGCGTCCTTCCAGCGCTCCGAGGACGGGCTCGAGCATCAGCTGCCGATGCCGGAAGCGCCGGATCCGGAGTCGCTGCCGAGCTTCAAGGAGCGCACCGAACGCTACCTGACGTCGGCGCCGCCGGAGCTGCGACGTTGGCTCATGCGCGATCGGCCGATCGACGTCCGCCACGTCAATGCCGTCGACTATCTGCACCCGGAGAAGCGTGCGCCGCGCCAGCTCGTCTGGATCCGCGCCGACGGCAACTTGCCCGACTCGCCGCTCCTGCATCAATGCGTCGTCGCATATGCCTCCGACATGACGCTGATGGATACCGCGACGCTCCCCCACGCCGTCTCGTGGCTCGACAGCCGCTTCCAGATGGCGAGTCTCGATCACGCGATGTGGTTCCACCGTCCGTTCCGCGCCGACGAGTGGCTGCTCTACGCGCAGGAGAGTCCGCGGGCGTCGGGCGGGCGCGGTTTCACGACGGGCTCGCTCTTTCGCCGCGACGGCACGCTCGTCGTCTCGGTCGCGCAGGAAGGCCTGATCCGCCAGCGGCGGAAGTGATGCACGAAGTGAACATCGCCGGCCGAGGGGCCGCCGGAGGTGAGCATGAGTGATCAGAAGATCGCGGCCGTCGTCGGCGTCGGTGCGGGACTCGGCGCCGCGCTCGCGCGTCGCTTCGCCGCCGGTTACGCGGTCGCGCTCGTCGCCCGCGATCAGACGAAGCTCGACGCGCTCGCAAAGGAGATCGCCGACGCCGGCGGGCGCGCGCTCGCCGTCGCTGCCGACGTATCCAAAGCCGCAGACGTCGATGCCGCGTTCGCGCGCATCCACGCCGAGCTCGGCGATGTCGACGCGCTGCTCTACAACGCCGCGATGCGCCCGTTCGGACGCCTGATGGAGACGAAGCCGAGCACGTTCGAGAACACCTGGCGCGTGAACGCGTTCGGCGCGTTCCTCGCCGCGCAGAAGGTCGTCCCCGCGATGCTCGCCAAAGGGAGCGGCGTCATCCTCTTCACCGGCGCGACTGCCGGCACACGCCCTTTCGCGACGTCGGCGGCGTTCGGTCCCGCGAAGTTCGCCATGCGCGGGCTCGCGCAAGTCATGGCGCGCGATCTCGGTCCGCAGGGCATCCACGTCGCGTACGTGAACATCGACGGCGCGATCGACATGCCGTTCATCTGGAAGCTGCGCCCGGATCTCGAGAAGGACGCGATGCTGAGCCCGGCCGCGATCGCCGAGAGCTTCTGGCACCTCGCGCACCAGGATCGGAGCGCGTGGACGCAGGAGCTCGACGTGCGGCCGTTCAAAGAGAGCTTCTGAACGCGCGGCGAGGTGAGATCAGCGCGCGGCGAGCGTTTGTCGCACCGCCGCGAGGTACTGCTCGACGGCACTCTCCGCCTCGCGCTGGACGAAGGACCGTAACACTCCTTGCAGAAGTCGCGGCACCGGCGTGTCGGGCGCGATCGTCTGGCGGATGGTGACACGCGTCGCGCCGGCGCCGTCGGGCGCGAGGCGGATCAGACCTTCAACGTCGGTGTTGTCGTCGGCGGCGCCGACGCCGTGGAAGCGGATCTCGTCGGTGCCGTTCCCTTGGTAGTGCGCCGTGTAGCGGACGACCATGCTGACCGGTCCCGTCGAGCGTTCCTGATAGATGAAGCAGTACGTGTCGTCGCCGACCTTCTCGCAGCGGTCGATCCCTGGAATGCAGCGGGCGGAGGCGACGATGTCCCAGAAGAACGCGTAGGCGCGCGCGAGCGGCACGGCCACCGTCGTGGTTTGCTCGACCTCGGTCGGGAATTTCGCCATTGGGCTCGACTCCAAGTCCCCACGCGCCGACGCGCGGCGACGCGGGCCACGATCAGATCGGTAAGCGGAATGCGCTTGCGTCGGCGTGGGTGCCGATGCCGGCGCGCGCGATCAGCTGATCCTCGACCGGCACGCAGCGCTTCAGGTCCGGCATCACCTCGGCGGCGAAGAGCCGCAGGCTCGCCTCCGCCATCTCGTACGGCATGGCGCCGTAGCTGAAGATGCCGGTGAACGCCTCGGCCCCGGTGCGACGCTGGATGTCGAGGATCTTCTCGTAACACATCTCGGGCGTGCCCCAGACCTGAAGCCCGAGGAAGAACTCGACGAGCGCGTCGACGCCGCCCGGCGCGTTCGCCATCTCCTGCATCTGCTTGTAAGCCTCGTAGCCGCGCATGTTGAGGAGGTGCGTGCCGACGATCTCGTAGTGGCGCACGACCGAGTTCCAATATTCGCCGATGTACTTGCGCGCGTATTCCTCGGCGCGGTCGCGGCTCTCGTCGCAGTACGTCCAGCCGCCGACGATCGGCGGCGGCGCGTCGATGCCGTTCACCTCGCGGAAGACGGTGCGATACGCGTTCAGCTCCTGCGCGACCAAGTCCCACGGCTTCTGCGGAATGATGAGGATGCCGATCCCGAGCCGCGCCATGATCTGCGACGACTCCGGCGACACCGCCGCCGCGTACGTGCGACCGCGAAACGACTTGAAGGGACGCGGACGGATGTCGCGCCGCGCCTGTTTCACGAAGCGGCCGTCGTACTCGCAGTAGCCGCGCTCGATCCCCTGGAGGATCATCTCCGCCGCCTCGGTGAAGAACTCGCGGCTGTCCTCCTGCTTCACCCCGAACCCGTCGAACTCGACGCGCCCGAGCCCCCGTCCGATCCCGAAGATGACGCGCCCGTTCGACAGATGATCGAGCATGACCACTTCTTCGGCGACGCGCATCGGATGGTGCCACGGCAGCACGACGACCATCGACCCGAGCTGGATCCGCGTCGTCCGCCCCGCGAAGTACGTCAGGTACTGCAGCACGTCGGGGCACATCGTGTAGTCGGTGAAGTGGTGCTCGACCCCCCACAGCGACTCGAACCCGAGCGGCTCCGCGAGGTCGCCGAAGCGGAGCTCGTTCCGATAGACGTTGCGATCCGTGCGCCCTTCGCCTTGTCCTTGGAAGATCACTCCCATTCCGACGTGCATCGCGCGCTCCTTTCGCCGGCGGCGACCTTAGCGCTTTCCCCACTCTCGGAGTAGAGCCTCGCACGCGGCGCCCGCGCTGCGACGCGTCGCCAGGGCGACGCCCGTCGCGCGGCATGCCGGGACGCGCAGTCGGCTCCGCGCGAGGATCGCTCGCGCGGGGCACCGGGCATGCATTAGATCTTCCGTACTCCGCAGCGGGGTAAAGACCGTAATGGCTCGCTCTTTATGCGCGCTCCGCCGACTGCGCGCCCCGGCACGCCGTGCAGCGGCGGCGCCCTACCGACGCACCGTTGCGCGCGCAGCGCGCGAGCCCTCACGACGCGACGACGCGGCCGGTCGCCAGGCGGGTGGCGCGCGGCGGCACGGGGTGCGCAGGGAGGTAGAATTTGCGCGCGAGCACCGGAGCGTCCAGCGTGCGTCGCCGTTGGCGGGCGCGCACGAGGTCCGCGCGGACGCAGACGTTCACGCGCGCGCGCCGTCCCGGCGCACCCGTGCCGCTGCGCGCCACCCGCCCGCGCCGACCTCTTCGATCGCGACGGGCGGCTCACCCGTGTGCGCGGATCAGAATGGCGGCTGGTCGCGGTTCTCGGGCCGTGTGAGGCCGAGCTCGTCGAACATCCACTCCGGCCGCGCGTCGAACTCGTCGCGCCGCACCTCGGAGAGCACGTCGTCGAGGTGACAGACGCCGGCGCGGACTTTCTCCATCGCGTCCCAGTAGAGCGTCGTCATCCCGCAGAGCTCGACCGCGCGGCGCTTGAGCGCCTCCGCGGCCATGCCGCGGGTCGTGATGGCGATCCGCAGCTGGTCGTTCGGGATCAGCATCTCGTGACAGCCGGTGCGGCCTTTGAAGCCGATGCGATTGCAGACGTCGCAGCCGACGGGCTTGAAGAGCGTGATCGGCGTGCTCGGACCGACGCCGACGAGGCGCCGCTCGCGGTCGTCGGGCTCGTACGGCTGCTTGCAGGAGCCGCACAGGCGGCGTAGCAGGCGCTGCGCGCAGACGACGATGATCGACGAGCTCACCATGTAGGGCTCGATTCCCATCTCGATCAGGCGGACGATCGTCGACGCGGCGTCGTTCGTGTGCAGCGTCGAGAGCAGCAAGTGGCCGGTCAGCGCCGCCTCGACGGCGATGTCGGCGGTCTCGCGGTCGCGGATCTCGCCGACGAGGATGATGTCGGGATCCTGGCGCAAATAGCTCCGCAACGCGCGCTGGAACGTGAGGCCGATCTCGCGGTTCACCTGCATCTGGTTGATGCCGGCGAGCGTGTACTCGATCGGGTCCTCGGCGGTCTGGATGTTGATCTCGGGGCGGCGGATCTCGTGCAGCGCCGAGTAGAGCGTCATCGACTTGCCGGAGCCCGTCGGGCCGACGTGCAGGATCATGCCGTACGGCGTATCGAGACGCTCGCGATACGTGCGCATGTGGCGCTCCGAGAAGCCGAGCGCGGTGAGCGGTAGTACCGCCTTGCGCTTGTCGAGGATGCGCATCACGACCTTCTCACCGTGGTTCATCGGCGCCGTCGCGACGCGCAGGTCGTAGTCGCCGCCGCGGCTGCTGAAGCGCTTGAACACGATGCGGCCGTCCTGCGGTAGGCGGCGCTCGACGATGTCGAGGCCCGCCATGATCTTGATGCGCGACACCAACGGGTGGATGAGCTGCGGCTGTCGGAACTGATGCACGGCGCGCAGGATGCCGTCGACGCGGTAGCGGATCACGACGTCGTTCTCGCCGGGCTCGACGTGGATGTCGGAGGCGCCCATCGCGTACGCGTTCTCGATGAGCTGGTTCACGAGTCGAATGACGGGCGCCGACTGCTCGGTGACCGCCTCGTTGACCTGGATCTTCTCTTCCGGCAGGTCGTAGCTGGTGTCCGGTTGTCCGGACGACGGCGCCCCGCCGGCGGCGAGCACGACCTCGTCGACGCCCTCGTCGAAGAGAGCGAGGATCTTCTCCGGCTCGGTGACGGCGAGCTTGGGCGGCTTCCCGCCGTTCACCCGCCGCAACATCTGGATGAGCTCCCAATTGAAAGGATCGCTCACGACGAACGAGCGTTCGCCTGCCGTTTCGGTGATCGCGACGACGAAGTTCGTCTTGCAAAAGGGCGTCGGCAGCACGCCGAGCGCGACGCGATCGGAGATGAGCAGCGCCTGGTACGAGAGCTTCATGAACTCGGCCATGTGGCGCGCGATCTTCTGCGGCGGCACCGGAAGATCGGGCACCGCATAGAGCTGGACCGGCGTGACCGCGGCGATACGTTCTTGCTGGGCGGCGTTCAGCCCGACTTGCTTCGCGAAGGTCTGTTTGAACTGCACCCAGTCGGATGCCGGTCCGGTCCGCTTGGGCGCGGTCTCTTTCTCCTTCTCCTCTTCTTGCTGCAGCTCCTGCCACCACGCGTTCGTCTTGACGTGCGTCGCGACCTTTGCGAGCAGCGTCTCCTTGTCGAACGGCTTCGCGAACGTGTCGACCGCGCCGAGAGCGACGGCACGCGCGCGATCGGCCGGGGCCTCGGCGGAGCCGAGCAGGACGACGGGCAGGTACGAGAGCTCCTTGCTCTGCTGCAGCTTCGCGCAAACGGCGTAGCCGTCCATCTCCGGCATCGCGACATCGAGTAGGAGGAGGTCGGGTCGCGTGATCGAAATGATGCGCAGGGCGACCTTGCCGCTCTCCGCCAGCATCACCTCGTAGCCGGCCTCGGCGAGCAACATGTCGGCGACGGTCAGTACGTCGCTGTCGTCATCGACGACGAGCACGATCGGCGGCGCGCCGGCGAGCGGCGCGGCCGCGGAGCTTTCAGTGCTCATCGGCGATGGTCCGTGGCGCGCCGTCCGTGGCGCGCCGCTACGATCTGAACGACACAGTCCATTGCGATCGACTCCTGGGCGGAGGTGACGTCGAACCCGAGCCGGGGGGTGGTCGCGGGCCACAGCGCTATCGGCAATGTTGCGCAGTTTCTTTATGGCTCACCGATTTGTGAACGAGAGTCACACAATTGACGGCGGTGACGCGTACCGTCCGCGCGCGCGGCGGAAATTCGCCGCGAAACGGCGCGTTATGCTCGGCGCCTGCTGCGTATGCAGCGCTGCGACCGGGCACGTCCGTTGCTTGGTGGTCGCTCATGAGCGCTACTCCCGCATCCGAGACCGTCCGCACGATCGCTCGCGAGGACGTTCGCGCCGTCTTCAACCACATCGCCGAGACGGTCGATCTGCCGCCGATGCCCGCCGCCGCGGCGCGCGCCCTGCGGCTCGCACGCGATCCGGACACGACCACGGACGCGCTCGCCAAGGTCGTCCTCACCGACCCGGCGCTCGCGGCACGCGTGCTGACGATGTCGCGCTCGGTGCTGTACCTGCGACGGACGCCGCCGCGGAGCCTCCACGAGGCGATCGTGACCGTCGGCTTCCAAGGATTGCGGCGCATCCTCATGGCCGCCTCGGCGCGCTCCGCGTACAGCGCCGACGACGCGACTGCGCAGCGCCTGTGGGCACACTCGCTGGCGACCGCGCTCGCCGCCGACGAGCTCGCGAAGCCGCAGGCCGGCGACAAGGCCGCGCCCGGCGGCGGCGACGCGTTCATCGCCGGCCTCCTGCACGACGTCGGGAGGCTCATCTTCCACCTCGGCGACCCGAAGGCATACGCGCAGCTCAACCTTTTCGACGCCGCGAAAGAGACCGAGCTCTTCGGCGCCACGCACGACGTCGTCGGCGCCTGTGTTGCCGACGTCTGGGAAATCGACGCCGCCATCGTCGAGGCGATCCTCGGTCATCACGGCGCGAACGCGTCGCCGCTCGCGGCGATCGTCGCCCGTGCCGACCGCATCGCGACGTCGATCGGCTACGGCGCGATCGCGACCGGCGACACGACCGAATCCGGCGACGAGTCGCCCGAGCTCGTCGAGCTCGTGCGCACGCTCTTCGAGACGGAGCGCGCTCTCTTCGAGTGAGCGGCGCGCTGCTCTGAAGCCGCGGCGAGCAAAGAGGTCGGCGCGGGCGGGTGGCGCGCGCAGGGTCGTTGCGCGCTCAGCGTGCCTGGCGCCGCGCGACAGCGTGTAGATCCTCCCGTACGTCGCCGCGCACTCGTAGCACCTACGGCCCATTCGCGCTCCACGACCCTCCGCGCGCCACCCGCCTGTCGACCGGCCGCGTCGGCGCGCGGTTGGGCTCGGCGTTGCGCGCACATCGGCGACGGCGGACGTCGTACCTCGCGAGCGCGCGCTTGGCTCGTGACGCGCGTCTTCTACGAGGGCGCGGCGATCTCGCGTTCTTTGAAATGCTGCGTGCCGGGCGGGGGCGGGTCGGCGAAGCGCGCATTCAGGACGTCCGTGCTTCGAGTGCGTTTGCGACGTCCGGAAGAATCCACACGTCGTGGTGCCCCGCGATGACCTGTGCGCGCGGAGCCGACTCGCCCCCGCCCGGCGCACGGCGCCCCAAATACCGCGCGAATTCACTTCGCCTCGCGACGTGATAGGGAAAGAGGATGGTTGCGGTCGGCGAGCGAGCGCCGGACTTCGCGGGCGTGACGGGCGACGGCAAGCGGCTCGCGCTCAGCGACTTCCGCGGGAAGCAGCCGGTCGTGCTGTACTTCTATCCGAAGGACAACACCCGCGTGTGCACCAAGGAGGCGTGCGGGTTTCGTGACCACGCCGGCGAGATCGCGGCCGCGGGCGGCGCCGTCGTCGGCGTCAGCATGGATACGCCCGAGGCGCACCAGCGATTCAGCGCGGGGCACGGCCTCGGGTTCCCGCTCGTCTCCGACAGCGACGCGAGCATCTGTAAGGCGTACGGTGTTGCCCGGCTCGGCGGCTGGCTGCCGCCGAAGCGCGTCACGTTCGTGATCGACCGCGACGGCATCGTCCGCAAGGTCATCACCGGCGAGCTCAGCGCCGACACCCACGTCGACGGCGCCCTCGCCGCCCTCCACGAGCTGCGTCAGGGCAGCTGATCGCTAGGAGTGCGCGCGCTCTGCTTTTACGCGGACGCGCGCCAGAAACTTCTCGCGATTGACGACCATGCGCTCGTGCCGCCCGCGTGCGATGCGATCGACGGCGTCGTGTGCCTCGATCTCGAAGACGCAACGGCGGCGATCGATCTCGACGAGGCGTACCTGTACGCGCACCGTCATTCCGATCGGCGTCGCCGCCTCGTGGGTGAAGTGAAAGGAGATCCCGACGCTCGTTTCGCCGGGCGCGAGATGCTCCGCCATGAGCGCGGCGCACGTCGCCTCGGCGAACCCGATCATCCGGCCGCTCGCGTACACGTCGGGGACGAGCGGCGAGACGAGCGTCGCGGAGTCGGCGTCGGTCACCGTCGTCGTCGCCTCGCGGGTGAGACCCACCGTCAGCATCGTCGCGGCAGTTTGCGTCGCGAGGCGGCCGGGATGCAAGAGGACGACGTGATCCGCAAGCTCTCCTCGGGCGAGTACCGCTTGTACTCGCGGAAGAAAGATCCGAAGACCGGAGAACGTCACCGACACGATCGGCCACCCCGAGGCGACGAATCGTGCCGAGGCGTTCCGCAAGACCTACGGCTTGGGACTCGCCGACGTCTTCGAGAACACGGACGTCGCGATCCTCACCTACCGCTTCGCCTTTCGCGAGCTCATCCACGAGGCGGCCGGCATCGCGTGGGAGCTCTACCGCGCCGACATCCAGAAGCTCGACCCCGAGGCGACGCCGGCCGGCTTCATCTACGACCTCTCGCGCGCCGACTTCGACGAGGAGTTCGGCAAGACGTATCGGCAGCCGGGATACTTCGCGAAGTTCTTCGCGTTCGTGGTGAAGCTGGTGCCGAACGTCGGCCCGTTCAAGCGCACCATCTACAAGCCGCTGCCGCCGCACGTCGTCCAGCTCTTCAGCGCCGCGCTCGACCAGTCGGTCGCGCGCTACCGTGAGACCGTCGCTGCGGCGCGCGCGTCGCGGGTCGAGCTCGAGGATCGCGACCTCGACACCGGCCGCCGCCCGCGCGCCGGCGAGTACGAG
The DNA here is from genome assembly GCA_041488235.1 of Binatia bacterium. GTDB lineage: Bacteria > Desulfobacterota > Binatia > UTPRO1 > UTPRO1 > DP-19. The sequence continues at coordinate 10,410 of JBGPOW010000068.1, forward strand.
CTCGCCGACGACGCGTACGCGGGTCTCGTGGCGAAGCTCGCGCAGCGCGACTTCCGCAACGTCCCGCCGCAGCTGCGCGCCGACATCCTGCGCTACTATGGACGCACCGGCGGGGCCGCGACTGCGAGCGCCACGGCTCCGCGCATGACGGCGAAGTCGCGCAAGATCGCGCGCGATCTCGACCGGCTCGCCGCGTCCGCCGACCGGCGCTAAGCGGCGCGCGCCGGTCGAGCGGGTCGAGTTGCGGCGCAGCGCGGCTTCGCTTACTACAAAGCCGGATGCCCACCGCATCGGTTCGTTCCGTCGAGGTCGATCGACCGTTCGCAGAAGACTTGTTCGTGGTGCGTCCCGCACCGGCGCACGGACTCGGCGTCTTCGCGACGTCTGACGTTCCCGTGGGTACGCGCGTCGCGGAGTACACGGGTGACCGCGTTTCGCATGCCGAGGCGGCGAGGCGCTACGAGGACGACCGCGCCGCCGAGGTGCACACACTGCTCTTCACCGTCGATCGCACGACGGTGATCGACGGCGCGACCGGCGACGGCATCGCGCGTTACGTCAATCACTCCTGCGAGCCGAATTGCGACGCGTTTCTCGACGACGGCCGTATCTTCCTGGAGACCATCCGTCCGGTGGCCGCAGGCGCGGAGCTCACCTACGATTATCGCCTGCGTCGACCGCAACCGCTGCCGCGCGATTGGCGACGGCGTTACGCGTGCCGCTGCGGCGCGCCGCGGTGTCGCGGCACCATGCTCGTCCGCCCGCCGCGCCGCCGCGGCACGGCGACGCGCTCCGCACGGTCGGCGCGCTGAGCCGCGGCACCACGCCCCGGCGCACGACGATGCCCCAGCTCACCACGCTCCTCGTCGCCAACCGCGGCGAGGTCGCCATTCGGATCTTCCGCGCCGCCGCCGAGCTCGGTTTGCGGACCGTCGCGGTCCACTCCGCCGACGACGAGACGTGCCTCCACACGTGCAAAGCCGATGAGGTGCGGCCGCTTCCCGGCCGCGGCGCCGCCGCCTACCTCGACGTCGACGCGATCGTCGCGATCGCGCGCGACGCCGGCTGCGACGCAATCCATCCCGGGTACGGGTTCCTCGCCGAGAGCGCCGCGTTCGCACGCCGCTGCGCGGAGGCCGGAATCGCGTTCGTCGGCCCGCGCGCCGAGCTGCTCGAGCTGCTCGGCGACAAGGCGCGGGCGCGCGCCGTCGCGGCGAGCTGCGGTGTTCCCGTTCTTCCCGGGACGCCGGGCGCGGCCAACGCCGTGGAGGCGCACGCGTTTCTCGCCGCGCTGCCGCGCGGTGGCGCGGTCGTCCTGAAGGCCGTCGCGGGCGGCGGCGGCCGCGGTTTGCGCGTCGTCGCCGACGCAGCCACGCTCGACGCGGCGTACGCGCGCTGTCGGTCCGAGGCGCAAGCGGCGTTCGGCGACGGGGCGCTCTACGCGGAGCGATTTCTGCCGCGCGCGCGTCACGTCGAGGTGCAGATCGCCGCCGACGGGCGCCGCCGCGTCGCGAACTTGTGGGAACGCGAGTGCAGCCTGCAGCGCCGCCATCAAAAGCTCGTCGAGATCGCGCCGAGCGCCGGCCTCGCGCCGTCGCTCCGCGCCCGTCTCGTCGCGGCGGCGCGTCGCATCGCTGAAGAGGTCGGTTACGAGAGCCTCGGCACCTTCGAGTTTCTGATCGACCTCGACAACGTCACGCCGTCCGGCGATGCGGAGTTCTTCTTCATCGAGGCGAACCCGCGGCTGCAGGTCGAGCACACGGTCACCGAGGGGGTGACCGGGATCGACCTCGTGCAGACGCAACTTCGTCTCGCCGCGGGGGCGTCGCTCGGCGATCTCGGGATCGGCGACGGCATGCCGGAGCCGCGCGGGTTCGCGATGCAGCTCCGCATCAACATGGAGCGCATGCAGGGCGACGGCGGTGTCACCCCCGCGGGCGGGACGCTGACCGCGTTCGAGCCGCCGTCGGGGCCGGGCGTGCGCGTCGACACGCTCGGTTACACCGGCTACACGACGAACCCGCGCTTCGATTCGCTGCTTGCGAAGCTCGTCGTGTGCACGCCGTCGGCGACGTTTCGCGACGTCGTGACGCGCGCGCAGCGCGCGCTCGCGGAGTTCAAGATCGAGGGGATCGCGACGAACCGCGAGTTCCTCCAGGCGCTGCTGGGGCACCCTGCCGTCGCGGCAAACGACGTGGACACGTCCTTCGTCGAGCGCCACGCCGCCGAGCTGCTGGCGGCGGCGCAGGCGCCGCAGCCGCGTCTCTTCTTCACGGCCGCGCCGCCGCGGCGCGCGGGTGCGCAGGTCGACGCCGTCGATCCGCTCGCGGTGCTCGAGCACGGCAAGCGCGATCGCGGCGATGCCGCGGATGACGACGCGGCGGATCGCGACGATGCGCCTGCGGGAACCGTCGCGATTCGCGCCCCGATGCAGGGGACGATCGTCTCCGTCGATACGGCGACCGGCGCCATCGTCCGGGCGGGCGCGCCGCTCGTCGTGATGGAGTCGATGAAAATGGAGCACGTCGTCGTCGCGGACGTGGGCGGCGTCGTGGCCCGCATCATGGTCGCCGCCGGCGACACCATCTTCGAAGGCGACCCGCTGGCGTTCGTCGCCGCCGCGGTCGCCGGCGACGACGCTGGAGAAGCGGCGGCCCACATCGACCTCGATCGCATTCGCGACGATCTCCGCGAGGCGCAGGAGCGGCATGCGATCGGCCTCGATGCGGCGCGTCCCGAGGCGGTGGCGCGGCGTCGCAAGACCGGCCAGCGCACCGCACGGGAGAACGTCGCGGATCTCTGCGATCCGGGGACCTTCGTCGAGTACGCGCCGCTCGTCGTCGCGGCCCAGCGGCAGCGGCGCGCGATCGACGACCTGATCAAGAACACGCCCGCCGACGGGCTCGTCGCCGGCATCGGGCGGGTGAACGGCGACGCCTTCGCGCCCGCGCGCTCCCGCTGCGTCGTCCTGGCGTACGACTACACCGTACTTGCCGGGACGCAGGGGGCGCAGAACCACCGTAAGAAGGACCGCATGCTCGAGATCGCCGAGCGCCGGCGCCTGCCGGTCGTCGTCTTCACCGAGGGCGGCGGCGGGCGGCCGGGCGACACCGACGCGCTCGGCATCGCCGGCCTCGATGTGCCGACGTTCCAGACGTTCGCGCGTCTCTCCGCGCTCGTGCCGATCGTCGGGGTCAACTCGGGGTTCTGCTTCGCGGGCAACGCGGCGCTCCTCGGCTGCTGCGACGTCGTGATCGCGACCGCCAACTCCAACATCGGCATGGGCGGCCCGGCGATGGTGGAGGGCGGCGGCCTCGGGGTTTTCCGGCCGGAGGAGATCGGTCCGATGGGGGTGCAAGTGCCGAACGGCGTCATCGACGTCGCGGTCGCCGACGAGGCCGCGGCGGTCCACGCCGCGAAGCGCTACCTCTCGTACTTCCAGGGTTCGCTGGCGGCGTGGCAGTGCGCGGATCAACGCGTGCTCCGCGGCCTCGTGCCGGAGAACCGCTTGCGCGTCTACGACGTCCGCCGCGTCGTCGAGACGCTCGCCGACACCGGTTCAGTGCTCGAGCTTCGCCGCGACTTCGGCGTCGGGATGGTGACGGCGCTGGCGCGCATGGAAGGGCGGCCGCTCGGCATCGTCGCCAACAACCCGACGTACCTCGCCGGTGCGATCGAGCCCGACGGCGCCGACAAGGCGGCGCGCTTCTTGAAGCTCTGCGACGCGTTCGATCTGCCGGTCGTCTTCCTCTGCGACACGCCAGGCATCATGGTCGGTCCCGAGATCGAGAAGCGCGCGCTCGTGCGCCACGCGGCGCGACTCTTCGTCGTCGGTGCGAGCCTCAGCGTCCCGTTCTGCACGATCGTGCTCCGCAAGGGCTACGGTCTCGGCGCGATGGCGATGGCGGGGGGCAGCTTCAAGGCGCCGCTCTTCACGGTCGCGTGGCCGACGGGAGAGTTCGGCGGCATGGGGCTCGAAGGCGCGGTGAAGCTCGGCTTTCGGAAGGAGCTCGCCGCGGTCACCGACCCGCACGAGCGCCGGGCGCTCTTCAAGACGATGGTCGAGCGCATGTACCGCCACGGCAAAGCCGTGAGCGCGGCGTCGCATTTCGAGATCGACGACGTCATCGACCCGGCGGAATCGCGGCGCTGGATCACGAGCGCGCTCGCGTCGGCGCCCGAGCCGGCGCGCCGGCGGCGGAAGAAGCGCCCCTGCATCGACCCGTGGTGACGCGACGCCGCGCCGCGGAGTGTGCGAGCCGTCCGTCGCAACGAAGAGGTCGGCGCGGGCAGGTGGCGCGCGGCGGCACGGGGCGCGCCGGGACGGCACGCGCGCGCAGCCTGCTACGTACGCGCGAACCTCGTGGGCGCCCGCGGACGCCGATGCACGCTGGGCGTCCCGCGCTCGCGCGCAAATTCTACGTCCCTGCGCACCCCGTGCCGCCGCGCGCCACCCGCCTGGCGACCGGCCGCGTCGTCGCGTCGTTTGCGCTCGCGCGCTGCGCGCGCACCGGCGAGGCGGTGGGACGCGGCGTCTCGACCGCTGCCGCCGCACGGCGTGCCGGGGTGCGCGGTCGGCGGAGCGCGCATAAGGAGCGAGCCACTTCGAGTGCGGCGATTCGGAGTACGGAAGATCCACATCGTGTCCGGTGCCCTGCGCGAGCGATCCTCGCGCGGAGCCGACTGCGCGCCCGGGCGCGCCGCGCGACGGCTGCTTACTTCGCGACCTTACACGCGCCGCCGGTGCACGTGAGATCGGTCGTGAAGCAGGTGCCGCCCCATTGGATGCGCCATTTCATCGCGGGGTCGAAGCCGCGCGTCGGTAGACCGAGCGCGCGACCCTTGTACGTGTACTGCGCGTAGTTCGGCGTGTGCGCCGGATACCTGAACTTCTCCTTGATCGTGAAGTCGTCGACGCCGGCGTCGCGCTCGCCCTTCAGGTATTCGGTGCCCCACGTCTCGCTGTTGGCGCCGAGCCGGATGTTCGAGAGGTCGGGGACGCGCTCCGCATGCACGAGCGCGCCCGACGCGGTGAGGATGCTCATCAGCGGCGACTCGCCCGGATAGATGCCGCCGTCCTCGTCGAGCAGGACGAGCTTGCCGCTGAAGACGAGCGTTTCCCCCGGTGCGAGCAAACCTGGATAGACGCGCAGCTTCGCTTTCAGCGGCTTGCTGCGCGGCATCTTCACCGTGCGATTCGCGGCGGTGAGCAGGTAGTCGTCGACGCAGAAGGGCGAGTCGAAGAGCAGCACCCGGTTGTTGCCGCCGTCGGCGACCGCGAGCGTGTCGTCATAATAGTACTGCTCCGCGACGCCGACGGGCTGGCAGAGGCCGTGATCGGATGCCGTGCACGCCGTCGTGGCGAAGTCGGGCTGGCCGAAGACGCGGTCGGCGAGCGCATCGCCGCTGGCCGGAGCGTCGTACTCGAGGACGCGGTTGTTGTCGCGATCGGCGACGTACACGTTGCCGCGCCGGTCGGTCGCGATACCGACGGGGCCGCTCAGGCCGCCGGCGCCGACGGCCGGCGACGCGGAGCCCATGCCCGGCTGTCCGAGGACGATCTGCGCGGCCGCGGTCTGCGGCGCGAACGCGAGGACGCGGTTGTTGCCGCTGTCGGCGACCCACAGCAGCTCGTCGGCATCGACGGCGAGCCCCGCGGGCTCGCAGAGCGAGCTCGCGCCGAGTCCGCCGGCGTTGCACGCGACACCCGCGAAGTCGCTCTGTCCGATGACCGCGTCGGCGGTGGCGTCGGCGAGCGGGTTGTCATGGCGCACGATGCGATTGTTCCCGCTGTCGGCGATGTAGAGTCGGCTGTGCGTCGGCTCCGACGCGACGCCGAGCGGCGCGCACAGTCCGGTGGCGCCGGCGGCGCACGCATTCGAGGTCGTGTCGAGCTGTCCGTACACATAGTCAGCCGTCGCTTTCACGACGTAGCGCTTGAGGTTGTAATCGTAGTTGATCCACGGGCTCGCGAACTCGAGGACGCGATTGTTGTCGGTGTCCGCTATCCACAAGTTCCCGGAGGCGTCGACGCTCACACCGCGCGGACCGCACAGCGACGCGCTGCTCAGGCCGGCGGCGTTGCAGCCGACCGTCGTGAAGTCGGGTTGCCCGATCACGGCGAGCGGCGTGGCGCGTGCGTAGCTGTAGTTCGAGTAGACGAGGAGGCGGCTCGCGGCGGGCTCGAGCACGAGCGCGTACGATTGGAAGAGCGCCGTCTGCGGTTGCTCGACGGCGAACACCGGCTGGTGTGTTTCACTCATCGATTGCTGCCCGAGCACGAGGTTCGCCGTGGCGCTGGTGAGCGGTGTGTCGTAGCGCAGCACGCGGTTGTTCAGTCCGTCGGCGACCCATAGCCGGCCCGCGTCGTCGAGCGTCAGCGCGCCCGCCTCATCGAATGTCGCGCCGAGCGTCAAGAAGCGCACCTTCCGCAGACACAGGCTCGTCGCGCTCGCGCCGCCGGTGTTGCAGCCGTCGTGCAAGAGGTCGCTCGTTCCGGTGAATCCCGACTGTCCGAAGACGCGCGACGCCTGCAAGACGTTCACGGCGGGGTTGTTGAACGCGAGCACGCGGCTGTTTCCCGAGTCGGCGATGTAGAGGCGGCCGGCGGCGTCGGTCGCGCCGGAGAGGATACCGCACGTCGTCGCCGAGGTCTCGCCGCCGGGGTTGCACTGGCCTGTACCGATCACCCGATCGACGATCGTGTCCGTCGTCAGCGCGTGGTCGAACTCGGAGAGCACGTACAGCGACGACGAGACGTAGAGCCGCTCGTCGGCGTCGACGGAGACGCCGCTCGGGAAGTAGAGGTTGGCGCCGCTGCAATTGCGGCCGGTGAAGCTCGTCTGTCCGTAGACGCGGTCGGCGACGCTGTCGGTCGTGAGCGGCGAATCGAACTCGAGCACCCGGCAATTGAGCGTGTCGGCGACGAACGCGTTGCCGGCGCCATCAACGGCGACGCCCATCGGCTCGTAGAGCTTGGTCGCGGAGACGCCGCAGCCTTGGAAGCCGGGCACGCTCTCGCCGAGGACGGCATCTGCGACGCCGTCGGTGCCGAACGGATCGCGGAAGACCAGCACGCGACAGTTGATGCTGTCGGCGACGTAGAGGTTGCCGCTCGCATCGACGGCGAGTCCCGCCGGTCCGCACATCGAGGAGAGCGTCGGCGCCGGCGGGACGCCGTCGAACACCACCACGTTGTTGCATCCCCACGACGCCGCGTCGGGCTGTCCGAGCACGATGTCGGCCGGTGCTCCGTTCGCGAGCGCATCGACGTCCGCCCACCCGAGCACGCGGTGGTAGACGCTGTCCGAGACGTAGACGCGGTTCGGGGTGACGCTGCGATCGATGGCGATGCCTTTCGGGGTGCCGAACGCCTGGGGTCCGATCGGCAGCGCGACCGAGTCGTCGAACGTCGACTGGCCGATCACGCCGTCGGCGACGAGGTCGCCGATCTCCGCAGACGCAGGATGCGTGAGCAACGTCGAGCACAGCGCGACCAGCGCGCCGGCCGTCCACCGAAGGGGGTGCCGAGTGAGCATGGGGGGGGTTCTCCTCTCGGTCGTAGTGGTTCGTCCGCCGCGCCTGTGTAGCACCTAATCGGCCGGCGCCGTCAAGCACGCGGGAACGCTGGCGGCGGCAATCGCGCCGCCGCCCTACTACCGCGTTGCGTTGCGCTGGGCCACCCATCACGTCGCCGATTCTCCCCGAGAATCGGGCGGGGTTTCACGACACACCGTGATTGTTCGCCTTTGGGCCGCCCCCTACCTTCAGGATCACTCGCAACTTGCTCGAGGAGGAGCGCTCAATGACGAATCGAACAATATCGACATTCCTGGCGGCCGGCGTCGTCGCTTCGACACGACGCGCCGTGTCGGCGGCGATCGTATTGATGATCACGCTCCCCGCGGTCGCGGGGGCGACCGATCATTTCACCTGCTACTCGACCGGGGCGACGTCGGGCACGCCGCGGTTCGTGGACGTCGTGGGCGTCGGCGTCGTCGACGCGTTTCGCTCCTCGACCGTGGAGGTGAAGAAGCCGAAGCTCTTCTGCGCGCCGACGAACAAGAACAACGAGGATCCGACGGCGCCGTCGCATCCCGACCACCTCACGGACTTCAAGGTCAAACCGACCGTGAAGTTCACACCGGTTCTGACGCAGCACCTCCTCGATCAGTTCGGGACGCTCACCCTCGACGTGAAGAAGCCGGTCACGTTGCAGGTGCCGTCGGAGAAGAGCACGAGCGCGACGCCGCCGACGCCCGCCGCTCCCGGCGTCGATCACTTTCAGTGCTACAGCGTCCGGGTGAGCAGCGGCACGGCGAAGTTCGTGTCGGTTCCCGGCGTCACGATCCAGGATCAGTTCGGCTCGATGACGGTCGAGGTGAAAAAGCCGACCCGCCTCTGCGCGCCCGCCGACAAGAACAACGAGGCGCCAGGCGCGGAGACGCACGCGGATCACCTCCTTTGTTACAAGGTGAAGCAGACGAGCCTGCCGCAGTTCGCAAAGGTCGTCGGCCTTTTCGTCAATCATCAGTTCGGACCGCAGCGGCTCGACGCGAAGAAACCGAAAGAGCTGTGCGTACCGGCGCTCCGCAACGTGACGGGCCCGACCGCGACGGCGACGAGCCACAATCCCACGCCGACGCCTACTCCGACCAACGGCGAAACCGCGACGCCGACGCCGGTCTCGACCGCGTGCGTGCTCCCGAACCCGCTGCCCGAGGTGCTGAGCTACGTTGGCAGGCCCGGGGTCGATCTCGACACCGGCTGGACGGGCCAAGCGCACGACGTCATCACCGACGACGCGGCGCCGCTCAGCGCCGCGCGGCTCATGAACTGCGACACCAACACCGCGTCGCCGACGTGCGGCCAGTGCACGCTCGACGGTCCGGTACTCTTCCCGGGGCCGGCGAAGAACTGCTTCTGCTACGATCTCGCGAACCCTGACGCGAGTACGCTCGCCGTCTGCGATCC